>CAJOJI010000001.1 GCA_905234715.1 uncultured Saccharofermentans sp.
GGCTGCCGTCATTGACTGCGATGATCTCATAGTCCGACGTAAACGCCTTAAGCGCCTTGTCGATGATCATGAGATTCTCGTAAATGTGTTCGCCTTCGTTATAGGCAGGAACGACGATGCTGAGCATAATTATCCTTCGCTAATACAAATTACGCGATATTGTAACACATCAGAAGCGTCCGCCGCCACCGCCGGAGAATCCTCCTCCGCCGCCACCGGAAAAACCGCCGCCACCGCCGCCGGAGAATCCGCCGCCGGAAGACGATGATGTGTGATGGATAACACTCTTGCTCTTGAATATGTCATTCTTCTCGACCCTGTTGGTGCCGGGAATAGAATATGTGCTGATAGCAGGCAGTTTGTCGAGTCTTCTCCTGGGAGAAGCAAGTCCCGTCATGACAAGGGACATGCCGACAGGAATGATTATCGTGAAGAATACGATCGCACCGTAGCTCTGGTATGAGAAATCATTGAGGTCCTTAGTAATGCCCTCAACTGCAGTGCCGTACTCGCCGCTGCCGAGCTCGGAAAGATACTTTCTGAAAAGGCTGTAACAGTCGTCATCTGATACGGCAAAATGAGCCGTACCGTATGTGTAGAGCCAGAAGAATCTTCCGCCCTGGTAATCGAGGGTAACGTCGATAAGGATGCATACGCCGGAGTTGTTCTGCAAAGGAACAGTCTTAACGTTATCCATGTAGTAATCTTCGGCAAATCTCTTCTCGTCCGCATCGGAGTTGGAATACTTCTTGCCCTTGTCGTTTGTTGTTACGATTACAACGTTGATGTCCTTCTCTTTGGAAAGCTTTTTCGCTGCATCGGTAATGTCATCAAGTTCCTGACTCGTGAAAAGGTCAGCGTCGTCAACAACCTTTACCGTCTTCTTCGGAGAAAGGTTCATGAAGATATAAAACACGAGGCTGGCGATGATTACGCAGATAAGTCCGATGCCTACACCGATCGAAGCGCCGTTGAGTTCTGACAGGACAGAGAGCTTGGGGCCCTTACCCTGATTCTGATTCATCTCATTGATATCCATGTTTTCGCTCATCCCCAGAACCCCCTCATGATAAGACCCAGAATGAATCTTGTGATTACGGCCAGGATGCCGAGAACGATGAAGAAGAACATCGTCTTCTTAACAGGGCTTACAGGAACCTCTCCTGCAACCTCGCCTGTCTGTCCGTTCATGGCAAAGTAGTAATACTTGTTGCGGTATTTGTAAGAAAGGAACCAAACGGGAAGCAATGCGTAGTTTGCCTCCATGGAGTCGATCCTGCTCATGTTCTGCTTGATGGTAAATCTGTCGTATGTACCCTTAAGCGAACCTTTGAGAGCCTGGTCGATTCCGTCCATGCCGCGCTTTGTCGCACGTCCTGCAAGGTCCTGCGGAGACTGGTCGTATCTGTCGGCATAGAAGCCCGGCAGATATCTGTAGTCGTAAGGCATAAGAGCATTAAAATCGAAGGGTTCGATGGCCTCCATGAGCGCATCGTCGATTCTTGTCTCACCGTCGAGCGGAACATTAGTCCAGCTGAGCTGGGAATTTCTGTCAAAACTGAATGTCTCGACGATCTCGTCATCACCTCTGTAGTGAGACTTGGTACCTGTTCCGTGAGCGTCGATGGTAGCGTTGATATTAAAGAGCCAGAACGGTACATAAAGACCTGTCATCTTCTGTACGTTCTTCTTGGATACAAATCCGAAAGGTGTCCACTTACCCTTGCCTGCCCACTTGATGAAAGCTTCTTCGGCAGACTTTCTGGAGTACTTGAAAGGGATCATGTACTGAGGCTGGAACTGCTCAGTAAGTCTCTTTCCTACGAGAGCCGGTGATCCGCAGAAAGCGCAGAATGTGGCAGCCGTATGAGCATCGGTTACAAGCTTTGCGCCACACGCATTGCAGACGAATTCGGTCTGCTCGGGAGCGCCTTCGGCCTGCGCCGCTTCTTCTGAAGGATTATCAGGTTCAGCCTGTTTGGCCTCAAGTTCTTCAACAGTTACGGCAAGTTTTTGAGGATCAAAAGACGAGCCGCAATTAGGGCAATCCAATAATCCTGTATCTGCATTAAGTGTGAGATTGGACCCGCAATTCGGGCATTTAATTGTATCAGCCATACTATCCCTCCTAATTTAGAAGAATACCATAAAAAATCTTTTAATTAAAGAATCAGACCTCAGCGTTGAGAAGGGCTTTCTTGGTCTTGTCGTGGCTCTTTTCAGAGTGGGGATAGCTGATTTCCTTATATTCGGCACCCTTGCGTTCGCAGATGATCTTTACGAACGATTCGGCAATCTTCGGGTTCTTTAAAAGGAGCGGACCAATAAGGCTGATGCCCAGAAGGTTATTCTTACGGACACCGTCTCTTGTAAGCGGCACATTGCCGATAACTTTCGTAACTTCAAAAGCAAGCGATCCTTCACCCTTGGGGACACCGGCACGGTTAACGAAACCAACATAGAGTTGGCGCTTTTCTTCGTCTTCAAGAACAACGTCGCCGGTATAACGCTTTTCGGTCTGGTCAATGATATTGAAATCAAAGATGCCTAGACCCTTGATGTCATCACTCTTTGAAATCACGATCTTATCGCCGAGGATGTCATAGCTGTTGCCCGTAAAGAGCATCGGGACACCGTCATCTATTGCTTTTACAAGGCTGTCCTTGAACTGTGCGAGATGTGCTGCGACAAGGTTTCTGTTGGATTCAAATCCTGAGCCCATATATACGAAATCAACGTCATCGAAAGTGATGTCCGTATCAGTTATCGTGCGGCTTGTGATCTCAACATCAAAGCCCTGGTCTTTGAGCCTGCGTTCTAAGATCCTGACGTTGCCGTTGTCGCCGTAAAGGCTCATGAAATCGGGATAGAGATAAAGGATCTTCACGTTCATGCGAGTTCCCTCCTTGTTACGATGGAGAGGATCTTCTCCTTATCGGAGAAACACGTGATCACATAAAGGAACGAATCAAGCTTTTCTTTGCAGAAATCAGCTGCTCCCTGCACGCTCTCGAAAACCTCTATCTTCGAACTGTCGATACCGGCCAGATCGAATCTTACGGCCAGGTCGTCACAGTACTGTCCTGCGAGGATGATCTTATCAAGGTCAGCGTCTTTAAACTTCTCGAAATTGATGTCCCAAAGCCAGCTCGAATCGGATGTGTAATATTTACGACTGATTGCATCGACTATTATCATCACGCTCTTCTTGCGCTTATCGTTTACAACGACATCTATGGAGCGGTCGTAAGATACCGAGTTCTCATGCTTTGAAAGAAGAAGTCTGCCTTCGACTTTGCCGAGAGTAAAGTCTGAGATACGTCCTGACTTGAGGATATATCCTCCGAGAGATTCAGCCGCTTTCCAGGGCGCAATGCCCGCAACGACCGAAGCCGTGAAAGCCGCGAGAATGTTGTAGCAATGGTAGATTCCCGTGAAGAAAACAGGGACTTCGTATTCACCGTCAATAATGACTGATGCATGATCTCCCGCATCGTTTACGGTTGTAAGGGCATGGTCGGTGTCATGCCTTGCAAAACCGCAGGATGTGCACCTGAACTTACCGATGTGGTTATAGTGGTAGTATTCGTATTCCATCGGCTTTTTGCAGATGGGGCAGTACTTGCCGTCGTTATAGATTCCCTCGTGTTTTTCAGTATCAGAAGGCAGTCTGTCGGCACCGAAATAGATAGTGCCATCCCTGTCCTTGCCAAAGCTTGCGACCAGTGGGTCGTCGGCATTTAATATGAGTTCCATGTCATCGTAGACTGCATCTGCGATGATGCTCCTGATCCACTCCGGGTGGCCGTTTCTGGTCATCTGATCCCTGTAGAGATTATTGATAACGAAATACTTGGGATGGAAATATCCGAATACGCGTCTTGCATATCTCTCATCGGCTTCGAGAAGAACGACATCGCTCTTTACCCTTCCTTCCATGGTGGAATCACCGATAAGGAAAGTAACAACACCTTCTATCTGGTTGGAACCTTCTTTATTATATGCAACCTTAAGACCGTTGCTCTTTAAAATGTGCGCGATCATCTCTACTGTGGATGTCTTGCCGTTAGATCCGGTGACAGCAATAGAAAGCTCCGGAAGCTTTAATTCGGAGAGGATATCCGGACATATCTTGAGGGCATATTTGCCCGGCAAACTCGAGCCCCTGCCCATCAGTTTTGCGAGGCCCCTTATGACCTTGCAGACAAGTATTGCTGTAAACGCTCTGATCTTCATAGGAAGAAATTGTAGCATAAATTATGGTCTTTTTATATTACAAGCGGTTTAAGGGGGCTTGGTGTTAACGGACATCATACTTTGGCCTGATTTTTCAATGAGAGAACATCCGCCCGAAAAAGTTCAGTCTAAACTTCCGTCTATAGACTGAACTTTTAACTGAACTCTGTGTGTTTTTCGCAAAAGTTCCGTCTAAACTTCCGTCTGGAGACGGAACTTTTGACTGAACTTTTAAAAGGAGAGTCGTGCTTGAGGGTCAGCATATTCCGACTGCAGAAAACCACCCGCGAAAAAGTTTTCGAACAGATTTGAATAAAAGTGTTTACAAACTTGTTCAAAGGTATATAATTGCCACATGACTAATTTTGCATTTACATGGCGTGAGTTCTTTTTTGCCTTTAGAAATAAGGGCTGATAGTTCACTGCATGTAAATAACAACTTGATTTACGATTATATGGCCCCGCAGTGAACAAGACTGCGGGGCTTTTAATTTGACGGAGGACAAGAACATGACACAGAAACAGGCCGGAAAGAGAATTGAAGAGATCGAAAGGAGCTTTTCGCTGAACGTTTGGAAGCGAGCAAGGCAGCGAACGAGACCCTGACCAAATCCGAGATCGCGCTGAAGAGCAGACGCTACGAGCGAAGCTATCTTGCAGGACTTGAGACGTCAAACTCACTTATCGACAACTACGAGCGCGTACTCTTCACCACGATGTTCAATCTCAGCCACTCATACCGCAACATGGAGTACGGCACACGCACCGAGCTCGCAGACCAGATCCACCAAGCGCTCGAGACCACTCCCAAGGAATTCCCCAAGTCACCCATGGTTGCCTGCCAGGGAATCGAAGGCGCTTATTCACAGATCGCAACAGACAAGATCTTCCGTCACGCAAACATCATGTATTTCAGAACATTCGACGGCGTATTCCAGGCAGTCGAATCCGGCCTTTGCAAGTTCGGCATCCTCCCCATTGAGAACAGCTCATTCGGTTCAGTAACTCAGGTCTATGACCTCATGGTCGGCCACAAATTCCACATCGTAAGAGACTACAAGTTAAAGATCACACATAAGCTCCTTGCAAACCACGGAGCAAGATTCGAAGACATCCGCGAGGTATATTCCCACAACCAGGCTATCGGCCAGTGCAGCAAGTTCTTAAAAGAGCATCCGGACATCAAGGTAAACATCGTTGAGAACACAGCCGTTGCAGCAAAGAGCGTTGCAGATTCAGGCCGCAAGGACGTCGCTGCGATCTCATCAGCAGACTGCCAGCAGCTCTACGGATTGGAAGCGATCAAAGATGATATTCAGAACACAGACAATAACTACACAAGATTCATCTGCATCACAAAAGAGCTCATGATCTTCCCCGGTGCATCAAAGACATCCGTCATGCTCGCATTGGGCCACACACCGGGCGCACTTGCAGATACTCTTGCCAAGTTCTCTTCGCTCGGATTGAACCTCACCAAGATCGAATCACGTCCCATTGCAGGAAGAGACTTCGAATTCATGTTCTATCTCGATTTCGAAGCATCCGCATATTCCGAAGAAGTCATCTCACTTCTCTGCGAATTAGATGCCGAACCCACGGAGTTCGCTTATCTTGGAACGTATATCTGATCTTCAGAAAAACATCAGAACAAATTAAAAGTGGTCCTGCAATTGCGGGACCACTTCTTGTTTAATCAGTTTTCTTACGGGATCAATTGGTGTTTGCGATCAGAGTAATGATCATAACGACGAACACGAGCACGAAATAAAGTGCATATATTCCCCAAAGGATCGTACAACCGATTCCGGAATAACGTGCTGCACGGCTCAAGCAGGAACTTGTCTTGACTCTGGGTGTATGAAGTCCGCCCTTATCGAGATACTCAAGTAGATTCTTCCTGTTCTTTGTAGCCATGAAGATCGCAATGATGCTTCCTACCGGAAGTGATGAGATTGCGCACGCAATGATCGCATTCCTAAGAAATTCACTCACCGTAGCCATATATGCGGGATCGTTAGGCTGCTGATATGTGTACTGCGGTTGCTGCTGGTAAGGCTGCTGATAAGTTTGCTGATACTGCTGATTATTGTAGTTATTGTTTTCCATATTAAATAGTCCTCCGAAAAATCTATCACGTATTCCAAACGTTCTTTGTATTTTATCAGATTTAGGGGGAGTTGGTAATATAGACCGTGCTTAAGACGGAAGGATATAGTATTCAGTTCCGCAGACAACCACCAGATAAGAATCGGAAATGACTATCTCGGTCCGGTTGATATAACCGTCTATCGCATCAACATCAATCGTTCCAATCAGAACATCCGTATCCGGATCATCCCGCCTGTAAACTTCAAGAAGCCTCGTATCCCAATTTATTCTGGCATAATATAAAATACCGTTATAGACGTTATAATCCATGACTGTTCCGAAAACACTGTTGTGGTATGAGTCTTCCCAGGTCCATGATTCGTTATGCCATTTCCTTTCGAGGATCTGAAGTTGTTCGGTATATTCATGCTCATAACAAACATCACCATATACAACATGATAGAAATTGTTGTAGTCGACGATCAGACCGTTATAGAGAGTTTCGCGGTCTCCGCTTCTGTCATAAAATGACGACGTAAGATTAATATTCCATGCATATCTGTAAACCGAAGCCGGATCGGGATATCCATCGACAACATTGATACAGTAAATTTCATAGTACGCATGGTTTATTGCTGATCTCGAAAGCATGAATATCCTGTTGTCTCTCATACCAATAAGCAAGGCATCAAATAAATAAATCCCGACACTATCGGCAAAAGAATCCGAATAAAGCTCTCTTACCTCACCTGTCTTGATATTAAGCGTGCAGAGTTTGAAGTTACTGTTTTCTTTTGTCATTGACGGAGCAATATAAACATCTTCCCAGAAGCCGGGATACTTAAGGTAGTAGATAAAATCACCGTTTACCACCAGATTGTGATCTGCGATAAAAGCCGCTTTATCCAGCACTTCCCTGCTTCCGTCTCCACCGATCTTCACAATACCGTATTCATTATCAGAAAGCTTCTGTACACAGTAAACAACATCATCTATGGATACTGCGCCTCTCAGAAAATTACCGGCCTGAACAGAAGCAGAAGGATCACATCCAAAAACGTCTTTATTGTAAGCATCATAACTCTGCTTTATCAAAACAACCCTGGTCATCATTACCATAAGGACAAGGAAAAGAACAAAGCTGATAATAGCCGGAAGGTAAAAAGCTATCTTGAGCTTAACCTTATTCTTCAGGAACTTAACAAGATTAGCAACTCCGCAAATAAGGAACCAAAGTCCGGCTGCGGAATACATGACCAGAGCAAAACCTTTATTTGTCGGCTTAACGGAAAATCTGAACACCGCACAAACATAATAGACGAACAGTATTACGGCTGACCAGCAAGAAACGGCCTCGCATATCGCCCCTGCTTTTGCTTTCCCTTTTGCAAGAAATACCAAGCTGAAAACATCAAGGCATATGACCAGCACCAGCGATGCTATAAACAGCACCTGCATTCCTGTAAAAGGGACAACATTTACAGAAGTCGAAAATATCGTAAACCTCGACAGCGTGGAACTCAGGTCAAACGGTGTGCCTTTCACCAAAAGAGTAATAATGTACGATACAGCTATAAGAATCGAAACGACTTTCGAAAAATTAAAGTCATTCGCATCAAAAGAATCCTGTTTCTTTTCTGATTGTGTTTCGCTCATTTATCGATTCTCTTATCAGGCTCATGACTAATTACTTGATTAGTCCGCCGTGGAAATAACACTCATAGATAAGTTCGCCGTTCAGCGTGATTATCTCTTTGCCCTGAAACCATTCATAGTTGCCGTCGATGCTGCACTTATATGTGTAACCGTCGTTTGAATATTCATCAGGTCCTCTGAAAGGCTTGTCTTCAGGAACGCGCAGCAGTGCTTCCTTAAGGAAATCTCCGCTGAAGTTATCACCGGTTACTCTTCCGACATAATTCATGCTCCAAACAGGAACATCTGATATCCACAGAGCTTCCTCGCCTGCAAACTTATCTCCTCCGAGATAAGTGTCGTAATACATGTATTCGCCGTCTTTATAGATAAGGTCATGAGACTTAACCCGTGAGGATTCAGTCTCTGCGCCTTTGCCTGCATAAGTCGCCTTCTTGGCCGTGATTAGAAAATCAACTAAGTTCTTATCCATGTTCATGCTTATTCCCTCACTATTAGTCCGCCGCCGACAACGCATCCGTTCTCATCGTAGAACACTGCAGACTGTCCGGGCGAGACTCCCTTTACCGCTTCATCGAGCTTAACTTTTAAGCGTCCGTCTTCAAGCATCTCGAGAGTTGCCGGACGCTCTGTCTGATGGTATCTTGCCTTTGCAAGACACCTTACGGTTTCTCCTGCCTGCATCCCGGGAATGCTCAGGAAATTCACTTCCCTGCAAAGAAATTCATCGCACATCAGTGCATCTTCTGTTCCCAACACAACGGTGTTGTTCTTCGTATCTATCTTGGTTACAAAAGCGGGATAACCGAGTGCTATGCCGAGTCCTTTTCGCTGGCCGACGGTGTACTGGTAAATACCCTTATGTTTTCCCAAAATGTTGCCTTCTTCATCGACGAAGTTTCCTTCTTCGGGAATCGGCTTGTCTGTATTCTCACAGATAAAATCAGAATATCTTCCTTCGGTCACGAAACATATCTCCTGCGAATCTTCTTTGTGTGCGCAAGGCAGACCTGCTTCTTCAGCAATCTTTCTGACTTCGTCTTTGGTGTATTTTCCAAGTGGCATTAATGTGCGTGCGAGCTGCTCCTGAGAGAGCTTATAGAGCATATAAGTCTGATCTTTGGCAATGTGTGCAGCCTTGCGGACAGAGTATCTTCCGTTAGGAAGTTTCTCGATAAATGCGTAGTGGCCGGTCGCAACATACTCGGCCTCGAAAATATCGGCAAGCTCCATGAGCTTGGCCCACTTAACATATCTGTTGCATTCGATGCACGGATTCGGAGTGAGACCTTCAAGATATGCGTCGACAAAAGGTGTTACGACCTTCTGCTTAAAAAGCGACGTGCAGTTATGCGGATGGTATTTGATGCCGAGAATATCAGAGATGCGTCTTGCTTCGTCGATCTCGCAGCATCTGCTGTCGCCCTCTTCTTCAGAACCCCATGTACGCAGAGTAACGCCGATGACTTCATAGCCCTGCTGCTTCAATAGTAAAGCAGCAACAGCGCTGTCAACTCCGCCCGACATTCCGACAATAACTTTAGTCACAGGTAACACTCTTTCTTTAAAGATTTTTCGCCTGTTATACTCTCACATTTATCGGGATTGAGCAAATTTTCCGTCTTGAAAAATGCGTGTGATTCACGCCTTGCTATAGTCCAGTCTGACAAGTGCTTTTCCGTTTGGAAGATCTTTTCTGTCCTGGAAGATAAGTGAATAACCGGTATCACTCATAGCTTCAGATAAAGCATTTTCTTCCATCTGGTGATGGACTTCATCGAGTCTGTCAAAGGCATGAAGATAAGGAGAATCAGATACCCACTGGTTCTCATCAGTGTTGATCTGGATAACACATGAAACATACTTAGGATCTATCTTGCTTATTGCATTCTTGAAAGCATCGTAACCGATATATTCTATAAGGAGATTTGTTATGACAAGCTCAGCATGAGGAAGCTTATCCGCATCTTTTGTCACGTCGATGCATAAGCATTTAAGAACACCGGCAAGATCTTTATAACGCTCTGATACCACACGGAGATAATCTACATTTATGTCTACGCCGTAGACGGTCTCATATTTATCCGGGCTTACGTGTTCCAAGCCGTTTCCGCCTGCGATACCGAGTACCATTGCAGTGGAAACAGGATATGCTTCAAACTGTTCCTTCATCAAAGAATTCATTGTCTGAAGCTGCATTACGGAATCAAGTTTCATGTGATTCTCGTAGTCTTCGAGTTTAATTTCTTCCCATGGATTATTCATAAGTCTAAATCAGAAAGTAATTCCCTTAAGCCATTCCCTGATCTCGTCTTCGGTTGCATCACCTGCAAATCTCTGACCTTCGATCCATCTTCCGCTGCCTGCATTTGCAGCAAGGTTGGTTGCACTGTCTCCGATGCCGCTGCTGCCTGATGTGCAGAAAGGAATGACGACTGCATCGCCGAAATCGTAAGTCTCTACAAATGTATCCATTATCCTCGGAGCCTGTGAGAACCAGATGGGATAACCGATGAAGATCACTTTATATCCTTCAAGAGAGATAGGCTCGCTGCTTATCTGCGGTCTATACGAAGGATCGTTCTGTTCTATGGAACATCTGCTGTTTGAATCTGTCCAGTCGCAGTCAGCTTCCGTATAAGGTTCGAAAGGAAGTATCTCATAGAAATCAGACTGGGTCATGGAGGCGATCTGTTCGGCAACTGCTTTTGTATTTCCAGTGCATGAGAAAACAACTACGAGCGTTTCTGAATGTGCCTGATAAGCAATGGTTGTTTCAGAAGATTCTTCTGTTGTCTCTTCAGATGAAGACTCTGAATCAGACATTTTCTCTTCAGAAGGAACATTTCCTCCCGCAGCATATTCTTCTGCCGGAACTTCTGCAGTTGCACATGAAGATAAGGCAACACACAATACGAGTGAACAGACGATCAGTACCAGACGCTTAAACATAATTACCCCCAAAAACGCGCTGGATTTATTATAACGGCTCGCTCACAAAAATATAAGACGAAATCGCTCAAAACAGGCGGTTTCGTCTAAATATTTAGGTTTCTGAATCTCCTAAAAACAATTTAAGTTTTTGTCAGATTTTCGATAACGAATTGTCGTAGTTTATTACTTGATGTTTTCTCTCCATGTTGCAGGCTTGAATTCGTCTATCAACGGGAGGAGTCTCTTATCAACGTCGATCTTGAATACTGCATTGAAGTTGTTTGTTGCGATCATCTGACCTGCAAATCCTACGATGACAACGAGTTCCTGATCGTTAAAGAATTTTCTGAGTTTGTCGAAGAGCTCATCAGATACTGCAGTAGGATTCTTAACATATTGTTCAGCGAGTTCTGTGAGAACTGTTTCCTTCTCATCGTAAACGAGGTTAGCGGGATCCAAACCCAAACCCTTTACGTCACTGATGAAGAAGAGTGAGCAGAGCTGGCATGAGTTTGTTGTAGAGATCTTGTGAGCGTAGAGGATCGCATCCTTTTCGCCGATTACTTCAACGAGTCTCTTCCAGGATGTGTACCAAGCCATGTATGCATCGTATGTTGCTGCATCGTTAAGAAGTCCCTTCTTCATGTTGGTAACTGCGTTTCTTCCTGCGAGCTCGTCATAGCGCTCCTTCTCTGCGCCTGTTGCTTCGTTCTGTTCTACCAATTTGATTCTTGCCATTTTTAGTAATCTCCTTTTTTGCAATTTAGTCCCGGTATTTTTTAAAGTGCGATCTTTAAGATCTCTACTATCTTTTGTGAGTCGAGCGGTTCATAGTGTCCTACGCTGCCGCCCTTTGTTGCGCGCTGTGCCATAACCTCAAAGTCCTTGTCAGTTATTCCGAGTTCGGACAGATGTGTCTTAAGTCCCAGTTTCTTAAAGAACTTCTCGAGTTCTTCCGATAACAGAAGCGCGCGTTCTTTTTCTGAATAGTCGTACGGATCCTTGCCGTAGACTCTGCTTGCGAGAAGTGCAAGTCTCCAGGGCTTGATGTCAGCAATGTACTTAGTCCAAGCTGTGAAGACGATAGCCATTCCTTCTCCGTGTGTGATGTTGTACTGTGCAGAGAGTTCATGCTCGATACGGTGTGATCCCCAGTCTGCCGATCTTCCGGCATCAAGGAAATTATTGTGTGCTACTGATGCGAGCCACTGTATCTCTGCTCTTGCGTTGATGTTCGTAGGGTCTTCGATAAGTCTGTCTGCATTGACGAGCAATGCTCTTACGGCGCCTTCGATAAGGTAGTCTGTCGTATCTGAATTCTTCTCATCAGAGAAATATCTTTCGAGAAGGTGTGACAACACGTCTGCGATTCCCACGAAGGTCTGATACGAAGGAAGGTTTACCGTGTACCTGGGGTTCATGATCGCGAACTTTGGGATAATGCGGTCATCTTCAAAACCTTTCTTCCACTCACCGTATGATAGGATCGCGCAGTTGGACGTCTCGGAACCGCTCGATGCCGTTGTCGCGATGACTCCGATGTTAAGAACGTGTTCGGGAGTAACACCTTTATCGAAGAAATCCCAGACATCGCCATCGTACGGTATACCGAGAGCTATCGCTTTGGCGGTGTCGATGGAGCTGCCACCACCGACTGCGAGAACGAAGTCAACTTTATCTTCCTTGCCCTTTGCGACAAGCTTTCTGACAAGCTCGATGGACGGATTTGGTACTACTTCACCACTCTCCGAGAACTTGATCCCGAGTTCCTTTACTGCGTCAGTGATGACGTCGTAAATACCCAGTGTTTTGATGAAGTCTCCGCTGTATACCAATAGGAGTGAACTGACTTTATGTTGCGATAAAAGAGACTTCAATTTCTTTTCGCTGTCCTCGCCGAAAACTATTTTCGCGGGGTTGTAATACTCAAATCCGATCATCGTGCTTTTCTCCTGTTTATCTATTAACCGAAGAGAGGTACTACTGCACCGTCGTATGTATCTTCGATGAACTTTGCAACTTCAGGTCCCTGAAGAACTTCTATGAGAGCCTTTACTGCAGGATCGTTTGCCTTATCAGGTGATGTTGCAATGATGTTTCCGTATGTCTGTGCTGCAAGACCGTCGTTAGCTTCAACAGCAAGTGCCTGGCTTACGTGGAGGCCGCCTTCGATCGCATAGTTACCGTTAATGACTGCTACATCTACATCAGGGAGTGCTGCAACGAGCTGCTCAGGTGCAAGTTCCTTGAACTGAATGTTAAGAGGATTCTCTACGATGTCTTCTACCGTTGCATTGATTCCTGCATCGTCCTTAAGCTTGATGATGCCTTCCTGTGCGAGGAGGAGAAGTGCTCTTGCTTCGTTTGTTACATTGTTGGGAACTGCGATCACTGCGCCATCCTGGAGGTCCTTAAGATCTTTTACTCTGCCTGCATAGATGCCGAAAGGTTCATAGTGGACTGCGCCAACTGAAACAAGATCTGAACCGTTTTCTTTATTGAACTGTTCGAGGTAAGGAACGTGCTGGAAATAGTTTGCGTCAAGTGAGCCTTCGATAACGCCTGTGTTAGGTGTAACGGAATCTTCAAGTCTTACGATCTCGAGAGTGATTCCCTGCTCTGCGAGGATCGGCTTTGCAACTTCCAAGATCTCTGCGTGAGGTGTGATGTTTGCGCCTACCTTAAGTACTACATTAGCCTGTGCATCAGCCTGAGCTTCTGTCTGCGTATCGCTGCCTACATTTGTATTAACCTGTGTGGGCGCTGCTTTTCCGCATGCTGCGAATGATCCTGTGATTGCGAATAAAAGTCCTGCGGCAATAGCCTTCTTAATTATGTTTTTCATTTTGGTAATCTCCTTTAGATGTGTTTTGTTTAGCTTTTCGCTTTAAGAATGATTTGTTTTGGCATAAAAATGCCCGGTGAGTGATTTATCTCCCGGGCGCATGGCATATGTTCAAATGCAATTTACTGCTTTAACATCGATCGTTCTCAAGGCGTGAGGAATGTCTTCTTCCGCCCTGGGCCATATAGCGCACCCGGGAGCCGAGCATTCGACAACACATCATCATGTTAGCTGTTGTATTAGTTGTTCTATACATTTCTCACTCCTCCTTTCGTTGTGATGGCGATACTTTACTACTCATAACCTACCATGTCAATAGGTTTATTGAAATTTTTTTTCGCTTTCTTGAAAATTCCTGTTTTACTTGCTTTCGCGTATTAAGAGATAACTGTCTTCTGCTTATTCTTATTTACTTCACTATGCTGTGACAGCTGATACTTATCGAAAAGTTTTACGTACATAAGCGGTACTGCTCCGACGATCGCAGCACTTGCCTGGATACCGTTGGGAATAACCGAACCCAATGCCGCTTCAACACCATACATAAACGGCAGTGATTCAAATGCAAAATAACCGGCGATCATGATGAGTTCGGCAATGAAAGATGCTGACAGTTTTCTTCCGAGGGAAACTTTTCCCTGAGCATTTCTCTTAAGCAGCAAACCTGCAATAAGGCCCATCACACCTTTGATGAGAAATGTAGCAACTGCATACTGCGGATAACCGGCAAGAAGGTCTGCAAGTGTCGATCCGATCGCTGCGGGAACGAATGCAAAAGGTCCCATTATGTATGAAGTTACCAGTATCATAAGGTCACCTAAATTGATGTGTCCGATCGCTGTCGGAATGTGAAGTTCAGTGCCTACAAATATCAAGGCTGCGAGCACACCTGCGTATGCGATCTTCTTTAAATTGTTTCTGTTCTTGTCTTTACTGCTCATGTTTTAATTCTCCTTTAACAATTATTTTTACAAAAACAAAAACGGGAATTCTTTTTTAAGAACTCCCGTACAGTAACCATTTTGCTTTGCGATCTTTATGTCATGGGTAATCAGATCACTCCGGTCATATGCGGGAGGGTGACTAAAGCAGGGCACATGCAGATCATAGTGGCCTGAATGCTTTTCATTGTCTTACCTCCTCCGATATGATGCGATAAAGTTAACATGTATTACCTATCGTGTCAATGGGTTTATTCTCAAGAATTCAAACATCAAGCATAATTTAGTATGTCTTCATAAATATTGTTTTTTGCTATAATCTATCTCGATTTCGGGAAAGAAAAGGAATAACCATATGAAGAGATTAAAGATAGTATCAGTAATACTTACGGCATCTGTCCTCGCAGGAATCACGTCCTGCTCATCTGAACCTGCCGGAACAACTTCCTCTTCAATGGAACCTACAACTACGGCAGAAGTTGAAACAGAAGCAACAACGGCCGAACCTGAGATCACGGAAACCACACGCATCGATCCGCAGTCGACCGAACCTTTATGCCATATCTATTTTGAAGAATACGATTCTTTCGAAGTAACATCGACGGATCTTGTTGACGGCGTATGGGCAGACATAACATCCAACACATTCTTAGGCGAGAACCTTTCACCTCAGCTTTCATGGGAGCCTGTCGAAGGCGCTGAAGAATACGTCATCTATATGGTCGACAGAAATTCAAACGGTTTTCTTCAGTGGAAATCTGCAGGAATCAAAACGACTGAACTCCCTCAGGGATGGACATCCAATCTTACCGAATATAACGGACCGCATCTCGGACACGGATATACACACATTTACGATATTTATGTAATAGCTTTAAGAGCACCGACGACAAGACTTAAAGGTGCATTAAACGCTGCCAATCCGAGACTTGAAGAATTCTTTGAAGAGATCGATACAGACACCGAAGGCAATACGGGAAACATCATTGCCTACGGAACAATATCCGGCATATTCACAGACGCAAGATACAGAAATATCTGATCAGGTTTTATTGTTCTGAATTTTTTTCGACTTGATGATGAAGGTAATTACCGTCACCATGAAGAATGCAAAATAGACCATCATCACGGGTGATACAAGAAGACTCGTAACCATCGATAGAATATCGATGTTAAGTGAAGCATCCCGGCCGAAGATAAGTTTGTCGCCGCCGGCTACATAATAGATAAAACCAACCGAAATAGAAGCAAAGTAGTAAATTATCAGAGCAATTCCCGCACCTGTTTTGGTCTTCATTTTCTCACTCGATACCACGATTATGGTGGCAATAAGAAGGAGCACCCCAGAAAAAACAGTCGCAAACATATAGACAGGTACAATAGTCTTGGGACTATAGCCTGAAGTTATCAGGGATGAATACTGCGGATTTCCCAGAATGAACTTACCGAACTGCCTGATAATTCCCTTCTGGCATAAGGTGCAGATGACTATTATCAGAAGCGAGACCAGTACAGGTATTGCCATTCCAATGATCTTTTTCTTATATGTCTTATCCATAGCGTGATTCCTCTTAGTTTTGCTTCGGTACTATATCACTTATTTTCAGCGTCTCTGAAAACCCTTGAACCGGTAGCGCCTCTTTGTCCCTGATACTTACCGTCGTAAGGATTGATAGCGTGATCATCCATCTCGGCGAAAACGAGCTGGCCTACTCTTCTTCCCGCCTTAAGCTCAATTGCGCATCTATTTGCATTATAAAGTTCAAGCGTGATCTCGCCCTTGAAGCCCGGATCTACCCATCCGGCATTCTGAATGAAAAGTCCCATTCTTCCGAGTGAGCTTCTTCCTTCAACAAATGCAGTCAGATTATCGGGGAGCTCGAAATATTCCATCGTGGTTGCGAGGACAAACTGTCCCGGCATTATGAGATATGTATCTGTCGTGATGGTCTTGTACTTGATCTCATTTTCTAATGTGATGACGCTTGAAGGCGTATCATCAACAACGCTGAATGTGCGTCCCAAACGGATATCAACACTTGCAGGCTGGATCTGTTCCTTTGTAACAGGATCGATCACAAGTGTTTTTTCTTCAAGCATCTTAAGTATTGTTCTGTCAGATAAGATCATATTTCGCCCTCACGATTCTTATTTAAATTACTTGCAGGAGTATAACATATAACGCTGTTCTCACTGCTGTATTTCTTTCCTTCCAAGAGGCTGAAAGCGTGCTGCTTTCCGACGCCTCCAAACCATTCGTACGGTTTATCCTCAGCGGTCTTGCCTTCGCATATCTCCCGGATTCCGTTGCGCATGCATCTGATAAGAGATATATCATCAAAATCCTGTGCATGACCGTGAAGGATGCGGTCAGCCCTGTCTTCAAGGAACATTATCCTGTCCAGAGCTTTTACGTATTCAGGCAGCGGCGAGCAGCCGTCAAGCTGCATCCAAAGATGGTGATTTATCGCATCACCCGTAAAGAGGATCCTGTCTTCTCTCAAAAGCAGTACGATGCTTCCGGGTGTATGTCCGGGCAGCTCGAAAACTTCCAATGTCTTTCCTCCGATATCGATTACATCGCCTTCATTTATTGCTTTAAAAGGCGGCATCTTCAGACCGTATTTTTCGGTTTCTGTTATGAATTCAGGAAGCTTTGTGAACGATTCAGCAAGTTCAAAATCCTTGGGATCGAGATACGCCTCATCAAAATAAAGATTGCCGAAAATGTGATCCGGATGTCCGTGCGTGTTTACGACAACGATAGGCTTGTCAGTAACTTTCCTTACTGCTTTTTTAAGGTCGTTTAAACCGTTCATCGTGTCGATGACACAGACCTTTTCTTCGCCTATAACAAAATAACCTGAAGCCATGTGTCCTTCATCCATCAAATAGATATCGGGTGTTAATTGCTTAACAAACAACTCAAGTTTTTCCATTTAACATTCTCCTTTTATCCTCTTTGCGATCTCGATAGCAATGTCAAATTTATCGAGCGAATGATTAGCCTCATGCAGTCCCTCGGGAGTGTAATCAGGCTGATCGACAACGTCGCCCGCAACCAGGAAATCGTACAGTTCAAAACCGTGATAATCACACACGGCCTGAACACCAGCAAGCTCCATTTCGACTGCTATGCAGCCTTCGTCCTTACGCTGCTTTACGAGATCTCTGGTTTCTCTGTAAAGTGCGTCGGTCGTCCAGACTTTTCCTTTGATGAAAGGAAGTCCTTTTTCATCAAATAGGCCTGCAAGGAAATCCGCATTCTTTATGTCGATGTAGTCTGCAGGAGGCGCATAATGATAAGACATTCCTTCATCGCGGTAAGCTTGTGTCGGAATGATATATCTGCCGTTGATCTTATCAGGATCCAATGCTCCGCACGATCCGAACAGAATAAACTTATCCGAGCCTATCTTCCAGTTGGCTTCCATTACATCCGTAGATGCCAGGCAGGATCCTACTTCAGAAAGATAAAATCCGAGCTTCATGCCGTCAACATCGATCAAGTGGATCGGCCTTATCAGATTGCATGAACGGAACTCCTCGATCTTTTCGTTGGGATAGGTATTGAGCACCGTCTCGAATATCTCACGTGAGAATGTGATAACTGTTGTATCTACTATCTTTTTCTGCTCTCCGAAAAAAGAAGCCGGAGAGATTATCGCTTCACTGTTATCAAAAGAATCGGTTATCATTTTTCTTTCCTCTCATCAGTCACGAAATGCCTTACAGTTTCAGAAGGGCATTTCAGTTCGCTTCTGAAAAACTCAGGGTACATGGTTTTCTCTTCTTCAGGAGATACCCACACAAGATGCTCTTTGCATCCGTCTTCGGTAAAGTCGCTTGATACAGGTTCAAAATCTTCAGGAACTTTCATATAGAAGAAATACGACACCTCATATATCAGCTTTCCCCTCCTTGAAAGCAAATCACCGTAGAAATAATTCTCGTGAATAAAGCCAAGTCTGTCGACTTCCATCTTAATTCCTGTCTCTTCGAATACTTCACGGATCACTGCTTCTTCCGCAGTCTCTCCGAAACGGATCCTGCCGCCCACTGAATAAAGATAGTCGACACGGCTGTTGCCGACCATCAGGAACTTCCCGTTTTTCAGAATAATCGCCCCTACCCTGATGTTGATAAAACCATCATCACAGGGGACTGTCATGTCAGTATTTTTCATATTGAATTCCTATATCCTCTCTGAGCATCCTGGCTCAGATAATTAAGGATTATAACATAAGGATCCCGGAATTAAGGTGCCTCAAATCCGGCAACATCACTTGCGCCTGAAGACACGACTTCATAAGGTATTCCGTTCTCTTTAAGAAGTGCAAGGAAAGCATCTGCTACAGACGTTCCTTCAAATCTCTGCTGGACTGAAAGAGAAATATTACCGCCTGCCGCACCTAAAAGGACCATAAGGCTGAAAGTGCATGGCGGATGGGTCCAGAATTCCTTCATGTATTCTCCGATCGAAGGATACTTCCATTTTCCCGGATAACTTACCAGATAACTTATAAATCCTTCACCGCCGTTGAACATCGCCGTAAAGATATTTTTTCTTTCCTGCAAAGATGGTGTCGATGACATTATTCCTTTAACAACTGATGCATTTACTGCAAGTCCTGATGCTACCTGCTCTTCCCTGCTCTGAACGAATGTCTTGCCGCGGTAAACCGTGCCCTGCATTTCAAGAGGCATCGACTTTACTACAGGAGAATAATCGAAAACCGACATGCCGAGACAGTTATGGTTTGTAGCTTCAGCACCGACCATGGGACGCGCATTGATGACATATGCGCTGACGATAGGCTTGGTCCTTTCAGGATATAAAGAATCGATTGTTTTACCCATCAGGAGTTCGACCATCGTGCCCGGAGTCGAATCGTTTTCGCGCACAAATTTCACGAAGGCATCTTCAGGGATTATTATGTCCCAGATCAGAGGTGATGACTTAGTAAGTCCGCCGTCAGTCTCCAATGTAAAAGCAGGAGAATATGCCGCATCAGGAGCAGGCACTTCTTCCATCGTGTCCTGCGGATCTGCCATCTCGGCAGCGATATCTGAAGATTCAAGTTCAGGTATTTCATCTATTCCGTAAAACATCCTGCAGTAGTTATAAAGGATCACCGCAAGCACTCTGTACATTCCGGTGCCGTCCGTAATGCCATGGAAGAAATCCAGATAAATGAAGTCTTCTTTATATGACACAGACCAGACGTGAAAATTGGTTTCTTCAGAATTCAGGATTACACGAGAATCACCTTCACGTACCACTATCGGAAGATCGTTATCCGCATATTCATAGGAGTCGCCTGTGCATACGAGGCGCCCCATGAAATAAGGGAATCTTGAAGATGCAAAAGATACAGCAGAGAACAACACAACAGGATCGACATTATCTTTAAGTCTGACCTTGAACCTGACCGTGTAATCAACACCTGCGCCGATCGCACCGTAAACATGCATTGTATCTCCGGTAGTGATCTTCATGCCGTGTTCACCTCGTTTGAAGAATTGCTGTTCTTATTATACTAAACGCTGTTTATGCTTTTGTGGCAGAGATGATGAAATGAGGGCTGATGCCCATCATGGATTCTTCGTGTTCCGTGGTCCTTATTATCTTTAAAAGTCTCTCGCGCTTATCGTCATCTTTCCACTTCTCAGCAATATCGGGAGTGATCCATGAACAGCCTTCGACAGCAGCACTCTCTGTTACCTTAAAACCTGCTTCGCTGATCTCATCTCTTAATCCGTCGATGGTGTGGAAATATGCATTTGAGATAAAGTAAGGATATTCCTTAGGTCTTATGTGTTCACCTGTTTCCATCTCGCGCATTATCATGTCCATATAAATGTCATCGCTGATGAATTCGTTGGCAGTTCCGTAAACAGTCAGAGCCCATGTTGCCGAACTGAATTTTGATATTCCGGCAGCGATCAGAATGCCGTTATCCTTAAGCACACGGTACGCCTCCGAAAGAACAGTCAGTCTGTCTTCCTTACTCATCAGATGATAAAGAGGTCCCATGAGAAGCACCATGTCTGCACTGTTGTCAGGCTTGTCAATTTTACGTGCGTCTCCTACTTCAGCTTCATACGGAACCGTCATGTGTTCTTTTGCATAATCGACAGCCGTGGGAGCAAGCTCGATAAGTGTTACTTCATGTCCCATGGAAGCAAGCCATTCGGCATACTTTCCGATGCCTCCGCCGATATCGTAGATCTTCATCTTGCCGTTAAGATATCTGCTGATAATTTCTTTGCTTCTCCAGAACTCAACAACACCGAGGCCTCTTTCAAGACGTCCTATCTCAGCGCCGTTGTTATAAAATTCATATACTTCATCTATTCTTTCCATATTCTTTTACTCCGTTAATCATTCAAGACCGAATCTATGGCCTGTTCGTAATCATCTTCTATCAATGTGACTGCCTGACCGAACCGCTGTCGGAATGTTTGATTGTCAGCTTTAATGCTTTCCATTGTGCAGTCATCATAAAGTCTCTTCTCGACAACAGACTCTTTATCCTTTATGTCGTCGAAATGCTTTTCGATGTAATCATCTGAAAATGCGAGACAGATAAACCTTATAGATGATTGATATTGATCGTCAAAATCCTGCTGCCAGTTGTGCGGAACATAGCATCCTTCAATGATCATGTCCTGGCCATTCTCGATCGCGGTCTTGATCATCTCTCTTACGACGGGCCAGAGGTAATCTGTAAGCTTGTCATCATCCATGGGAGTAAGATCAGTCATGCCGCTTCTTATGAGGCCCATCTTCAGGTGGTCTATGGACATGCAGGGATAGTTATATTTCCCGATCAGCTTCTTAGCGAGAAATGTCTTTCCTGTATGTGTTGCACCTGTAATCAGTATGATCATTTATTATCTCCATATGTCTTTAGCGAAAAGTTTACCCCCAAGATTCGATCGCTTCAACAGAGAGATCCACAAGATGTTCGCCTTCCACTCCGTCCATTGTATGTGTAGCTCCTTCGATAACGAAAAACTGCACATTCGGGAACGCAGCTAATGCAGGCTTGAAGAAATCGGGATCTTCTCCGAAGCTTCCCTCAGTTCCCGTGAATATGATCACAGGTATCTTGCATGTCTCAAGGATCGGATAGAGGTCTCTGTCTATCAGGACTTCATCTTCGAACCACATGATTTCGGGAGCATAAAAACTCGGATCGACAAGTATAAGTCCTTTGATCTCATCCTGCCTGTAGGTTCCCGCGTAGCATACAACGATGCCGCCCATACTGTGTCCGTACAGATAGATATTCGAAGTATCAACTTCAGGAAGATATTCACATGAATCAATAACGGCGTACAGGTCTTTTATCTGGTCCACAACAAAGTTGCCCAGAAACGCCGGATCCTCACCTGACTCAGGACGCGTGCCATTCTGACAGAGAAATTCGATTACCGCAAAACCGTGCTCGCTGTAATGCTCGGCTTTATCCGAATATCTTCCGAGAGGCGCATATAATCCGCTGGTAATTATGATCGTCTTAAAAGGCCCCTGACCCTGGGGAACTGTAAGCCTGGCGTAGATCTCGCCTCCGTCGCGGTAGAAGATTACTTCCTTCGTTCTGCCTTCACTCTTTGAAACCGCAGGCATTAATATCGAATACTCGATGGGCGGGAATTCTTCCACCTTGACCAGTCTTGTCTTGATTGGCTGTCTATCGGCATTTTCATTCATCACTTTACCGGGCTTTACAGGCTGCGGTTTTGAACACGAAGCCAGAAGGCAGGCGGTAACTACTATCAATATCAGACACTTTATTCTTGATGATCTTTTTCTCATTACTTCATGATAACAAGCTCGTAATCACGTGTTCCGATTCCGATCTTCTCTCCGTGTTCAAGTGTTTCTTCCCACGAAACATTCGGATTGCTGTTGTGCCAGACATCACCGTGATCGTGGAAATGATCACTGTTCATATTATCACCTAACTGGCTGTTTCTGACAGGCTCGGCCTTCTGGCAGAGATCAACGCACGCCTGGTCCAGAGCAACCGGATCAAATGAAGCGAGCATTCCGATATCAGGAAGGATGGGCGCATCGTTCTCACCGTGGCAGTCGCAGTTCGGCGAAACATCCGTGATAAGACTTATGTGGAAGTTCGGTCTGCCGCTGATGACAGCTGCCGTATACTCGGCCATCTTTCTTCCAAGCATCGATGCTGCATCCCAGTTATCGTTTTCGATGGCATCGAATGCGCATGCTCCGATGCAGCGGCCGCATCCCTTACACTTATCGGGATCGATCCTCGCTTTGCCGTTCTCGTAGATAAATGCGTCTGAACCGCATTCCTTAGAGCATCTTCTGCACCCTTTGCAGCGTTCGGTGATAACATGGGGATGGCCGCTCTGATGTTGCTGCATCTTACCCGCACGGGAACCGCAACCCATGCCGATGTTCTTTATACAGCCGCCGAAGCCGGCCTGCTCATGTCCTTTGAAATGCGTAAGGGAGATAAAGATATCGGCATCCATTACGGCACGGCCGATGTAAGCTTCCTTGCAGTACTCACCATTGGGAACAGGAACGATTATGTCGTCAGTTCCTCTAAGTCCGTCAGCGATGATTATCTGGCATCCGGTAGTTATCGTGTTAAAACCGTTGATATTAGCGCAGTCCAGGTGTTCGAGCGCATGCTTACGGCTTCCGGGATAAAGCGTATTGCAGTCGGTTAAAAAAGGCATTCCGCCGAGTTCTTTAACAACGTCAGCTACAGCCTTCGCATAATTGGGTCTTAAATATGCGAGATTTCCAAGTTCGCCGAAATGCATCTTGATCGCAACAAACTTGTTGTCCATATCGATAGACTGGATTCCCGCAAGCCTTATGAGCTTTTGAAGCTTGGCAGTAAGAGGCGTACCAAGACCCGTACGAAAATCAGTAAAATACACTTTTGATTTATCCATTTAGCACCTCCCGGCAATAATCAGACTATCGTTCAGATAGAAAAATTATAGCATTTTGGAGGTGCAAAAATGAATTATATTACGGTCTTATCTGTTCAGTTCCTTTTATGTCTTTCTGTGCTTCTTGGACATCCAAATACCGATTTCCTGAATGAGCATTACCATGATTATCAGTAATGCAACCGTGGTAAAGAGAACATCTTTCTGGTAGCTGTAATAGCCGTACTGCAGTGCAATTGCACCGAGTCCGCCACCTCCGATGACGCCTGCCATTGCAGAGTAACCGAGTACGGTTGCAACGTTGATGGCGCCGCCCTGAAGAAGTGAAGGTGTTGCTTCAGGAATGATGAAATGAAGTATCGTATAAAGAGGTGATGCACCCATTGATGTGGCGGCTTCAATAATTCCCGGCTGTACTTCATTAAGCGATGATTCGACCATTCGCGCAACGATCGGGATAGCGCCTATCGTGAGAGGTACGATTGCAGCCGTGGTACCGATGGACTGGCCTACGATAAATCTCGTAAACGGGATGAGGAGCACGAGGAGGATCAGGAACGGCAATGACCGAGTGATGTTTACGATGGCTCCGATAATGAAGTTGACGGGCCTGTTCTCGAGCAGACGTCCTTTTGATGTCGCATAGAGCAGGACGCCCAAAGGCATTCCGACCGCATATGAAAAAAGCGAAGCGAAGAATGTCATTACAAACGTCTCCCAGACACCTGTTATTATTGCTTCTCTGATGTAATCACTCATATCTGTTTACCTCCGACACCGACAGGCCGCCCTTTCTGAAAAAGTCGATGACAGTCTTACGGTCCTTTTCAGATTCAGGCAGTTCGATGATCATCTGACCGTAACCGATGCCGCCGACGCTTCTCGTGTTCGCACTCAGGATGTTTACCTTAAGGCCTGTCTCCTCAACGAGATTTGCAATGAACGGCACGTTCGACTGTGTGCCGTCGAAAACGATTCTTACAAGCTGTCCGTTCTCATCAGAAGGATCGAAAGGATTGCTCGGGAATACGAGTTTTTTCGCTGCTTTCGACCGGGGATTTGAAAAGACTTCCTTAACATCGCCTATCTCTGCAAGAGTACCGTCATCTATAATGGCAACACGGTCGCAGATCTTTTCCACAACACTCATCTCGTGCGTAATTATGACGATCGTCAGTTTTCTTTCTTCGTTGATCTTCTTCAAAAGATCCAGTATCTCGCCCGTTATCTTCGGATCAAGAGCGCTCGTTGCCTCATCGCACAAAAGCACTTTCGGATCTACTGCAAGCGCTCTTGCTATGGCAACTCTCTGCTTCTGACCGCCCGAAAGACGTGCGGGATATTCATTTGCCTTCTCAAGAAGACCAACGATCTCAAGCATCTGTTTTGCCTTTTCGCGTCTGATATTGCGCGGTGTTCCGATGATCTTCAAAGACTGCTCAACGTTCTGGATAACAGTGCGCTGGTTGATAAGATTGAAGCCCTGGAAGATCATGGAGATCGAATGTCTTACTTCTCGAAGTTCTTTGGGCTTAAGTGCAGCAAGATCATCTCCGTAGAAATTAACCGTACCCGAGCTGACTTCCTCAAGTCTGTTCAGCGTTCGTACAAGTGTTGATTTGCCTGCACCGCTCATGCCGATTATGCCGAATATCTCACCTTCATTTATGGTAAGACTTACATCCTTGAGCGCAGTGAATTCCTTGCCGTCGTTCTTATAAGTCTTGTATACGTTTTTTAATTCATATACGTTTTCCATTTAATCGAATAATCCTTTGCTTAAATATCTGTCTCCTCTGTCAGGGAAAACAGTTACTATGTTTCCTTCATCAATTTCTTCCGCAAGCTTAAGTGCTGCCGCAAGTGCCGCACCTGATGAAGAACCGGCAAGAATGCCTTCGTGCTTTGCGAGTTCTCTTGAAGCATTGAATGCTTCATCGTCATTGATCTTTATGACCTTATCAACAAGCGTGATATCCATCGTATCTGCTATAAAGTCGTTGCCGATACCTTCGATGTTGTAATCGAAATGTTCTCCTCCGCCGATCGTTGAACCGTAAGGATCTGCAAGAACTCCGACGATATCCGGGTTTTGCTCCTTGAGATACTTAACGACTCCGGAGAATGTTCCGCCGCTTCCTGCGCCTGCTACAAAGTAATTGATATTACCGTCAAGCTGTGAATAGATTTCAGGTCCTGTTGTCTCATAGTGAGCAAGAGGGTTAGCGGGATTTCTGAACTGTCTTAATGAAACAGAACCTGGAATGGTCTTAAGTATTTCTTCGGCTTTCTGCTCTGCTCCGAGCATTCCGCCTTCTCTTGATGTGTGAACGATTTCGGCACCCAATGCCTTCATGACTTTCTGCTTCTCGACTGAGAACTTTTCAGGCACCGTGAATATTACTCTGTATCCCTGGTTAAGCGCTGCAACTGCGATTCCGATACCGGTATTGCCCGCTGTGGCATCAACGATCGTTCCGCCTTCTTTAAGTATTCCTCTCTTTCTTGCGTCATCGATCATGTAAACGCCTACACGGTCTTTTACGCTTCCTGCGGGGTTCATAAGTTCAAGTTTTGCATAGATATTTACTCCGGGCTTAATGCCCATATGGGAGATCTTAAGGATCGGAGTATTACCGATCATCTGTCTTACATTTTCATATACGTTATTCATTTCATTTACCTCACGCCTTAACGGAATTCTCGATTGCCTGCTTCAGATCTGCGATCAGATCATCAACATCTTCAATGCCTACTGAAAGTCTGATGAGTTCATCAACGATTCCTACTTCTTTTCTGATGTCAGCAGGGATTGCTGCATGTGTCATCGTTGCAGGATGGCATACGAGTGATTCAACGCCGCCCAAACTTTCTGCAAGAGTAATGAGCTGAAGCTTCTCGAAAAACAACTTGTAATCGTACTTGTCGTTAAGAACAAATGAGATCATTGCGCCGGCACCGTCAGCCTGCTTTTTCTGGATCTCATAACCCGGATCAGTCTTAAGACCGGGATAGTAAACCTTGCTTACATAACCGCTGTCCACGAGCCACTCAGCAACCTTCTGCGCATTCGCAACATGTCTGTCCATACGGACACCTAAAGTCTTGATACCTCTTATGATGAGGAAGCTGTCCCAGGGTGCAAGCACTCCGCCGATTGCATTCTGCAGATAGTAAAGTCTGTCCGCAAGCTGCTTGTCGTTTACTACCACGAAGCCTGAAATCGTATCAGAGTGACCGCCGAGATATTTTGTTCCGCTGTGGATTACGATGTCTGCACCGAGCGTCAAAGGTCTCTGAAGATAAGGTGTAAGGAATGTGTTGTCTACGATAACGAGCTTGTCGTGCTTCTTGCCGATCTTGGATACCGCTTCGATATCAGTGATCGTGAGAAGCGGGTTTGCAGGTGTCTCGATATAGATTGCTTTTACATCATCGTCGATCGCATTTTCGACAGCTTCAAGATCGGATGTATCAACGATCTTGTATGTGATATTGAAGTTCTTGAAAACGTTGTCGAGGATACGGAACGTACCACCGTAAATGTTATCCGAAACGATGAGCTTATCGCCTGATTTAAAGAGCGAGAGAACCGTGTTGATGGCAGCAAGTCCTGATGCGAATGCAAGACCGTACTGTCCTTCTTCGAGATCTGCAATGAGCTTCTCGAGTGCTGCTCTGGTGGGGTTGCCAGTTCTCGAATATTCCCAACCTCTGTTTTTGCCTAGACCGTCCTGCTTATATGTAGATGTCTGGTATACGGGAATGTTTACCGCACCTGTTGTCTCGTCTCCGTCAATACCGCCGTGTATAAGTAAAGAATTTCTTTTGTAACTCATTTTATTTTCCTTCTTTCGTAATTTGCAAAAATTAAGCCCGGGATGAGCGATCTTCCCGGGCTGTTGGTGGTTGATGTTTTATATTGAAGTCAACATCGCACATCGTCAAGGCGCATGTTCATGCAGTCAAACGCCAAGGCCGATTCAGCCCCTGGAATATGCATTCGACAACACATGATCATTAACATTTCGTTCGCCTCCGTTTTTGGTTTTCTATGGCATGCACACATTATGCCACATAAACCTACCTTGTCAATAGGTTATTCAGATTATTTTTCTTCCTGCCTGGATTCATAGTCCTTGAGAGCAGCTTCAATTGCTTCCTGTGCAAGGACTGAACAGTGCATCTTATAGTCAGGCAGACCGTCCAAAGCTTCTGCAACTGCTTTGTTTGTAAGCTGTCTTGCTTCCTCAACGGGCTTGCCCTTGATGAGTTCAGTTGCCATTGAGCTTGATGCAATTGCGCTTCCGCATCCGAATGTCTCGAACTTAACATCCTTTACGATGTCATCTTCGATCTTGAGATACATCTTCATGATGTCTCCGCACTTAGCGTTACCTACTGTGCCTACACCGTTTGCGTCTTCAAGAACGCCTACGTTTCTCGGATTTCTGAAATGATCCATTACTTTCTCACTATATAAAGCCATGTTGATGCCCCCTTATAAAATGAATTGTGTCTTTCCTGCTACGAGGTCTCTCCAGACCGGCGAAAAACCTCTCAGGTATTCAACAACTTCTTTGACTGACTTGATTATGTAATCAGCTTCTTCATCAGTAATATCTTCACCGATGCTCAGACGAAGTGAACCGTGCGCTACATCGTGCACTCTTCCGATCGCAAGAAGAACATGGCTCGGATCGAGTGATCCTGAAGTACATGCACTTCCCGAAGATGCCGCGATTCCCTTATCATCCAGCAGGAGCAAAAGCGACTCGCCTTCGATTCCTTCAAAACAGAAATTAATGTTGCTCGGAAGACGGCTATTTTCATCACCGTTCAATGCAGAATGAGGTATTTCCTTAAGGCCTGCAATGATCTTATTTCTTATCTTAGTAAGATGCTCTGTATTCTTGTCGATGTTATTTACTGCATCGTTTAGAGCCGTTGCCATCGCAGCAATTCCGGGTACATTTTCCGTACCTGCTCTTTTGCCCTTTTCCTGAGCGCCGCCTTCGATAAGATTTGTAAGTCTGATTCCCTTCTTGAAGTAAAGGAATCCTACACCCTTAGGTCCGTGGAATTTATGTGCGGAAGCCGAGAGCATATCGATATTTTCTTCATTAACATCGATATGAAGATGTCCGATTGCCTGTACAGCATCAGTGTGGAAGAGCACGCCCTTTTCTCTGCATACGGCACCGATACCCTTGATATCCTGGATGGTTCCGATCTCGTTATTTGCATACATTATCGTTACGAGAGCTGTGTCCTCACGGATCGCAGCCGCAACTTCCTCAGGCTTGATTATGCCGTTCTCGTGAACGTCCAGAAGTGTTATCTTAAAGCCTTCTTTTGCAAGTTTGTTCAATGTGTGAAGAACTGCGTGATGCTCGAACTTACTTGAGATGATGTGCTTCTTGCCATTCTTCTCTCCGAGTTTTGCAGCAGAGATAATTGCCTGGTTATCGGCTTCGCTTCCGCCGGAAGTAAAAAGGATCTCTTTGGGATCTGCGCCTATCGTCTTTGCGATATCCTCTCGGGCCTGCTCTAAGACTTCCTTAGCCTTCTGACCGAATTCGTAAAGGCTTGAAGGGTTTCCGTAAGTATCTCTGATAAGAGACGTCATTGTATTTATCGCCGCTTCGCTCATCGCTGTGGTTGCAGCATTATCCGCATATATCATGTGCACTCATCCTCTCCTGAATAAGATGAACGTATCATAATTCGTTTAACCCACCAAGTCAATAGGTTTATATGAAATCAATTTGATGTTGACAAGCTAATTCAGATTAGCTATAATCTGGCTAATTTGGATTAGCCAACATTTTCGAGAGGTCAATATGGATACAAAGCAGAGAATTCTTGATGAAGCACTTACACTCTTTTCCGAGAAAGGTTACGCGAATGTCTTTGTCGGCGACATCGCTGAGCGGGTCGGAATTAAGGCGCCTTCACTATATAAACACTATAAGAATAAAAGAGCGATTTTCGACGCCATAATCGATCTGATGAATTCCAGATTTGCCGAGCAGGCCAAGGCACTTCAGATCAGCGGTACCGATGCTGCCGTGGATTCGAAAATATATCAGAACATGTCTGAAGAAAATCTTCTCAAACTAGGACGTGAATTCTTCCTCTTCTATCTTCATGACGACTACAACAAACGCTTCCGGAAAATGCTCACGTTAGAACAGTTCAGCAGCAAGGAACTTGCAGGGATCTACACAAAACTTTATGTCGATGATCCGCTCTCATACCAGAGCATGCTTCTCGGAATGGTCGCAGCAGCAGGAATGCTTCACACGGATGACGTCGAGATAATGACTCTCCACTTCTACTCGCCCATCTACTACCTGCTAACGATATGCGACAGAGATCCTTCGAGAGAACCATGGGCATTGGAAACTCTGGACAAACACATCAAACAATTTAATCGCCTTTACGGGAGGACAAAATAAATGAAGATCACGGTAATTAACGGAACCGAAAAACACGGTATCACATATAGACTCAAAGAGATATTCCTTGAGCAGTTCAAAGGCAAAGCAGAGATAACAGAATTCTATCTGCCCAAAGACGGACCGGGATTCTGTATCGGATGCACTCAATGCTTCCGAGACAACCAGAACTTATGCAAGGACGCTGCATGTGTTCAGAAGATTGAGAAAGCACTCCTTGAAGCTGACCTGCTGGTTTTCACATCACCCGCTTACGTATTCCACACGACAGGCGCAATGAAGGCACTGCTCGATCACTTCGGTTACAGATGGATGCCCCACCGCCCTGCAAAGGAAATGTTCGGCAAGCGTGCAGTAATAATCACGCAGTGTCTCGGTGCAGGTGCATCTTCCACAGTAAAAGATATTAAGGACAGTCTCTCCTGGTGGGGAATCAGCTATATAAAGAAATGTAGCTTCAAGCTCATGAGCGAAATCGTTTGGGACAATTTACCCGATAAAAAACGAGCACAGCTTACCAACTGCATTACTTCAATGGCGCGCAAATTCGCAGCCATCGACTACAGCAAGCCTGCCCGCACAAACCTGATCACTAAGGCCAAATTCTATATGGTCCGTGCCCTTCAGACAGACCTCGGAAAAGAAAATCCGGAATACACTGATTTTAAGTATTGGAAAGCAAACGGATGGCTGTATAAGACCAGACCGTGGAAAGCATAAAAATTCGGAACATAAATACATCATCTGTTCGGCAGTAAACATAATCTGTTCGGCAGTAAACATAATCTGTTCGGCAGTAAACATAATCTGTTCGGCAATTGTTCGGCACTGCCGAACAGATGTAGTAACAAAAGTGCGATTTTGATCTTATTTTTACGATTTTTGTTCGGCTATACCGAACAGATGCCGAACAAAAACAAGACAAATACATAGCAAACACAGAAAAAATACATCATGCAGCATCTTACGATGAAAGTAGTAAAGCATTACGGTCTTCTTTCCAAGCCAAAGCGTCATCAGGTATCAGACAATCGTATGCCGACCACACCATTTTCTTAAAGTATGCTTTGTCAAAGTTGTACTTATCATAGAGATGAACATAGATTACATCTCTGCCCGGCCTGTAGTTACCTTTTGAGTAACTGGAGATCTTAACGGTAGTTGAAGCAGCATAACTGAATTTGTCATTCATACCTAGTACTTCTAAATATGAGCATCTGTCTATCTCATAGAAATCCAGCAGAAAATCAGGATCGATAGTTTCTTTTGCTTCGTTAATGTACAGTTTTGTCTCGTACTTAAACGGGATGCCCATCTCCTTTAACGTATCAGCTGCAATCAATTCATTTTTGGATTTAAAAACCCCATCATCACTTACAGTCGGATTTTCAGGCACATATCTTCCCTGGTAGTCTTTTTTCTTATCAAAGTACTCCTTATCCATTTTATGAGGGTTGTAAGAACTCTTTAGCGGAAGATTCACTTCAGGCGGAGCAAAGAGATATGTTTCATACCAGCTTTTAAGCAGGGAATCATATTCAGCTTTTATATCTAAATACCTGTTTATTAACTCAGAATACTTTTTCCCAAGTTTTGTATTTACAAACAGATATCGCGGACGCCTTGGAGTGAATTTAGGATTTTCAGGATCAAAAGTTATTACTACTGTCGGTTTTCTTCTGATACAAAAATAGCCATGTGGCATCTGTTCTATTAGCCGTCTTCGATATTCAATTTTTACTGCGTGAACTTTCATAGGGAGCTCTATCTTTTTCATCGTAAGTACTCCTCCTATATGATTCCGTTGGTGTATTTATTATCAGCCCAACCCCAGTCTCATTCCATAGCCTAAAGTCTCAATTATTGGGGGTTAATAATGCATTTGCGGGGGGGTGCGCTTCATTCAGCGGTGTTACAGGCAACGCTTTCCGAATAATTTTTAACGATTATCGCTAAATTCTTGTTGACAAAGATTAACTGCCAGCGTATAGTAAAGCCATCTTCGAAGGTGATAGATTAACATTTCAAGGAGTATGGCTTTATGAACGAAGAAAAAGTAAAGATAGCAAGAATTAAGAAAAGCTGCCATGCCGGAAAGACAGTATCCTCAGTCGTTTTAGTATTTACACTGATCTTATTGCTGATCGGCATAATCGGCTCGATCAAAGTGCTGAGCATGGGCAAAGAATTCGATGACATGTTCAGCAGCGGAAGATTCGCAGGCATCATTTCCACATCAGATGAGATCGGCGAAGCATCAGCGATCAAGATCAACTTAGGTGCAATGCCCGGCGAGATCCACTCTGATATCCCTGCCGTACAGGCTGCAATAGACGACCACCCGTTAAGCGTGCTGTATGGTTCCTACCTTCTTGGTGCAGGCATTATCTTCGCGATGATAGCGGTATTGATATTCCTGGTAAGATCAGTTTTCGCAATCATCGAAAAGGAACCCACACCCTTCACACCTACGGTTAAGAAAAGAATCACGCTTGTACTCATCATCACATGCGTTATCTTATTCCTTACTTCAGGCACTGTGCCTACCCTGCTCTGCATCCTCCTCACATGGGCAGTCAATGCCATTCTCGATTACGGCTTGACCTTACAGGTTCAGTCTGACGAGACATTGTAAGGAGGAACAAATATGGGACAGATAATACTTAGATTAGACAGAGTGATGGCCGACAGAAAAATGTCGCTTAATGAACTCTCAGAAAAGGTCGGCGTTTCAAACGTTAACTTATCCAAGATGAAAAACGGAAAGATCTCAGCCATCCGCTTCTCGACTTTGGAAGCAATTTGCGATGCACTGGACTGCCAGCCGGGTGACATATTGGAATACAGAAAAGACTGACAAATAGCGGTAATAGGGATAGATAAAAGAAGCTGCCATAAAAGGCAGCTTCTTTATTGTTGTTTTATTCTTCAGGTGCCGTCAGGAACAATGCATTCAGCGCACTGTAAGCAGCCCCCGCATTCAGCATATGGTCTGTTGAAGTTCCGGCCATCTTCTCGCCGTCCCAGTAACTTACAGACTGACTGCCGCCCATAAGACCGGTCATATGTCCTTTATATTCCTCCCATTTATCGATCTCATATTCTCTGATTATATTCATGGCAGGCTCAATTACCTTAGCCGATATGAAGCGCAGATTACCGCCCTGCTCCAATATAAGCTGAGTATCAGAGAACTTCCATACTCTGAGACCATTGGATCTCGGAGGATTGGTCGTCATGTATTCGGAGAGTGCGAAAAGCATATCTTTCTTTATCTCTGCACCGCACTTGGTGCATTTATCTCCGGTCTGCAGTGTGGTCCCGCACTGGGAGCAAGTCCAGCCGGCACTTGGCAAAACAACCTTATTGTTATCAGAAGGCTCATTATTATCAGATGCCGCTTCAGCACAGGGCTTGCCGCATTCAGGACAGAATTTACTTAGCGGACCTGTATATCCGCAGCTGCATGTGAAAGTCTTTGGTTCCTGGCGGGCTTTTCCGCAGTTAGGACAGAACTTACTGGAGAAGACACATCCGCATTCACAGCGGCATTCCCCTTCTTTCAAAGGCACAGCGGCAACAGAAACGGCTTCGCGCTTCAGAACGAGATAAAACAACGCGGCTGTCTTAACATTGGCTATTTCTAAATGAAGCTGATCTGAAGTATCGTGCCAGGCAGCGTTAACACAAAAAACTGTCTGACCATCAGTCTTGAGTAACCTGTCTCCGAGTTTTATCTGAATGTCCTCGTTGGGATGCTGCTGATATGTCATTTCTCCCGGAGCAGTAGAAAAGCCCGGCATTCCTGCAAAGCCCATCATGGTCGGTGCAACGGGAGCCATCGAAGGATCTATTGCAACAACGCCGTAATTACCCTCAAGAACAGCACCGTCAAAACTGACGGTGATTCCCACTGTATCCGTGAGTGTGGCGACGCATTTGTCATCAAAAGTTTTCCATGTTCCCGCGAGCTGTTTATAATACTTATAGTCAGGGTTTGCCTGTGCCATTTATTGTCTCCTTCTTCAAGAAAATGCCGGAGCATTTCTTTGTTGTTTTTTCGCTGTATAAAAGATCAGAACAGATTCTTATCAGTGTATGCAGCAACATCAGTCCAGCTGTTTAACACCGGTTCATCACCTTCCCACTGAACAGTTCCAAAATAATGCTGAGCAAACCACTCTTTAGCATCGCCTGTTATCCCATACACTTTAAATACACTTGCCATACTGATTGCGCCTTTCAAATATGAAGTTCTTAATTGATCTCTATACTTCCGGCATTAACAGTTATCTTTATGTAATCGATATCGCTGCCTTTGGAAATATACTCTTTTCCGTAACTTTCTTCGCCGATCCTTATATCACCCGTTTTGGCACGGCACTCAATAGTGTATTGATCAAGATCCTCTATGGCATCAAGCTTAACGCTGCCGACTTTTGCATCGATCACGACCATATTAAGATTAGTGTTACTGATGTTGATATTTCCTGCCTTTGTGCCGATCTCCGCTTTCAAAAAATTACTGTCGCTGATGCTGATATTTCCTGCATCGACAATCTCTGAAAATAAGTCAGCCGATATGCCGTTCATGCTGATGTCGCCGGCAGCAATATGTACATCAAGATTATTCAGGAGCATATCTTTTCCGATGGTAACCATAAGCTTAGGCTTGCTGATTGCCATAATGCCTTTACGGATCCCGCTTACCGAATTTTGTGTAATCGTAAGAGTACCGTCTGCAAATGATGTTTCAGGAGTAAGATCCTTCGGTCCTTCATATTCAACGCCTGTAAGACCGCTGCCTTCACCGGCAGTAAAGCTCACCTGACACGCATCAAGATCCATCTTGACTGATTTGATTTCGCCGCTAAAACTTTCCATTACTATCTCCTTCAATAATTAACTTATTCGGAATCGATTAGTCTTTTTAATTCATCCTTCAGCGAACCGATCTCTGAAAGCAACGGAGAATAATCAGTATCCGTTCTTGCTCTGAGCAACTCGGTTATCTCACAGACTTTCTCATACAAAGGCGTGATCGACAGATTTGCAAGCACGCCCTTCAAAGCATGAGCAGCTTCAAAAGCGCTATTCAAATCACCTGAAGCAATGAAATCGTTTAACTTTGCAAACTCCGGCTGATCGGCAACAGTCGATGCCAGGCGGAGATACAGGGCTTCATTGCCCATGCATCTTGCAACACCTTCTGCCGTATTGGCTCCATACTCATTAAGTTTATCTATTGTCAGCATAGTATCCTCCGTTCAGCCGTTCTCCTGAACGATGAACTTCTCGAATTCATCTGCAGGAACAGGCTTTGAAAAATAGTAACCCTGAATTATCTGGCATCCCATGCACTTCAGCATGTCGAGCTGTGCCTTGGTCTCAACACCTTCCGCAACAACGGGAACATCCAGGAATTTTGCAATGTCCAAAATTATCTCCACGAGTTTTAAATTCTTGTCGTTCTCTTCCATCTTTCTGACGAAACCCATGTCGAGTTTGAGGACGTCGATCGGTATCGTGGTGATCATGTTAAGAGAAGAATATCCCGCGCCGAAATCATCCATCTCGATCTTGAATCCGGATTCACGGAGGCTGTTGGTTACTTCAGTAAGCGAGCCCGCATTGTCGGCATAAGCTGACTCGGTAATTTCCAGCATAAGTTCTTTCTCATCAAGACCGTTGCTTTCGATTATCTTTCTGAGTTTTTCTTTAAGCGCAGGATCAAAAATATCGATTCTCGAAACGTTGACAGACACTGAGATCGAACGGCCGAACTTTTCTTTCCATTCTTTTATCTGCTGTGCAGCTTTGCTCCAGACATAATTATCGACTTTCTGGATCAGTCCGTTGCTCTCGAAAAGAGGAATGAAATCACCCGGATGGACAATGCCGAGTTCCGGATGCACCCATCTGATAAGAGCCTCTGCGCTCCTGAGCTTCGGTTTAACATCCGTGATGTCGTAGACTTTCAGATCACCGTTTTCGATTGCCTGGTCGATATCCTTGATAAGTCTTTCCTGATAGATCGATCTTAAGTGAAGATCCTTGCTGTAATAAGAAACTGAAGCAGTAAAGTCTCCTCTTATCTTGTCGCATGCTGTTTTCGCGCGGTCAAAACGGATCTCGATATCTGTTTCCGCATCAGCGTTCAGATAAATGCCTGAACGCAGTCTGATCTTGGCAGAACCGGATGAATTGATGAACTTATCCTGAATCTCATTTATCAGAGGCGAATAGTCTTCAATGTGATCGCAGTAAACATAGAACGTATCTGCTTCGGGTCTGCAGGCGATTATCGCGATATCCTTAAGTACTTCTCCGAGAGTATCGGCAACGCGCATCAGCACGGTGTTTCCGACAGTTCTTCCGTACATTTCGTTGACCAGATGGAAACGGTCAATATTAAAGACCAGAACATCTGCAGGAGCTTTGCGGTGAGCCTCGATCCGCTTTATGTATTCGAAGAAATAATCACGTGTGAAAAGGCCGGTAACATGATCCTTCTCAGTTGATTTGATAATGATGTTGTCTTCTGAAAGATGAATGATCCTCTCGCATCTTGCGAGGATGACTTCAGGCATGTCATAAGGTTTTGTAATGAAGTCGGCAGCACCAAGTTTGATGCTCTTTACTTCCGCTTCTTTCTCAGATGTCATGACGATGATCGGAATACGCTTTAAGATCTCGTTTTCCTGGATCTTTTCAATGAACGTGAAGCCGTCCATGACCGGCATAAGAAGATCAAGGAGAATGAGTGAGATATCGCTTTCATCACCCTGCAGTTTCTCCAGTGCTTCCTGACCGTTTTCGGCATAGACAACTTCGTAATGCTCAGCCAGCATATTGCCCAGCAACTCACGGTTAATGAACTCATCGTCTATGACGAGAACGCGTCTTTTGAATCCACCTGCAAACAAAAATCTGTCCATATGTCACCTATCCTTTCTTCCGGATAAACTTGGCTAATGTCTTAAACAGCGCTTCAGGCTGAACGGGTTTGCTCAGGTGTGCATTGAGACCTGCCTGAAGGCTCCTCTGTACATCCTCGTCAAACGCATTCGCCGTAAGTGCGATTATCGGAATATTCTTCGAATCTTTCTTATCCATTGCACGGATGACTCTCGTGGCTTCAAGGCCGTCCATCTCAGGCATTCTCATGTCCATAAGGATCGCATCGTAATAACCGTCTTCGTGCTGACTGTAGAGATCAACCGCGATCTTACCGTTCTCCGCGTGATCAACTTCGATCTCTTTGCTGCTTAAGATCATGGTCATGATCTCCGCATTGATCGGTACGTCTTCTGCCATGAGCACTCTTCTGCCCTTAAGTTCGACAGGCTCGAGGTTGCGTTCAGCTTCACTTCGCTTGCTTGCCACCGCACTCTTGAACTCTTCCAAAACAGTTGAAGCAAACAAAGGCTTTGCAAGGAAACTGTCGACTCCGGCCTTTACTGCCTCTTCGAAAATATCATCCCACTTATATGCGGTAAGGATGATGATCGCAGAATCATTACCTGCAATCTCTCTTATCCTTTTCGTTGTTTCCACGCCGTCCATCTCAGGCATCTGCCAGTCGACAAGGATCAGGTTATAAGGATCCTGTCTTGCCTGACGAAGCTTAACAAGTTCGATCGCTTCAGCGCCGGATGTCACTGTTTCGGAAGCAATACCCGCTTTCTCCAAAACCAACTTTGCATGTTCGCAAGCGATCGGATCGTCATCGACGACAAGCACTTTGATCTCGCCGGGTTCAATGTCATAACGGCATTCGCCGCCCTTATTCTCGGAGTCATCCAAAGTCAGGGTTACAAGGAAAGTCGCGCCGTTGCCCTTTGTACTCTTAACACTTATATCGCCGTTCATTATCTCAACGATATTCTTCGTTATCGCAAGGCCAAGGCCGGAACTTCCGTACTTATTCGTGGTCGAATTATCTTCCTGCGCAAACGGCTCGAAAATCTTAGGCAGGAATTCCTCGCTGATTCCGATTCCGTTATCAGTGATCTTAAACTGCAGTGTGGTCTTGCCTTCAAACTGCGCTTTCTTATTAACGTCGAAAATGATCTTTCCTTTTTCCGGAGTGAACTTTACGGCATTGCCCAGGATGTTTATCAGCACCTGGCGGATCTTCGTGTTATCGCCGATATAGCAGTCTGCGATCTCCGGATCGATGTGGCACTGATATTCAATTCCCTTGTCGATGCACTGACCGGAGATCATGGTATTGATCGTTTCCATGAGCTTAGAGAATGAGAATTCTTCGTTCTTTACGATCATGCGTCCCGATTCGATCCTGGACATATCGAGGATGTCGTTGATAAGGCTTAACAGGTGTTCAGCAGAATCTCCGATCTTCCTTAAGTATTCTTTTGTCTTCTCAGGCGTATCGGGATCATTAAGAGCGATGTTATCCAGACCGATTATCGCATTCATCGGAGTCCTGATCTCATGAGACATGTTGGACAGGAATGCAGACTTGGCTTTATTGGCTCCCTCAGCGACATTAAGCGCATCAGAAAGAGCTGCAGACTGCTGCTCAAGCTGTTTCTGAAGGATATTGCTCTTATCAAGTTCCTCCTGCTTACCGCGGACTTCAGCCTGTGCTGTCTCAGTCTCGATCTGAAGCTTTGTGCTTCTCCTCGTCTCAGAAATAATGAAGAGGAACATTGCGGCCATCGCTACGACAGTAAGGACTGACTGTATAATGCCTCTGGTGATCATGCCGCTGGATATGCTGGTAATGTTATCGGAAATTACGCTTTCTCTTACAAGATATGTGAGGTTCCAGTCTGTAGAATCAACAGGAATAAAACTCAACGTCTCTTCCATGCCGTTATAAGTGAACGAGACCTCACCGCGCTTGCCGCTGCCGAATTCGTCTACAAATCTCTCGTAAGTATATCCGTCTTCGAACTCCGCATTCTTCATGGCCTCAAGGAGATTGTTCTCTGACGCGAGTCCGCCGAGAACGTGCTCAGTCAGAGAGACACCGTCTCTCGTATAGATGTTACAGAATGTGGTGTTATTTTCATCAGATTCCATGGAGACACCATTAAGCATCTCATTCATATCGATCTCCAAGAAGCAGACTTTAAAGTCTTCATCACCAAACTTAAGCTCGACAGGGACTGCGATTACGACTTTTTTCTCACGTGTCTGAAGATTGAAAATGGATATCTCAGGTTCTGATATATTCAGATAATCGATTGCATATTCGTCAATATTATCCTGCGTTCCCAGGGAGGTATAGATAAGTCCGTCAGAATCAATAAATGCAAACTTATCAAGAACATAGAGCTTCTTCATACGTGCCTGATAAGCCTGGAGATGCTCCATGTCACTTAAGTCCTCATCGGACATCAGGCTTACCGCTGTTCTTAAGTCACGGATCTTATTCTGGAGATTGTTTTCGACAACCTGCTCACGTCTTCCGGCAAGCTCGTCAAGATAGAGGACACTTACCGAACGTACGGCTTTCTCATTGTCACGCTGTGCACTTCGAACGACCCAAACTGTACCCAGCACCATTATGAGCGCAATTATCAAACTCCCGATTACAGCAATACGGGTAGTTTTGCTGTTCTTTGAAACAGAAGCTGTTTGCTTATCCATACCCTTGTTCCTTTCTGCTGTTCAGATCTCAACAAGGAAACCGTATGGACATATTATAAATTATAATTTATTTTTTTACACCTGAAAAAGATGAAATCGGGCTGATGAATTACTCCGCCGAACTTGTCGGGATGCTTTTTTGCGATTTCATCGGGCACCATTGATTCCTGGCATTCTTCAATAACGAAACCTGCTGAAGCAATACAATTGATGAGAGTTGAGAGCTTTCTGTGATAAACCTCGTAGTCATCGACCACCCATTTGAAATGGCGCTCGCCTTCAATTCCGTAGTTATGGAGATTCGCATACAGCCTTACGCCGTCTTCAGTTCTCGTATATCTATCGTAGACACCGTCATAAGCAGTGGATATCGGATGAGACATCGAAAAGACAAGATATCCGCCATCGTTCAGGAGTGCATAAATGCTCCTCATCAATGCCAAGAAGTCTTCAGAATAATCGAAAGCAAGAGAACTCGTGATGACATCGAACTTCTCACCCAACTGGTCAAGATCTTCAAGTGCAAGTCTTTTGTATGTGATGTTATCCGCACTATTGTTTTCGACAGCAAATGCGAGCATTTTTTCTGATATATCAGTGCCTAATACTGACTCAGCACCTGCCTTGGAATACTGCATCGCATGCTGGCCCATTCCGCATCCGACATCGAGCATCTTTTTACCCCTAAGATCAGGAAGCATTTTTGTGATTATCGGTGTCTCGATGACATCATTGAAATTGATCTCATCGCTTCTTAAGCCTTTGAAGTTTTCATAAAACGTATCGTTATCGTAAATGTTTTGCTGTGCCATATTATCCCCTTTAACGCCAATCAGATCTGCCTCAGTATTTCCTCATAAGAAACTGCTCTTATCACACGGAAATTCTTCTCGATCTCTTTTGTCCAGAGATCTATCTCACCTTCGATATCAGATACTTCCGGAAGAATGAATCCCCATATCTTACAACCCGTTTTCTTAAGTTCCGGAAGAAAGTATGTAAATCCCCATTCAACATCTTCTTTCACATCTTCAAAACCATTTCTGGCATCAACGATAAAGATGCTGTCATTGTGTTCTCTCAACATATCAAGCGATGCTTTTACAGGATCTCTGTAGTCATCGAAATGTGCTTCTTTTTCCATACATGAAAAACGACATTATCATTTGCGATATATTCAGTTTTTGCAAAATCACTTTCGAACATCTTTATTCCTCCCGTCACTCAAAATCCAATCTCATAAATACATCTGCATAAACATTATCATTATATCTTTCCGTCATTTTAAAACCGGTCTTCTTATACAATCTTAAAGCATCTTTGTACGATGACATTGAATCAAGAACGATACTCTTAAACCCAAGCCGCTTTGCTTCATCAACAACTTTATCCATCAGTCTTCTTCCGTGGCTCTTACCTCTGTAGTTACGATCGAGATACATTGCTTTGAGTTCAACAGTATAATCATCAACCTTTTTCAATGCAACTGTTCCAATAACCTTCTCCTGATCGACCAGGCAAAAGAACACTTCAAACTCATTCCCGATGTCGTTATAAAAACTGTGTCTGCCTGATGGTTCGAACTTCTTTCCGAGCTCTTCAAAACAAGCACCGGTAAAATCGAAAACCTGCTGCTTATATGAATCGTTATACGGAATTAATTCTATAGCATGCTCCATAGTTTTTGCCTGCAATCTTGTCAGCGTTAAGTTATTACAAACACGGAACGAACCGCCTTTTCTTTACAGCGTTAAGATTAGATGGTTTTCTCCATCTTGTCAAAGCAAAGATAATCGCCATATCCTGTGTCGAGGATATTGTATTCTATCTCCTTAAAGCCTCTTATAAGGTAGATCTTCTTAGCGGGAAGCGACGCGTGAATAACTATCACGTCATACTTTTCAGCAATCTTTTCTTCGGCAAGATCTATCAATGCTCTGCCGTATCCTTTGTGCTGATAAGATGGCAGTACAAACAGTCTGTCGATCTCATTATCAGATATTGTTACAGTACCTGCTGCATCACCTTCATCAGTTATAAGAAGATATACGATTCCCAAATCAATATCACGCATTATTCTTTCATCTGAATGATGATCGTGAAAGAACTTTACTGCTCCTTCAGGATAGTATTTGGGATATACTTCACCGATAGTTTTATGTGTGATTTCTTTTACTGTTTCAAAGTCATTTCTATCTGCAATTCTTATGTTCATATATACTCACTTTTTCTTTGGCGCCGGAAGCTCAGGATACATTGCATCAAAGAGTTCTTTTAAGAATTCCTTATTGTCGACTTCATCTACCATGAGCATTTCTTTCGCGCCTTCATAAGGAAGTTCAAGTTCTGCATCCGGCATCAGTTTTAAGGATGATTTGGTCTGCTTAACAAGGAAACGTTCATCGTAGATACCGCCTACGATCTTTCCGCGGTAGTAGATAATGTATTCGCCCATCATGGCTTTATATGTTATGTCTTCGAGAAGCGATAACTGTTCAAGAATAAATTCAAGATATTCTTTGCTTGATGCCATATTAGTGTCCTTCGTCTTTTACGAGATACACATTGCTTGTATCTTCTGATTCTTTTATCTCAAAGCCAAGAACATCTCTGTAGAAACGAAGCATCTTAGGCATGTCTTCAACCAATATACCAAAACCGTCTAATCTCATTTTGTATAACTTCCTGTTTAAATATTTTTCTCAAGATAACCGCATGTGAACGGAAAGAAATCGAATTTCTTTGTGCCTATATGAGTGAATCCGTGAGCTTCGTACCATGCTCTTAAAACAGTGTTTTCCTCTACGATGCTGAGATTCATTTTTGTGCATCCTAAAGACTTTGCACGTTCTATTGAATCGTTTAAAAGTGCGTCTCCGATACCGTCATGTCTGTAATCGGGAAGAACGCATAAACTTCCCAATTCGCACTCGTTATCGCCTGGCAGATAGAGATTATAGTAACCAACCAATTTGCCGTCTGAAAAGTATCCGTACATCGGGCGGTGCTGGTTATCCATCCAATGCAGGATCTTCGCTTCATCGGTAGCATAAGCAGTAAATGCCGGCGCATTTTCAGGCGTGATATCAAACTGCCTGGCAACCGTCATGAAACTTTCCCTGATAACACTGATGCATTCGGGAATATCTTTCTTTTCGATCTGTCTAATCATACTGCACCAAATGATCCGAGGAAGAACAGTGCCGTCTTTTTCGCAAATGTACCGAACGACTTCGGCCACTGTCCGTCGATCTTACCTGTCTGTCCGTTGATAACTATCGTGTACAACCGGTTATCGTAGAAGAACGAATTGATCCAGACAGGAACGATAAGGTATTTATATCTGAGATTGTAATAGTCCGTAGCCATCTCGATTCCCATGATATAACGCGAATCGCCCTGCTTATTTACCTGCTGCTGGAGATGAAAATTCAAGTCATTACCGAGACTGTTCCAGGCATCAGTCAGACCGATAGAATAGTGCTCGCATGGGAAACCCGCCAAAGCTTCAGGCGTATAAGGCTTAGCCTCTCTTGTTCTGTAATCCTTCAAGACGGATAGAATGAGTTTATCTGATGCAAGCTGCTTACTTGCAACAACAGGGAAATCATCAACCTGATACTGGAATTTTCCGCTCTTGAAAAGAGTTCTCCTGCTGTCTTCTGTGTAATGACCTGTATATCTGTTCTCAGTCAGAACATCGAAAGTGAACATAGGAACATAGATACCGTAGAACTGGTTAAGTCTTGCATTCTGTGCGAGAAGTTCAGGGGCAAGAAATCTGTCCTTGATCCAGTCTTTAAAGATATAGTATGCGCGCTCTTCAGTGATCTTAAACGGAATGACTCCGTTAGGCGCCATGATGTCCTGTTCAGGATCGCCTGATTCAACGGTCGTTGAACCGCAGAAAGGACATAGACCGGAAAGCTGAAGCTTGTTCTGAATCGTCGCTGCACCGCACTGCTTGCAGACGACTACCTTGGCTTCCATGCCCCAGTCGTGGCTTGCAGTATTCTGAGCGGTAAGGAAATCCATTTCCTCGACCGGGATCTTTGATACCAATTCGGGAATGATCTCCTTACGGCCGCAGGACTGACACAAAAGGCTGTCCCAGCCGGGTTTGAAGATCATTGTACCGCCGCATGAAGGACACTTTCTGGTTTGCTCCATAGCGCTTATCCCCCTTATCTTTTTCCTGTCTGAATAAACTTAAATTGAAACACTGTAACATCTATTATACAAAAAGAAGCAGCCTTATGACTGCTCCTTCTTATCTTCATTTGCTTTTTCCTGCTTTTCCTGTTCCTGTTTCTCGAGTTCGGCTTTTTCGTGTTCTTTCTTTTCTTTTTCTTCCTTCTCGAACCTCTTATGGATGTTATCGATATCCTCAGTGGTTCCGCCGCCCACATCATCCGGAGCTCTGAATCCTCCGCGGTCGACGATCCTTAAGAATGCATCAACGACATCTTCTGTAAGCTGTGTGCCGGATGCACCCTTGATGATGGATACGACCTTCTCGAAATTCATTCTGTTTCTGTAAGGACGGTTGGAATACATCGCATCGAAAGCATCCGCAACACCGATTATCTGGGCAACACGGGGAATCTCATCGCCCTTTAAGCCGTTAGGATATCCCTTGCCGTCCGGTCTCTCGTGGTGAGCCTCGGCACCTACTGAAAGTTCAGGCATTATGCTGATGTCCTTCAGAACGTTATAACCCAAAACAGTATGTGACTGGATCGTTTTATACTCTTCATCGTCAAGCTTTCCTGCTTTGTTGAGAACCTCTCCCGGAACACCGATCTTACCGATGTCGTGGAGGAGTGCGATGTTGTAGTACTTCTCAACAGTCTCTTCATCGTAACCCAATTCACGCGTGAGAATCGCAGTGTATTCGGCAACTCTCTTGGAGTGACCGTTGGTGTACTTGTCCTTCATATCGATCGTCTTTGCAAATGCCTCAACGATCTCTCTGATGAGGATCTTGTCCTCTTCCTGTTTCTTTAAGAGCTTCTTGGTCTTCTTTCTTACATAGATGACAACAACAGTTGCGATAAGAGCGAGACCTAAAAGTCCGATGCATACCATGAACCACGAGTATTCATAGATCGCCATCTGCTTAACCAGCGTAATGGAATATTCATTGCTGCCGTATCCCATCGCATCGGAGATCGTCATGCGGAATGTGTATGTGCCGCCCTTAAGGTTGGTGTAGTCAATGGATGTAAGCTCATTTCTGTGAACAGTTGTATCGGCTGCTGCGAATCCGTCCAGTGCATAAGTAACGGTAGGATTCATGAGCGTGTATGTGCAGATGTGAGGATAGATCGTGATCTTCTTTACATCACTTGGAACGTTAAAGACTCCGTTTGAATCCGGATAATATTTCTCACCGTCCGCATCGATATAAGGAATAGTCATCTTGATGTTATCGACATTCTCGAAACGCTTCTCGATATTGACCTTCGCAACACCGGTGGAACCTGCAACATAGAGGACACCCGCATCAGTTACACAGCTGTATGAATTGGAAGTTGCAATTACCGGAAGGCCGTTGTCGATGCCGTAGAATACCGGATTGATCTCGCCGTTGGCGATAAGATCGTCTGCGCTTTCAACATAGATGCCGTTACTGCTCAATACCCATATCTCACCCTTTGAATTCTCACAAAGATCGAAGTTGTTGGAGAAAGGGAAATTCTCTATCGTGTGGATCTCATAATCAGCAGTCATGTACGCAAGCGAGTTACTTGTTACGATCCAGTAGACATCACGGTTAACATCCTTCTTGATCCTCATTACAACGTCAGACATCAGTCCGTTTGAAGTATCAAGGTGCTTCGTGCCGGATGCGCCGACAACATAGATTCCGTCGCCGTCGGTACCTGCAAGCATGTCTCCGTTTGTTCCTTCGGATACGGTCAGGATTTCGGTGTTGTTAATTCCGGAATCTGAATCGTAAACCTTCACAACCTGATCATCACGGATAACAGCCATACCGCCCGTGCAGGCAACGAGATATGAACCGTCAGAACACTCAGCGACAGCTCTTATTCTCTTTGAAGGCATTCCGTCTTCAACTCCGAATGTCATTACGTCACCATGATTGAATCTTACAAGGGCTTCATCGCCATATGTGGATATCCACAATCTGTCTCTGCTGTCCTTGATTATCGACCTGATCCTGACACCTTTGAGCATCGATAAAAGTTCAAGATAGCCCTGATGTTCGCCTGATGCAGTCACTGCATAATTGATCCTGATGCTGTCAACTTTGCCGTCTTTATCAATTACTGTAAGGCCTGAGTCTGTACCGATAAAGAGCATGTCATCGCAATAACAGGTTGTGTTGACAACCGCTTCATCGAGATCATAAGCATCGAAAACATCGGTGAACTGATTCGGGACGATCTTCATGACACCCTGTCTTGCTGAAACAAACCAGAGATTGCCCTGGTAGTCAGCCATGACGCCTTCAATTTTTGCGTTCATGGGAACATTCTCGAGAGGCTTTACCTCTTCATCCCTGTAAACACCGGCACCGTTATTTGCACAGATCCAGAGGGCATCTCCTTCAAACGCAATATAGTTAACATACTCAAGATCTCCAAGATTGATTCGCTGATTCTTCGGGAAACCTTCTTCAAGGCTTCCGTACCATACCTTTGAGCCCTTGGTACCGAGATAGAGATAACCCGGATTATTAGGGTCAGTAGCAAGAGCGTGAACATCTTCGATGCCGAGTTTCTCGGGATCAAAGAACTTACCGAGTGCTCTGTCAGCAATAGTAAACACATCACCGTCCACGGTGAGTGCATAAATGATGCCGTCAGCACCCTTTTCGAGACGTTTGACGTATTTATCATCGATCATGGAATCATCGATAATTGCAAGAGTTCCGTCGGCATTTGCATAAGCGACACCCTGCGTGGTCGCAATGTAGATCTCACCGTCATTGCCTTCTGCAAATGATCTTACGGAAGCTGAAGGAAGGCCTTCAGGCTTGCCGTACATCGTAACGTTGCCGTAGTTGTCCATGACTGCTGCGCCGTTATCATTCGTTCCGATCCAGAGTCTGTCGTGGCTGTCAACGAAAAGGCTTACGACGCTCGCGATACCCGTGGTGGATTTATATCTCTCGAAAGTATTGCCGTCATATCTGATAAGTCCGCCGTAGCTTCCGATCCAGATAAAACCGTCAGCTGTCTCGGCAATGGCATTAGCTTCAGATGTGGGTAGACCGGTCGTGTTGTCATAGAGGTAAGCCGCATATTCCTCGCGCTTGCCCGTAGGATCAGCGATATGCGTGTCGTCATCAGCTCTTAAAAGACCTGGAGCTGCAGAGAAAACCACACAAAGTGACAGGACCATTCCCAGAACGGCCTTTAAAAGTCTGCCCTTGCTGTTCCGCTTCTCTGTCATAAGACAATTTTATCACTTTGTCAGATTCTTTTGTCTTTTTTAAGTTAAATATATGTTAACTAAATGAGAAGAGAACAGTGGGTGATCACCTGTGGATATAAAGTCTGGTCGGTTCAGGCTCGCCGTCGCCATGAGCCATGCAGTGGAATTCCCAGCCGTAACGCTCGTAAAAGCCCACGTGATCGGTTACGAGATATAGTGGTGTAACGCCCTTGGATCTCATATCCTCAACAACAAGATTCAAAAGGTTGCCTGCGATTCCCTGCGAACGGTATTCCGGCTCGGTAAAAACGGCACAGACATTGGGATTTAAATCTTTTCTGTCATGGAAGTCATTATCGATAACGCCCATGCCTCCGACGATCTTTTCGCCGTCAAGGCAGAGATACCAGCCGTATTCAGTCGATCCGTCAAGGTATGCGTTTATGCATTCGAGATACGCTTCCTTAGGAACTCCCCAGCTCTTGTTAAACCATTCAGCCGCAGCCTCATTCAGTTCGGGGCGTTCTCTTAACGTGATATATGTAAATTCGGACATAGTGTCCTCCTTATATGCAGGATTATGTTTTAACTATACACCTGTCGTCGATATCGGCAATAGCAGAAAAACCCGTACAGCTCATGACAAACCTCAGTTCGTCATTGACGTTCCTGATAAACTTCGATACACCTTCTACACCGCCTTCTTCAAGAGAAGGAAGCATAGATCTTCCGACAGCTGCCGCATCCGCTCCAAGAGCAAGACACTTATATACATCAGAGCCGCTTGCAATACCGCAGTCCACGATTATCTTCACATCTCTTCCTTCAAGAGCTTTCTTTATCGAAGGAAGGACCATCATGGGAGGAACGGCATAAGGAAGCCTGCCGTGATGGTGGCTTACGATAATCGCCTTGGCGCCGAGATCGGCACACTTTATAGCCTCTTCTTCGCTTAACACGCCCTTGATAACAAACGGAAGCTTTGTAGATTCAATATAAGATCTGATCATGTCTGAAGTCTGGACTGCCATAGGCTCTCCGACAACGACATCCAGTCCGTCATTTCCGAAGATATGGTCGATGTCCATACCGACACCGAACGCACCGCAGTCTTCAGCGAACTTAAACTGGTCTCTAATCTTTTCGTTATCAGCATAAGGCTTTACGATTCGGACAGTTTTCGCTCCGGTATCGGCAATGCGCTTGAACATGTCATTCTCCATCATGCCGACGAAGTTTAGGATATTCAGGTTTTTCGCAGCAATGGAATACTCCTCAAGGCCTGTCAACTCACGGCCTCCGAATTCCTTGAGATGCGAGAATGCAGGGGTCATTACAGGGCTCGAAAACTTCGCGCCGAACATTTCGATACTTGTATCTGCAACCACAGAATCTATCAGGCGCTCATTGATAAGGATGCTGTCCATATAGCGTGCCGTGATCTCATTTGCGTCAGAAATCCTACTGTATGCCATCCAGCACCTCCTTGAGGTAATTCATGTAAGTTATGTATTCTTCATCGGTGTTCAGGTGTTCGAGAATAACGGGCATTTCATTATCTATGGAATTCATTTTCTCCACATAATGGCGAAGAGGATATTCGCCTTTGCCCGGAGCACATTCTTCAAGCTGGAAAGTGTATTCTTCCTTTAGGTGCACGTCCTTGATATGGCAGCTTCTTATCCTTTTTCCAAGTAGTTCTGCGCAGCGGTCGACAAAGGCTTCGGCCTCATAATATCTCTCGAGAGAATTGGTCATGTTGATAATGTCCATGTGAACTGCGAACCTGTCGCGGTCAACCTCTTCAATGAGTCTTATATAATCTTCAGGTCCCGTCGGAATCATCCAGGGCATCGGTTCTAAAGTGAAATAAGTGTTTGTCACTTCCGCCCTGTCTATTATCTCCTGAACCATCTTTACGATCTGTTCTCTTGTATCTTTGGAGAAGTTTTCCTTATAGTGTCCGTCCCACCTGGGACCCAACGCACCTGCAACATTTACGGCACAGCGTGCGCCTATCCTGTCTGCAAGCTGAAGCTGCCTTACGCAATAATCGCGCTGAGCTTTTCTGTCTTCAGGATCGACAGACATGGCATTTCTCCAGATGCCGACTTCAGCGATAAGAAGGCCGTGCTTTTTAGCAGCATCGACATACTCTTGTATCTTTTCTTCGGGATCGTTTGACGAGAGCGGGAAGACAACCGCACGGCAACCCAAGGCCGTCTGATTCTTTGCCCATTCTTCTGCCGAATCGTGTTTAAGCGGACTTGATGTTCCGAGTCTCATGGTGCCTCCTTCACAAAAAGCAGCAGGTACTGCAAGGAAGTTATCATTTACAAGCCGATTATAGCAAAACCCGGAAAATGCTTATGTCAAATGTCAGACTTCAATTTCGCTTATTATTTCAGATCTGCAAGAGCTCTTTTGCACTCTTCTACAATGATGGTCTTTTCCGTCATGTCCATCCTCTTATTTTCGGATGTGCGCTTCATGATCCTTTTGATCCCCGCTTTATTTCCGTGAACATAACAGTCATTGATCGCGTTTATGCGTCCCATTATGTTCTGTGCAAGAAGAGTATATCTGTTGTCTTCAAGCTTGATTACCGTCGCATTTTTCTTCTCGAAATGACGTCTCCACTTATCGACGTTAATATCACGGAACGTCGTGTCGGCAGCATATATTCCGAAGTCGAAAAATCTGTCCAGAGACGTCGAGATATTATTCCCGGATTCTCTTATCATCCTTCTGAACTTTGATTTAACAAGCGATGTGCCTTTCATGAAAACAGCATAGCCGTCGAACTTGGAAGGATCGTCAAAAAACAGATAGGTCCATATTCCTTCGAGAATGAATCTCTTATCTTTATGTTCTGCGGCGTATCCGCATGCAAACTTAATGAACTCCACGAACACTTCCCCGTGATTTCCAAACACGGGACGTTCATCACGCGTGATATAGTATTTAGAACCCTCTCCGGTGAAGAATGAATAGAGGAGATCACCCATGTCCTTAAGCTGTTTCAGGGTAAAGTGGTCCTTGGCACAGACAAGATCGTCGAGCTCAACTTTCTCTATTCCTTCACCCTCGTATTCTCTTGTGAGATGTGACTTGCCCGAGCCGGAATAACCGATGACAAAACAGAGATTCACATCACCGTCGTCAAACGCTTTCTTGTTGTAATAAAGGTCAGGCTCTGATACCAGGAACGTCTCGTTAACCGGAACCGGTGATTCAAACTTGAAGCGGTAGCTCATCGTAAAGAACATATTCGGAACGGTGCATCCGAATAGTTTTACGGAATAGTAATCCGAGAATCTTCTGTTACCTCTTGAAAGCTTAAGATATTTCATGAAAGACTCGATCAGTTCTTCACGTGAACCGACCTCGTCGCTTATCAAAGCAACCTCAGGATCGTCCTGAAGCGCTTCAAATGTAAGATCCTCATCTGCTATCAACTTATTCATAAGATGATTTTAGTCTTCATGAAAGGGATTATCAACAAGGCCCGTTTCAGCTCATTTTGACGCTGTTTCCTCATCATAATGAGAAAGGTATTCCAACAAAAACGAGTGCCTCGATTCAGCAAGTTTTTTGGCTGTCTCTGTATTCATCTCATCTTTGAGCAAAAGGAGCTTGTCGTGAAAATGCTGAACTGATTCTACGATGCTTCTTCCGTGTTCTCCGCCGTAAGCAAAAGTGCGCGCAATTCCAATCGCGCCCATGGCATCCAGCCTGTCGGCATCCTGAACTATCATGCTCTCAATTGTCTCAGGCTTCTTCCCGCGGTTTTTGCTGAAAGACACCGAATTAATTGCACGGCAGATTTCTTCTGTCAGCTCATCCGAAACACCGTTCTCCTTCAGAAATTCACGTGTGTTTTCATTGTTCTCATGATCAAACAGTTTATGGTCATCTGCATCGTGAAGAATGGCAGCCAGAGACACGACTGTCAGATTGCAGCCGGGTTCATTTTCTGCGATAGCAAGCGCGTTATTATACACGCGCAAAGAATGAGCGGCATCGTGTCCGCCGGCATTATTTTCCAGCAGTTTTGAAACGTATTCTATTGCATCTTTTATCAGTTTTTCGTTGTCCATATTTCTACCTTTAGTCTTCTGATTCAAATAAAGGGTTCAGATATTTATATATCATAAACGCGGTATTTTCCTTCTGATTTGCAAACATTATTATGTAAAGATGTTTGCCGTTGCGTTCTATGACGTAGTTCTCCGTATGGAATCCGTGAGTCGAACCGCCGTGATTGATAAGGTCTTCCTTCTCCTTGAAAAAGCCGCATGCATAACCGTCGATCTGATAGAAGAATTCTTCCATGGTCTTATCGTTCAAAAGATAACCTCCGAACAATGCACGGTCGTATCTCAGAAGATCCACAACTGTTGAATGGATGTCGCCGCAGCCTTTGGTCTGGCACGGCTCGATATACCATGCATCATCCTTGATCGAAGCTGTTATATCGCCAAAGCTCATCGAGGTGGTATCCTTCATTCCGCAAGGCTCGAATATCTCTTCCGTCAAATACTCTTCATAGGATCTGCCTGTAACTCTTTCGAGTATTACCGCCAGAATAAAATAGTTCGTATTTGAGTATTGGAACTCCGTATCAGGTTCGTTATTAGGCCTGCATGAGAACACACTCCTCATGATTGTATCATCGTCAACCGAGTTATACAGTTGATGAACTATGCTTTCTTCGGACATAAACTCTGCGTCATATCCAAGAGCATTCATTATCGTCTCGGCATCGAAAAACAGTGTCGGCTCATTAACATAATCCGGAATGCCGGAACGAATATGAAGCATATTGCTTATGGTTACCTTGGATGTCCTGTCGTAATAAGCGCAGTCGCTGTATTCAGGGAAATACTTTTCGAGCGTGTCATCCAAGGAAACCTTGCCTTCCTGGACAAGTTTCATGATTGATACAGCAGTAAAAGATTTTGTTATGGAACCTATTTCATATGTCGTGTAGAGCGAGACTTCGTTACCATCATTATCGAGAAGCCCCGTGCCTGATGCAAAGATGACTTCATCATCAGTCGCAACTATCAAAGAACCTCTGAGCTCAGTTTCCTGTGCCTGATAAAGAAGAACATCTACCATGTTCTCATATTCCTTATCGGTATTTATCCATATGTTTCCGTCAACGGTCTGAAGCTTAGAGATCTCATTCTCAATATTGGTCTTAGTCTTCAGGTCTTTCTTGCAGGAAGTTATTCCAAGCACCATGACTGCCGTCATGAGAGCGGCTATTACTTTTTTCATTCCTTTGATCCCCCGATCGTCATTCCTTATATATCCAAGACCCATTATACAATTTACTTGTTTCTTTACAGCATCAGGCAAAATAAAAGGCGGAAATACCGCCTTAGAGATTTGCTCTTTTACGCAGGCACCCGAAGTGCAAATTTATAGTTTTCTGGCCTTAATGCAAAACGAGATCGGCAGCATTTCCGCTTTTCTGGTTTTCAGGTCTGTTTTGTCTGCTGCTTCTTCAGAATCGGTATCACTTTCTTCAACGAGCTGTTCTATTACAAACCCGGCTTTTGCCAGTGCGTTTATATACGTGGATATCTTACGGTTGCACAGCACGATCTCACTGTCATGGACCGGCATTTTAAAATACGATTCGTCGAAATAACTTCTGGTCATCACAAACTTATCATTCTCTATGACATCACTTCTCTCATCACAGGACCATGCGATACAGTAATGAAGTGTGTGATGCCAGCTGAAGATAAAGATGCCGTCCTTCTTAAGATAAGATGCAATCTTATCAAGAGTTCCCTGAAGATCCGTTGTCCATCCTATACCGTAGATAGAATAAACATAATCGAAATAATGCTTCGGAACATCTAAATCATCTTCCATCTTTGCGCAGATCAACTTTGCACTGTAACCGTTTTCTCCAAGCAGTTTTGAAGCATTATCCAGCTGCTTTTGAGACAGGTCGACACCCCATAATTCACCTGTGCCTTTTGCCGCGTTATAGAGAAGTGAATGGCCGCTTCCGCAGCAAATCTCGAGCATCTTCTTGCCGCTTACGTCGCCGAACAAATGAAGGTCATCTTCTGTAGGAAAACGCACTCCGTATTTGGGAAGCGCCGTCGTGCCAAACCAAAGATCAGCGTGCTGATCCCAATAGGCTTTATTTATCTCAATGATTTCTTCATTATCCATTTAGTTAAGTTAAATACGCTTGCCGCGGATCTCGCAATCCTGGATCCTTGTGCCGTCTTTTTTGATCATGACGTTTTCCCATTTGAAACTGTTTTCTGTGATATCCGAAAAGATCCAATAGGTATCCTCCTGATCAAGAACTATTCCTACGAGCTTATCTCCTTCTTTTGTAAAGGTAAGTCTCTTCATGCAGTGATCGCACGTATAGCAGACGTCATAACACTTATCTTTTGCATTGAACATACGGAACGAAGAACCGTATTCGCCGTCAGGCTGCGGCTGTCCCTCCTTAGTTGCTCTCGAAGGGAAGATAAAAACATCCTGGATGCCTGCGCCCTCAAGAACTCTCCTGAAGATCCACTCGCCTTTTACAAATCTTTTCCGGCCGCCGTACTCGTCGAAATAATCGCAGTCCCAGTCACCTAAGAGCGGTGCGAACCAATCGTACTCATCAGGTATCTTATCCGTCTTCTCACTCAGTAAAGCATCAATAAAACTATCCATTTCCTTCTCCCCATTTTTTGATCAATACATCTCGCCTTCATCGCCTTGTATTACGGCGCCCAGAGCCTGTGCAAGAGGTCTTATGGTCTCAACGGCATCTTCATTACGGGCAGCAACAGTAAGCATTCCCTTCCTTAACCTTATTGCAGCACCGTTATACGAAAACATATCGTTTGCATTCATCTTAATTGAAACACCCGACTGAGGATTAACATTTGAGATCTCGCCCATTTTTTCAACACCGCTGACTGAAAGCAATTCCGTTTCGGTAACCGGTGCATTTGTTCCTTCCCACCAGTTGGTTCCTCTGAAAATGTGCAGATCGTATGCCATACAGCACCTCCGGATTATTTAGTTTTCTTCTGTTTGCTGAAAAACAGTTTACCCACAAGACTTATTGCAGGCCCCAAGAAGATTGCCATTAATAATATTCCCACAACAGGTGTTCCTCCTGCAAGGATTCCGACAAGAATGGCCGCAAAATCCCACCCCATACGGACAAGCATCTTAGGGAACTTCGGAAATCTGTCGGCAACCTTTTGCGTGATTATCTTCGGCAGTGCATCGTAAGGTGCAACACCCATATCTGAATTTATGTATACGGCCGCGCTGATGATAAAGCACAAAAGCGCACCGAGAAATACAGGCCACCTTGTAATGTTATCTGTGAATATATGAGAAGGAATCGTCTTACTCCATACCCAGTCAAAGAAGTCCACGTAATAACCTACAAGGACCATGTTAAATACTGTTCCGAAACCAAGACTCGATCTGTCCCAGAATATGACGATTACGAGCATGACGGCATTAATGATAAGCTGCCATGTGCCGAAGAGCATTCCTATCTTAAGGGAGATTGCTTTGTTCATAAAGGAACAAGGGTCTGTACCGAGTCCGCACAGCATCAGAAACGAGAGAAAGAATCCCATCCCGAACACGGCAAGAAAACAAATAATTATCCGCTTAATATCAAGCTTGAACTTCATATTCTGCCTCTATTCATGACTCGTTTACCAGCTTGCCGGTCATGTGTTCAGGAATCAGTTCGAGGCATTGAGCTCTCGGAAGCGCAAATTCAACCTCATGCTTTATGTATTCTTCATCATCAGAGAATTTTCGGCACAAATTTGTTCCTATCTTCACTTTCAGTTCCTGATCTGTAACAAATCTGATTCTGCCGAAAACGACGACCGAGGTTATGTTCAGAGCCCATTCGCCTTCTTTTCGAAAACCTTCATCCATAACGCAATAGCTGACCTTGTCGCATTTGGTTATTGCATCGATCTTATGACCTTCTTTGGCGCCGTGATAATAAAGCCTGCCATTCTCTTCGCAATACCAGTGATCAAGAGGAATGCCATAAGGATATCCGTCATCGCCTATCATCGAAAGGACTCCTCTGGGCTGTTCCTTTAAGACACGGATACACTCCTCTTCACTTACCTGCTGTTTGAATCGTCTCATCTCTCTGAACATAGAACAGCCCCCTAATAATTGATTGAATAATATTACCACACCCTCAAGGTTTGTATTAATCCTCCAATTCTTCTGAATTAAGGATAGAATATATTCAATCTGTCACGAAGGAATCAGGATCTGATGAAGATATATTTCGCGCCGCTCGAAGGCATTACAAATCATAGATTCCGCAATATCTATGAGGGACTCTACGGTCACATAGACAAGTATTTTGCGCCGTTTATCTCGCCTTCCGAAAAATGCCCGCTGACACCGCGCGACAGAAAAGAGCTCACTCCCGAAAACAACACCGGACTCAATCTTGTCCCCCAGATCCTTTCATGTAAATCACAGTACTTTATTGAAGCCGCAAAAGAGCTTAAGGCAATGGGATATAACGAATTGAACCTTAATCTCGGTTGCCCTTCAGGAACTGTCTGTGCGAAAGGCAGAGGCGCGGGGTTCCTTCCCGAGACATTGGCACTTCAAAAGTTTTTAGATGACATCTATGCTTATGCCGAATCTGACGGAATGAAGATATCCATTAAAACGAGGCTCGGCTACTACGATCCTGACGAGTTTTACGATCTTGTTGAGATCTTCAATGCTTTCCCCGTAAGCGAGTTGATAGTACACCCAAGGATAAGATCAGACTTCTATAAAGGAGAACCCAGAAGAGAATACTTTGAATATGCTCTGGAGCACGCCAAATGTCCTCTCGTATACAACGGAAACATCTTTACCGTTAAAGACTACGACGAGCTTACAGGCCGTTTTAAAAGCGGTCTTGACCCCGTAATGCTGGGAAGAGGTCTCATATCCGATCCGTCTCTTGCTGACAAGCTCAAAGGATTCACAACAGAGACTGACTTCACAAAACTCAGGAAACTTCATGACACCCTTTACCATGAGTATCAGAAGAACATCTCACCCGATATTAATGTCCTTTATAAGATGAGGGAACTCTGGACTTACTGGCAGTTCCTTTTCGACGGCAACGAACGTGATATCAAGCGCCTTTTGAAAGCAAAGAAATACGCGGAATACGAAGATATCGTATACCGCGCACTGCTGACTGATTAAGATTAACTTTTATATAGTGTATTCAGCTAATTCATTTTCGTTTCCGGAAAAGACATTCATATCGATATAAACTTCTTTACCGTCGTAACCTTTGAGCCTGTGTCTGTTCGAATACTGCCAGAACACCCAATCGACATCAACAGGTATACCGGAGTAAACACTCCTGTACCACAAACCGCAGTCTTCAAAATAACCCTGAACAATTGTCCTGTAAGAACTCTCGCTGACATAGATAATCGGTTTTACGCCGTACTCATCTGTCAGGATATCGACCATTATCCTGAGTTCTTTCCTGACCGCATCAACATCGATAGTTTCTGCCGAAGTGAAAATTCCGTAGTATTCAACATCTATTGCAGGAGGCAGCATATCATCAGCAGTTCCGACCGTATCGATAAAATTCTTAGCCTGTGTAGAACCTGCAGATTCAAAACTGAAGAAATGATAAGCGCCAACTTTGATATTTGTTTTCGACGCACCCTGCCGGTTATGACTGAAATACGGGTCCTGTGAAGATGAACCTTCAGTAGCTTTTATATAAGCAAAATCTACATCCTGAGCGGCCAGCACAGGCCAATCGACATTTCCCTGATAGGAAGAAACATCAACACCACGTACCGTAAGTCCTTTTATTTCAGGGTTATTGATATGTATCACTCCGAAATAAAGCAGACAAGCTAAGAGCACTGCGAGAGCGAGCAAAAAACTTGCAGTAAGTATTACAACCTTAAGTTTTTTCTTCATGCAACCCTATTACGAATCTTGAATTACATATTCGCATTCAGTGCTGTCGTCACCTGCCCAAATAGGATCGAAGAAATAGTGGTAGTCATAAGTGATCGTTGCCTGATGTCTGGAATTGGGATTAAAACCATCGTAGGATTCTGCAACTGCAGCAGCAAAGTCTGTATCATCACTTAATTCCATCCACTTGATCTCACAGGAAGACTGCTTCTCATAATCATCCCAGAATGTGTTCAAGTGTTCCAGATATGACTCATCGCTGTCGAATAAGACATACGGTGCCCGCAGCCATGTGTTAACAACAGTCTTATCATCAACCAGCTCGGCGCTGAATTCGCAGCCGCCGACAAAATTTCTGGTAACACCGTTGGTGAATGAATAAGCATAATACATCAGGAACTTGTAGGACCATCCGCCGTTGTAAACGTCTTCCAACAGATAATAGTATTCGCCGTCTTTCATATAACAGGCATATAACGACGTATGGTCTTCATTGTTTTGGGACATGAGAAAATCTCCGGCTTCATCTGACTTGTCTTCGCCGTCAACCCTGAGTCTTTCCAATGTCGAATAGTCTTCTGAAATCTCATAATAGAACGTATTTGATAACGCACCCGAAGTTGTAATTGCGGAAACGATAACCTCCAACCTTCCGTTGTGATTCAGATCCGCAACCGCAAACGACGGTAATGAATATGCTTCTAAATACGCTGAATAATCAGATTTTATGAAACCATAACTGTTGGCTATGATCTCAATCTGAGCATCAACATCAGAAGAATACTGCTTTTCAGTGTCAGGTACATAAGCAGACTCTTCACTTTGCGTTGTTGATGTTACGGTTGTTTCCGGTTGAGTTTCCTTTTGTTTTTCCACAGGTGCTTTAGAGCATGATGTTGCCGTCAGCAACATGCCTGCCGCCACAAAGACTGCAATCCTCTTTTTCATTATTTTATCCTCCCTTTATTCCGAAGTTTTCCAAACTTCTCGCAAAAATACTTTATTATTATAAACCAGAATTCCGCCTTCTACAAAATATCGGTTGGACGAAACCTTCTTAGACAGTGTTTGCTCACGAGAAGAACATGGTATATTAAGAATATGGATAGATTAAAAAGTACGATGCTTAAAGCCTTAAGATTTGTAAGAACCAAACTGCCGATCATATGCACAGCCGTCTTCGGACTGTGCTGGCTTGCTTACCTTATAAATGCTGAAATCCACGGACATTCTTTTGACGGTGCTCCGCCGGCTTTTTGGAATACGCTGGAAGCCATAAGCAATGTCATGCTTATTAATTCATTGGTCTTCGTCATCAGCTTTTCGGCTTTTATGATGATAAAACCGTTGCCTAAAAAATTGAAATTGTTAAGGGTCTTTCTGAGACTGATCATTACTTTGATCGTATCAGTGTTCTTCCTTGGCTGTACCTACTTATCTGTGGGCGCATTCTACGGGTTCGGCGGTTAAACATTCTCTTTACATCCCCACAGGAAATAATGATATGAATTCTTCATATGAATTACTATAAAAGCAATATCTTTCTTTATCTTCTCCAGATAGTAATGATCATTCTTAGTATTATCCATAAATTCTAATACCATCCCTTAGTATTTCATCAGTTAGTTTAAGATTATCCTTAAGCTGATCCAAATTAAGTACATCTACTTTCTTATGTAAGGCTAATCTGAGTTTTTCAACTAACCCATAAAACTTAAGTCCTTTCACATCAGATGAAATCAAAAGGTCCAAATCACTAGATTCAGTTGCTTTTCCTTTGGCATAAGATCCAAACAAAATACAATAGTGCACGGGATATTCATCAAATACTTCTTTGCACTTATCTCTGATGAAATCCATATCCAGAATGCCGTGTTCCTCATCTATAGGATTCAAAGCTTTGAGCTTATCCAAAATGTAAGCATATTTGATAGTGCCTTCTTTATCTTTATCGTTCTCATACGATTTATATGACCTAAGCGAAATACCTACCAGATCTGCCACTTGCTGTTGTGTTAACTTTTTTTCTAATCTCAGTTCTTTAACCTTACTCATCTTGCACCTCGCCCAACAATCGAATGCACAGTTTGCACCAGTTTCATTTTAATAGTGCAATATTTGCACCAGCTTGTCAAGTTTTGGTGCAAATATTGCACCCGCTTAACACTATGCAGGCAAGTTATATATACCTGCCAAATTCATCAGTAAGGTATGCCAAGCTCCTCACCTATGCAGTTGAATAGAATCAGTTATTGCAATTGCTTTGGCAGTTTAAACTTTCTAATATTCTGGTTTATTATTTCCGTGAAATCTTCTTCGCTGTCTAACGCATCCAACCAATAACAGTAATGCTCAGCATCTCCTCCATAGCTCTCGCGTATCTTATTCTTACGCAACAGTTCTTCCTTAAGTGATTCTCCGGATTCCATTTTTTCAAACCATGGCAACAAAAATATTTCTATTGCATCCATGACATTTCGAAAACTGATCTCAGCAATCTCATCATCTGCGTAATCCCACCAGGTATCCCTGTTCCTGATCAGTTTTCCGAGCCTGTCTGTCAAATCATAATAAAAGAAGTCATGAGGCGTGTATAAGGGTATAAGTGCATAATTGACCGTAAATGTTTTCGAGCCAAAGTGGTCTTTCTGCAGACCGATAAATTCCAATATATCAAGCTTATTTCTTCTTAAGTATGAACCGGTCTTGTATTTTACAAAGCCCTTTTTACACAGGAAATCATCCATCTTCTTTTTCTGAGTCTTAAAGGCTTCGTCAGCTTTTTCTTTGTCTATTAATTCCAGTTCTTCTTCAGACCGTAAAGCTCCGTCCCACGTTCCTTTTAGCTCAAACATTTCACTTTTCATCTTTCTTTATTCAAACAATCTGCTGATTTAACTTTCTGCAACAAACCACTGATCCATTGCAGGTTCATATATTCTTCTGCTGTAATCTGATCAACGTATCTTATCATCCTCTGATTGCCTCACATAATGATCTTTATCCGCTCCAGCGGCTCACTTTGTATGATGTCCGATGTTTTTCCAGTACGAAAAATGGAATCCTTTTCCATATCCGATTTTCTCATAAAACGGATCTCCGCCACCTGACATATGTGTCGCGCCGAGAGATTTCATTCTGCGGTAGTGCTTTGTGAGAGCAGCTGCGGCAAGTCCCTTTCTGCGGTGCTCAGGAGCGGTGCATAACGGTTCCATATAAGCCAGCTTATTTTGCGGAATCCACCACATTCCGGAAAAGCATGCATACTCACCGTTTTCATCCGCAATAACCACGTCGTACTCATGTGTTGAATGAGGTGACGGCGCCATCCATTCTGCTACGCAGTCCTTATGCGATTTTGCGGGCGTCCAGTCATTGCTGTCATCATACTTATCCCAATCAGTAAAAGCTTGGTTCTCGCCGTGGTCAAACCCATACCAGCACAGCTTGGACAGCTTTAAAACATCAACATCCTCAGGCTCAACAAAATGATATCCATCAGTCAGTTCGTAATTCAGTTCATTCTCAAAACCAAACACACGGCTCTCGTATTCAAATACCATACTGTATCCGTGCTTTTTAGCAGACTCCATTAAGAATTCCTGTCCGTTGAAAAGAACAAATTGCTGGTTGCCGTCGAAATTTGGCATAGTCGTAACTGCATACTCCATCAGATCGTCGGCAAGAGATTCGTAACCTTTTCGAACTGCGAAATAAATGTCAGTTACAGGTGCCTCATAATAAACAAAAGCAACTACCTTATCACCATCAAACCACAATCTGTCCAGATGCGAATAAGATGCATCCATCCATGACGCACGGATCGCATGCTCAAAAAACGGAGCAGGCATACCGCTGCCATTTTTCCTGTCGTAAATATCAACCAGAAAATCCCATACAAGATTTATATCCGTCAATATTTGAAATTGTTTTGTTGTTATAGCCATATCCTATTTCCCCATTTTTCAGTCTAATTCATTTCCTGCTTTAAGATCGAGAAAACCATTCTTCCTTCATAGTGATCTTTACGCCAGAAGAAATCACGGAATGTGCCTTCATATGTCAGTCCGCACTTTTCGATTACTCTTCGTGATGCTTCGTTTTCCGTCCTGCAGTCGATCTCAATCCTGTGAAGATTCAGCTTTTCAAAACCAAATGCAATAACAGCTTTCGTCATCTCGGTAGCATATCCTTTTCCTTGGAATGTAGGTCCGATAACATACTCGATCTCAGCATGTCTGTTGTTTGTATCCATGGTGAAAAACGCGATCTGTCCGATGCATTCTTTTGTCTCTTTTTCTATTACTGCCCAGCGGTAATAATCATCCTTTGAATAGGAAACAATATACTTCGTATCGAAAAGTTCACGCACTGCATCAGGAGTAGAATAATACGGTTCGCCGTAATCCCATTGTGTCTTTTCATCAGCAATCCAGTTGCGGAGCATTGAATCAATATCCGAGTATTCAAACCTGCGGAGTATCAAACGTTCCGTCTCGATCGTTTGAGTTCCTGTATGTGTAATCATCTATCCTGTCTCCTTCAAGCTTCCAAAGGTTTAGCCAAAAAATATTTGCTGAGTTTTGGATCCTTATCGACGCGGACAAACTCTGTTTCATACCCGAGTTTTTTATAAAACCCAGGAGCCTGAAAACCAAATGTGGTCAGAGTGATCTTTTCGTAGCCTTTGCCGCTATAAGCATTTTCGACCGCTTTAACGAGTTGGCTTCCGATTCCTGACTTTCTATTGTCCTTACCTATGATCAGATCTCCGATATGGACTTCGTTATAGTATGCGCGTCCGGTTATCGCACCGAGAAGCTGACCATCATCATCCTCAGCCACAAAACAGAATTCATCGAAGTTAAGAACAACTCCGCTTTCTTCTGCAAAAACAGTGAATTCACGATTAATGAATTCACCGATCCTGTCATCTATTTCATCAACACGTTTTACCTGTATCATTTCCTGAATTCCTTTATCTGTTATTTTTCTCATTAACCTTGACCTATGCCGTATGCGAATATTTCGAACAGCATAAACATAAGGAAGATAATGACAAAGATCAAAGAGATTCCAAGCTGCTTCTTTCCCCTTGCAGTATCAGAGGTAAAAGTTCCCAATATTGCAAAGATCAAACTTATCAGCAATAAACCGGCCTGAATGTACGTGTCTGTTTCGCCAAACAAGTATTGAAAAGTCATGTTTTAATCCTCCCCATTTTTTAAGATCAGCAAGGGGGCTCAGTGCCCCCTGTGCTTCTCTTTTTTCTTTTGCTGTTTCAGTTCAAACTCACGCTTCTCGTCTGCCAGTTTCTGTTCACGGCTTCTGGTCTTACGTTCCTGTTTGTTCTGCTCCTGCTGTAATTTGATCGCCTGCTGCGACTTGGTACCGATACCGGTCTCCAAAGTCTGCTTTCGTGCTTCTCGCTGAATCCTTTTGGGATTCTTTGCAATGTCTTTTACAACAGTGTCCACAGCCGGGCTGAAATGAAGTCCTGTGTAGTATCTGAGAACATATTCATACAGTTCGCAATCTTTCGGTTCAGCACCAAAAACCACACGTGCTGCAGAAATTTTCCGGTTCTCGATCAGTTCGAAAACGCCTACCCAAAAGGGCTCCTCAAAATACACCGTCAGGCTGCAACGTATCTTGCCCATGACAATCCCTCCTTTAAGATTGATGAGCAAAGAACGGACAACCCGGAGGGGCAGGTTACTTACCCTGTATAACAGGACGGCCGGGCTACCTACCGGCTCTGGCATATCTTACGGTATGCGTTGCGTTTTTATCTTTGCATGTTACGGGATAATTATATCACCTGTGATATCTGTAAAAACATCACAGAGAAACACTCTACTTTATCGCCCAGAATCCCGCCTGTAAGTAGGATGTCCACAAGACATTCACAGAGCGGAAACCGCATTTCTTCAGCAGTTCTAAATGCTGTGCGATCGTAATGGGAAATACTTCCACGCCGCGTCTTTCGATATGCATCTTAACGTCCTCTTTCAACCTATCAATTCTTTCAGTGTTTTCATGATCGCAGGAACATCGTATGGCTTCGCAAGATGGCCGTTCATGCCTGCATCCATAGCGATCTGACGGTCCTCTTCAAAGGCGTTCGCCGTAACGGCTACTATCGGAATTGAAGACTTCGTTTTATCGTCCAGAGCACGAATCTTACGAGTCGCCTCATAACCGTCCATCTTGGGCATTTGAATGTCCATGAGGATAATGTCATAGTAACCTGCAGGAGAGGATATCATCTTTTCGACTGCCTCTGTTCCGTCACCGGCGATGTCGACATCAAGACCTACATTCTTCAGGATGTTTTCAGCAAGGATCTGATTCATCTGATTATCTTCAGCAAGCAAAACACGTTTGCCTGAAAAATCAGGCATTGATTCCTGTTCACTATTCTCATTTGCCGTTTCTTCATTATCTGCCATAAACGGCTGAGCCATGACTCTTCTCAGCTCTGACATAAACAGCGGCTTGGAACAGAATGCGGTTACGCCTGCTTCTCTTGCTTCATCTTCTATATCAGCCCAATCGTATGCAGTCAGGATGATGATCGGCGTGCTGTCTCCAATAACTTTTCGAATTCTGCGCACTGTTTCAATACCGTTAAGATCAGGCATCTGCCAGTCGATAATATAAGCCTTGAATTCATCAGCCTGATTCATTGCATCCTTGGCACGAATAACAGCTTCTTTTCCATAATTTGTCCAGTCAGGTCTCATGCCGATCTCACGAAGCATGGAGCAGACAGAAAGGCATGTATCCACGTCATCGTCAGCCACAAGCGCACGAAGGCCCTGCAGTTCCGGAAGCGGTTCAAACTTTTGAGAGACGTTGCTGATCTTACACGGAATCTCAACAATGAATTCGCTGCCCTTGCCCTCAACAGAATTAACCGTAATCTCGCCGCCCATCATGTCCACGATATTCTTGGCGATCGCCATGCCGAGACCCGTACCCTGAATACCGCTGACAGTGCTTGTCTTCTCACGGGAGAAAGCTTCAAACAAAGTCTTCTGGAATTCTTCGCTCATGCCGATTCCGTTGTCTTTAATACGGAATTCAAAATCAGCAATATTTTCCTTTGACGAAGGTTTCTCAATAACACGGAAACTGATCGTACCGCCTTCAGGAGTGAACTTGATCGCGTTGGACAGGATATTCAGAAGCACCTGATTAAGTCTGAGTTTATCAGCAATGATATCCTCATGGATAACATCCTGAGTATCGATAAACAGCTCCATTTGCTTGGATGCAATGTTGGACTGGATGATCGTTCTCAGATCGTGGATAACATCCGGAAGATGCACTTCTGTCTCTTCGATATTTACTTTTCCGCTTTCGATCCTGCTCATGTCCAATACATCGTTTATGAGCGCCAGAAGGTGCTGGCTGGATACCGATATCTTTCCTAGATAATCCTGCACCTGTTCCTTGTTATCGATGTGGGAAGCGGCCAGCGCGGTAAAACCAACAATGGCATTCATCGGAGTACGAATATCGTGGGACATGTTGTTAAGGAACGCTGTCTTCGCGCGGTTTGCATGTTCGGCGGAGATAAGTGCATCAGACAAAGCTTTCTGGCTGTCAGCAAGCTCCGTGTTTTTAGCCTCGAGTTCCTTACGTGCCGTTTCCTTTTCTTCAACTTCATGTTTCTTGCGCTGAACGTCACGGAACAACAGGAATACGATCACTGCGGCAACTAAAAGAATTAAGGTGCCGACCAGAGCCATGTTGTCGCGCAGTGCATCGAGAAAACTGTATGAATACAATCCTCTTGTATACCTGTACGATATGCTCGGTGCGTAATCGTCTCCGAGCACGTTTACTCCGCGGTTGAGGAGCTTGAGAAGTCCTTCATTACCGATCTTTACACCGAAGCATCTGGCATCGTTATAACTTGTCTGATAAAGAGATAAGTCTTCGTATTTTTTGTTGCGCAAAATATCGTTTGCTCTTAATCCGTTCAGCGTGGCGCAGCCTGCTTTGCCTGCGAGCACGGCATCAAGACATTCTTCGCTTGACTGATAGAAAGTGATCTCCGCATCAGGATAATTCGTAAGCACAAAATAATACTGCATGCGGTTATTCTCGTTAACGGCAAAATGCTCCGTCGTCTTTTCGCTGAATTCGCCCCTGTAAACAAGCTCCGCAGGAGATGATGAAACCGGGTTTGACAGATAGATTCCGTTCTCTTCTGAATAGTACAGACCGCCGCCTACAGGGAAAGCCACGTCGATCTCATCCGCGCACACAGCGGCAACCATATCATCGTAGCTTTTATATCCTATGTAGATTACCTCGATATCCTGAAGTCCGAGCGGATTCATTATCGCAGGAATAATGTCTTTGACTATACCCGTAACTTCACCTTTATCGTTCGTGTCGCTGTAAGGCAGATAGTTCTCGAGATAGCCGACACGCAGCGTGGTGTGCTCATTCATCCATTCACGTTCAGTCTGCGAAAAAGCTCTCGCCGTAACGCTGACGGAATAATATTTGGCACGAAGCGTATTAAGATAGTTGGGTTCTTCCGCAGCCAAAAGTGTCTGTGCGGAATTCAATTCGGCCAGCAGATCAGGACGTTTGATGCTTACGCAAAGGTAGTAATCTGACGTTCCGAAAACAGTCAGGACTTCAGCATGCTCTCTTCCGTGAGCACCGTCGCTCTCTGCAGCAAGAACATCAACCTCACGAGAATCGAAGGCATCGAACAGCTGCGTGTAATCAGGATAAACAACCACCTCGGCTGTTACATGATTATTCTCAAGATACTGCTCAAGAACACCGACCATTGCACTGTCCAGGACACCGATCCTGCATCCGTTTAAAGTGACCGGATCAGCCGTGATATCCGCATTGTCATCAGACTTAACAAGGTAATAAGATTCATTACCCATAACCGCATTCGGATAACCGATTATCGAAGCACGGTTTTCTCTCCATGCAAGTCCTGCAAGCAGATCTATATCACCGTCTAAAAGCATCTGGTACAGGTCGCTGAAATCACCGTAAACATATTCATATTCCCAGCCGGTATATTCGGAAAGTTTGCGGTAGTACTCGTAGGCATAACCGTTCTTTACAACACCTTCCTGCGCACCTTCCTGGAAGACTTCATTCTCATAATATCCAACACGGACAACCTGCGGATCCGTATCTGCATATACTGCATAAGGAAGACTGACGATAACGAGCATGACCGCACAGATGAACAGGACCAGCCTGCACAACGCCGTCTTACAATGTTTGTTCTTTATCAGCTCCATCAGTATTCTCCCTTCAAACAGACGGCGACTCTATTGCTTCGTATACCCGTTCTATCTCCTCATCCGTTAACTGTGAAAGCGGGTGATCATAATCAACATGTGCATCGTTATAGACTTCTATTCCAAAGATTTTAACGATGGTGCCGATCTCATAGTACGTGTTTCCGTTTTCATTATGCAAGGAGTGACGGTTCTCAATAGAATAAACAATACCCACACCCCATGGGAAACTGGAAATGATTTCAGTACCGCCATCTTTAAGATGACACTTTCTGGGGAACAAAAAGAATACCAGAACTGCTATTACAACAATAAGCACCACTGTTTTTACAACACTATGTTTTTTCCTGCTCATGACATTACCCCATATCATTACCTGTAATGCTCAACTTGAGACAAATAAATTATAACATGCCTGTTTTATTTGATTAATCCGAAAAGAAATATGCCCGAAGCATTTGCTCCGGGCATATGTGGTTTTATCTTTTCGCGATTAAGCTAAAGGATTAAGCCTTGTGCTTGATTGCAGCCTGAGGGGCCTTAAAGCATTCCGAGAGCACGTATCCCGTCTGGATGCCATGGTAATTAACGATCATGAACTGAATGATCTCATCGACAGATGATGCGGGTTTGAGCTTGTTGTGTTTTACAACGTCTTTTAAAAACTTTTCAGTTGCCACCGTCGCATAGAGAAGCGGGCTCTGTTCGTCTTTGCCGAGTCTTCGCGCGATGTTCATGGCTCTTTCAGGATCAGTCATGGCGAGCATGTCACTGTATATCGACACCTTCAGAAGATCCGTTCCGACTTCCTTCATGTAATCTGCCTGCATGGCGCAAATCTCGTATATAGTTTTCTCCCACCTGTCCGTCCCGGCCCTGCCCAATATCTCATCGAGCTTATCGTCGATCCTGTTGTTCTCATTGATCGTGATGACCAGGTCCTTAAGGACTTCATCAAGATCCTTGTAATATCTGTATACGACACCGTGCGAGAAACCCGTCTCCTCTATGATGTCCTTCATCTCAACAGACGAGATAGGCTTTTTTGTGCACACACGGTATGCGGCATCAACTATCTCCTTACGCTTGTTCTTATAGTATTCTTCACTGACCTTGGGCATGGTATTTCCTCCGCGCCTTGTTCTGCGTTTTATCAAAATGACACAGCGTCGTTTTATTATGCATTAATCATGATGTCAATAATCCGGAATTAATTACTCATGATCATCGGGAGATAAACACCAGGTACATCAAGGCCTCATTCCCGGCATTAGAATAACGCCGGGAATGGTTTCGTTGCAGGCACGGATCAGGTATAGACCAATCTGTCATATGATCCAAACTCGATCATCTTAAGCACAAACGGTCCTGTCTCGTTGACAAAGTGTGCGAATGAGAAACAGTATGCATTTCCTGCCTTATCCGTATAGTAGTAAACATGCCCCATTTCACGTAAGTCAAGCTCGTAAGCAGGAGTACCCAGGATTGATAACACCTCGTCTTCGGTCATTCCATTCTTAACACCATTGAAATCATATTGAGGAAATTCTCCGTAAACATTTATAGCTACTACGAGCATATCATCAGGAAGATCCTTTACATCCTCTTCGTCAACTTCCAATTCCGGGTCTTCGAACATGACGCGGATGTCAAACTCCGGTTCTCCGTTCAGCATATAGTCCATTTCCAAGTCGCCCATATATACATCCATATATGGCTCGTAACCTAATGCCTTAAGGTCTCCCAGTGTGCACGGCAACATTATCTCCGTGCCATAGATAGTGACGCTATGCTCGAAAAATGTTGTATCAGGATCGATATTTTCTTCAAAAACAAATTCATGACCAATGTATTCATCACCGGTATCTTCTGGTGTATCTGTGACCTGCTCCGTGCTTGCAGATTCTGAAGTTGCAGGAGCTTCAGTTTCAATCTCACTTTCAACTTCATTTTCAACTTCAGAAGCGGTCTCACCAGGTCCATTTGACCCGGTTTCTTTTGAGCATCCTGCAGCTCCCAAGAGCATTGCCATAATCAAAACTGCTGATAAGATTTTTACTTTTTTCATTGTCTTTTCTCCCTTATTTTGACGTAGTTTAGACAGACGCGGATTTGCCGCGCCAAATACTGATTACTATTTTTTGTGATTTGAGATCAGGTCGCTTCTGCAAGATCTCTGTTACTTGCCATGTATTCCTTCGTACCGATCATCAGCATGTTCAGCTTCAGATTTTCGGGGTAATCAGTAAGATTCATGAAATAGAATTCATAAGCCATGCCGTTATCACCCATGTAATAACTGTAGTGCCCGTAATAAAGCGCCTTCTCGGATACATATGCCGGCATTCCTATCATGGGTGCAAAATCTTTCTCATCCATTTCCATCACTATGCCGTGAAAATCCAACGGCGTATCCATGAACAGTTCGATTGCAACTACTTCATCGTTATCGGATGCAATGTCACCTTCTTGCTTTGTTCCGGACAGATAACAAGTAAACGCATAGTAGTCATCACCGTCGTAGCACATCATGATAGAACTGCCTTCCATGACCATTCCGCCATCTTCAACGCTAAAGCCTTTTGCTTTCAGATCAGCAACCGAACAAGGCAATAATATTTCTTGTCCACCGATCTTAGGCACTCCTGTCAGTACAGCCGCATTAGGACCTGACAAGATATCTGCCGATGCCGTCTCATCGGTATCTGAAGCAACAACACTCTTATCAGGAATATTGTCAGACATTACGGAAGACTCCTCTTCCTCTGACACAGCAACCGGGTTTATATTTTCCTCAGCAGAGTTCTGATTTGCAAAATATATGATTCCGGCAGTTGCCGCGCCGATAACCAACACGCCAGCAACACTTCCTAATATTATCTTAAACATTGCACCTGTTCCTTTCTTCGCTGCTGACACAGCAATCTTAGTTCCGGCTCCCTGCGTGGAAGCCTTTGCTGATGCGGACAGGTTCATGAGCCTTACAGGCATAGGCTTAAAAGCCACCTGCTCAGCTTCTTTCATAAAGAGCTTGCTCAGGAATGGCATAGCCATACTGAACAACTTCGTATTGTTTTCTTTCTCATACTTCTCGACCTCCTTTTTAATCTTGTTTCTGGCAAAATTAAGACGGCTCAGAACAGAACCTTGAGGAATGCCCAATCTTTCAGAAATCTCCTTTGTGCTCATCTCATCAAAATAGAACAACACGAGTGTCCTTCTGACATCATCAGACAATGAGCTGCAGATAATGTCCATGACGATCTTGCGCATTGCGTCTGATTCAATGATCGAATCAGGCAGGAAATCCTCCGGAACGGCCTCAACGGCATCAAAGAACTCTTCATCCATATTGTCTGTTTTCGCGAGCTTAATACGATCCAGACACTTATTTGCAGCGATCTTCTTGAGCAAAGCCACAGCCTTACTTGTATCCTTGATATCCGAATACGATTCGATAAAAGCGATAAAGGTATCCTGGACAACATCTTCAGCATCCACTTCATTCTTAAGAAGCTGCATGGCTGTCCAGTAAACGGGCTTATAGGCTTCGTTATAGAGCTGCTCGAGTTCTCTGCCGGTCATCTTTTTTGCCTCCTTTCTATCCGCATCTACTTACTTAACGAATAACTGATACGGATTATTCGATGGTCGGGAAAAATTTTTTGGACATTTTTATAATATCATTTGCCGGCAAATTCTTTGATTGTTTTAGTCTTTCCGACTTGGCGCGCACCTTTAACAATGAGAGGCTTTCTGTCCGGATTCTTATACCAAGCCTCTAAATATTCATCTGTTTTGCGCTTCAAATACATAATTAGAGCCCTCCAACAGCTTCACTCCAACAAAGAAATCAACGATGGTCAACATTTTTATGAGCCACTTTTATTCCAATCTTACATTTTTATGAGCCACTTTTTAGCTCGGATTACATTTTTGTGAGCCACTTTGTACCTGTCAATAAAAGTGGACACCAAAAATATTTTTCTTTAATTCTTTTTTCTGCCGGTAGACACCGGCGATATATTTTGTCCTGATTCATTTCTGAAAGTAGACACTTAAGACATTTTTTCTGTATTATAATTTATAAAAAATAGAGGTGCTCACCATGGCAGTCAGAACAAAACAATATATTTGTGATGCTTTCATGACTTTATTGGAGAACGAACCGGTCAGCAAGATCACCGTTCAGAACATAGTTGATCAATGTAATATCAACCGTAATACTTTTTACTACCATTTTGAAGATATTCCGGCTCTTATAGAATACATCGTGGAACAGAAAGCGGATGAACTGATCGCTAGGTACCCTTCTGTTGATTCAATCAATTCAGCCATGCTCGCTATCATGGAATTCGCTGAACAGAACAGAAAGATAATATGGCATGTCTGCAGTTCGGCAGACAGAGCACTCTTTGAGCTGCATCTCTGGCGCATATGCGAATATGTTATCTCAGAATACGGAAAAGTACTCTTCAAAGCTGACGATATATCAGAAGAAGACCGCATGATAATCCTTCACTCTTATGAAGATGAATGCTTCGGCAAAGTTATGGGATGGATCAACCGCGGCATGAAGACCGATGAACGTGACAGACTCATCAGATTTCTGGAACTCCGTTCGGGTGTTGCCGAGATGATGCTCGACAGAGCCAAAAACACCTGACCGGTTTTCGAACAAAAAACGCAAAATGTCTGATTTTTGTATACTCACGGTCTAATGACCATTCATTTCGTATGAAATAAATACGATACTTCCAATCGATAAAGGGCTAATGCCCGCAAGAAAGGAAGTAACGTGAATGAAAACGGGAAAGATTATCGTTAAATACCGTTTCCCGGTACTGATCCTGACATTACTGTTAATGATTCCCGCCTTACTCGGTATGGTAAACACGCGCATCAACTATGATATGCTCAACTACCTTCCGGAAGACATGGAAACAGTTAAGGGCCAGAACGAACTCTTATCCAATTTTGGTAAAGGCGCATTCTCTATGATCATATTGGAGGACATGGCTCCTGAAGATGTCAGCCGGTTAAAGGCTGAGATCGAACAGGTCGATCATGTTGATTCTGTTGTCTGGTACGATTCTTTTGCAGACATGTCAGTCCCTATGGAAATGCTGCCGGACAGACTCTATAACGCTTTTAACACAGACAATTCAACTATGATGGCTGTCTTCTTTGACACATCGACGTCTGATGATCTTACCATGGATGCCATACGTGAGATCCGCGGCATCTGCGGAAAACAGTGTTTTGTGGCAGGCATGTCAGCCCTTGTCACAGACCTTAAGGATCTGTGCGAGAAAGAAGAGCCGATATATGTCGGCATTGCAGTAGCTCTCGCTCTTGCAGCAATGATCTTATTGCTGGATAACTGGCTGATACCTCTCGTATTCCTGGCATCCATAGGAATGATGATACTTTTAAACCTCGGAAGCAATTACTTTTTCGGTGAGGTAAGTTACATCACAAAAGCGCTGTCTGCCGTACTGCAGCTTGCAGTAACAATGGATTACTCGGTATTCCTCTGGCACAGCTACAATGAACAGTTAACCCTGAACCAAGATCACAAAGCCGCAATGGCTCAGGCAATCAATGAGACATTGACTTCCGTATTGGGAAGTTCGGTTACGACCGTTGCGGGATTTATGGCGCTGTGCTTCATGACTTTCACGATGGGGCGTGATCTCGGCATCGTCATGGCCAAGGGTGTCATATTAGGAGTCATCGGATGCGTTACGGTCCTCCCTGCTCTGATACTGATGCTGGATAAACCGTTAAGCAAAGTATCACACCGTTCCCTTATTCCCGACACACGAAAGTTTGCCGGTCACCTGATCAAGGGGTTCCCTGTATTTCTCATTGTTTTCGCGCTTCTTATTCCGCCTGCATTCTACGGTTACAAAAAGACGGAGAATGAAGTTTACTATGACATGGGAGAATGCCTTCCCAAAGACATGGAATATGTTATCGCGAATTCCAAACTCCGTGACGAGTATGATATCGCATCAACACACATGATCCTTGTCGACTCTTCTCTGGATGAAGGAACAAAGAGAGAGATGATCCGTGAGATGGAAAAAGTTAACGGTGTCAAAACAATACTCGGATTCGAGAGCCTGTTAGGTTCTGACGTTCCTTCAGACATTATTCCGGACTCCTTAAAGAGTGTCCTCGAGAACGATAAATGGGAACTGTTCCTTATCAACTCCGAATATAAAGTAGCCGGAGATCAGGTAAACAATCAGATAGATAATCTGAACATGATATTAAAGCATTACGATCCCACCGGAATGCTTATAGGTGAAGCACCCTGCATGAAGGATATGATCGAGACTACCGATAAGGACTTCAGAGTCGTCAACATAATATCCATCGTCGCCATCTTCATCATCATCGCATTCGCAGAAAAGAGCATAAGCCTTCCGATGATACTTATATCCGTCATCGAATTCGCGATATTCATCAACCTAGGTCTTCCCCACTATCTTGGTCAGAGCCTGCCGTTCATCGCGCCGATATGCATAAGCACCATCCAGTTGGGAGCGACCGTTGACTATGCGATCCTCATGACGACACGTTATAAGAACGAGAGGATCAGAGGGCAGGATAAAAAGACAGCAGTACACACCGCGCTCTATACTTCGATCCCGTCGATTCTGGTATCCGGTTCAGGACTTTTCGCAGCGACATTCGGAGTAGCGGTTTACTCTGAAATAGACATAATCAGCAGCATGTGCATGCTGATGGCAAGAGGTGCCGTTATCTCCGTCCTCGCGGTAATACTGATACTCCCTCCGCTGCTCTATGTCTTTGACAGAGTCATATGCGCGACAACGTTGGGAATGAATAAAAAAGTAAAAGTTAAACATCAGGAGGCATATTAATATGAAAAACAATATTGATAAGAAAAAAGCATTGTCATTATTACTTGTAATGACCATGTCGGCAAACATCGCCGGATGCGCATTCACCACGGATGATGTCAAAGATGCTGATCCGATAGCCAAATACGACACAAGTACGATCGCATATTCAGGCGACTTCGGAAAACCCGTTAATACCAGCGAGACATTCTATGTGATCTCCGATGCTGAAGGAAACATTAAAGAGCTCAGCGGATGCGAAGAATCCGATATCCCCGTCAGCGTAAAGATCAGTTATTATCTTAACGGCAACCGGATAAAGCCTGAAGATCTTGCAGGCAAGAGCGGAAAGGTTACCATCCGTTTTGATTATGACAACCATGTCAAAACAAATATCAGCATCAACGGTAAGACCGAAGAGATCACAGTTCCCGTCACCATGATGTCTGGAATGGTTCTCGATAAGGAAAAATTCTCCAATGTCACCGTAAACTCAGGCAAGGTTACTGATGACGGCAGCAGATTCTTTGTAGTAGGCCTTGCCGTCCCGGGATTTAAGGATGCGATAGATCCTGACAGTTCAAACGATAACATCAAAGAAATAGAAGACAAACTCACGGATTATGTGGAGATCACCGCTGATGTGGAAGATTTTGCACTCGATATGACAATGTCTGTCGCATTGCCGGATCTTCTCTCGGAATTCGACATTACAGATGATGTTGATATAGATACGGAAAAACTGAGCGGATCAGCAGATAAGCTCTCAGATGGAATGAAGCAGATCCTCGACGGCTCCGATGCTCTCTGCGGCGGCCTTGACACACTTTACGACGGATGCGGCAAACTGTCAGACGGAACTGATAAACTCGCGGACGGTGCACTGGAATTAAAGAACGGCACCGCTGAACTTGATAAAGGCGCAAACGATCTAAGCGCAGGCGCTGACTCATTAAGTACAGGTCTTAATGAATTATCTTCAAACAGTGATGATATCGTCGGCGGCGCAGTACAGGTTTTCAATGTACTGCTCGACACAGCAACCAAGCAGATCCGTGATGCGGGTCTTGATTGTCCTGACCTCACTATCGATAACTATCAGGAAGTATTAAACTCATTGATTTCTTCCCTTGATGACAACGCCGTATATACACAGGCTTTATCCGAAGTCACGGCTGCAGTCGAAGCAAAAAGAGCCGAGATTCATGCGTTGGTAGAAAGTGCCGTTAAAGATAATATCACCTCAAGAGTAACCGAAGCAGTTAGAGCCGAAGTTGAATCACAGGTCGAAAATGCTGTCTGGGAGCAGGCAGAGCCGGCAGTAACAGATCAGGTTACATCAGCTGTCAGATCACAGGTCACACTGCAGGTAACATCTGCAGTAAAAGATCAGGTCAGATCTCAGGTATTGGCTGCAAAAGGTCTGGACGAAGACACTTTCGATGCTCTGGATGACAGCACGAAAACTGAGATAAACAATGCAATAGAGCAGCAGATGGCCACAGAGGAGATATGTTCACTTATTGATGCCAAAGTAAATGAACAGATGGAATCAGACGAGATCAAAGCAATGATCAGCGAACAGGTGGAACTGCAGAAAGACAGTGAACAGATACGTCAGGCAGTATCAGAACAGACTGATATCCAGATGTCCGGCGATGCCGTTCAGGCATTGATCGCGGAAAAAGTTGATGAGCAGATGTCCAGTGACGAGATCAAGGCCCTGATAGATAAGAACACCGATGAGCAGATCGACAAAGCCATCAGCGAGGCCATGGCAAGTGATACCGTACAGTCCAAGTTAACAGCAGCATCTGAAGGCGCCCAGAGTCTTATCTCTCTTAAGGCATCTTTGGACAGTTACAATGCTTTCTATATCGGTCTTAAGAGCTATACCGACGGAGTTGACCAGTGTGCTCAGGGTGCTTCTGCCCTTAAGAGCGGTGCCGAACAGTTGGCAGCCGGTGCGGACAGTTTGAGCAGCGGAGCAACGGAACTCTACAATGGTATCGTTACTCTTCAGGACAGCATTCCCGAATTCACTGAAGGGATCCTCCTTCTCCGCGATGGTGCAGGAAAACTTGATTCAGGCCTTAACCGTTTCAATAACGAGGGCATATCAGAAATCTGCAGTATCCTTGATGAGGATAACATCGAACAGTTAAACAGGGCGAAAGCAGTGTTTGAATCTGCAAAGGCTTACTCTGCTGCCCATTCCGGAGAGAAATTTATCTATAAGAGCGGTTCGATCGGCGAAGTCTGATATAACCGTTAACATAAACCAACAAGGGCTGTCTCATATGAGGCAGCCCTGTTCTATTCAGGATTTTATTAAAATCAGCTCAAGCTTTCCATGTCTCGGTAATAAGCGTTACATTATCACGGGTAACATTGAGCATACCTGCTCCGATCTCCGCTTCAGTATCATCTGATGCATCATCGTAGACTATGGTGCACTTGCCTTCACGGACAGCTGTTACAAAAGGTATGTGTCTTGCAAATATGGCAAGATCACCTTCACTGCCGCGGAGATAAAGACCTGATACCTGTTTGTCGATAACAGCGCCCTTCGGCGTTATGACTTTGAGTTCAAATGTTTTCATTACTTCTTACCGCTTCTTGCAGCTTTTTCCACAGCCTCATCGATCGTTCCGACGAAGAGGAATGCCGATTCGGGAAGATCATCGTGCTTACCCTCTATGATCTCGCGGAAACCGCGGATGGTCTCAGACAGCGGCACATATGTGCCTTCGATACCGGTAAACTTCTCGGATACATGGAAAGTCTGTGATAAGAATCTCTGTATCTTACGCGCACGTTCTACCAGCACCTTATCTTCATCTGACAGCTCATCAAGACCCATGATCGCGATGATATCCATGAGTTCCGTATAACGCTGGATTATACGCTGAACTTCCTTTGCAGTCTCATAGTGATCCCTGCCAAGGATCTCAGGTGACAGGATGCGGCTCGTGGATTCCAAAGGATCAACGGCAGGATAGATACCCTGTGAAGCGATGCTTCTGGACAATACCGTAGTGGCATCAAGGTGTGCGAATGTCGTTGCCGGCGCAGGGTCGGTCAGGTCATCCGCAGGAACATATACAGCCTGGACAGATGTGATGGATCCGTTTACGGTCGAGGTGATTCTCTCCTGCAGAGCACCCATCTCATTAGCGAGTGTTGGCTGATATCCTACAGCTGAAGGCATTCTTCCGAGAAGTGCTGACACCTCCGAACCTGCCTGCGTGAATCTGAAGATATTGTCGATAAACAGGAGCACATCCTGGCCCTCGTTATCTCTGAAGTATTCAGCCATTGTAAGGCCTGACAGAGCAACACGCATTCGTGCTCCCGGCGGTTCATTCATCTGACCGTATACCAGGGCGGTCTTATCAAGAACTCCTGACTGCTTCATCTCATTGAACAGATCATTTCCTTCACGTGTACGCTCGCCTACACCGGTGAAAACGGAAAGGCCGCCGTGCTCTTTGGCGATATTGTTGATAAGTTCCATGATAAGCACGGTCTTACCTACTCCCGCACCTCCGAACAGACCGATCTTACCGCCTTTGGAATAAGGGCACAAAAGGTCGATGACCTTGATTCCGGTCTCGAGGATCTCTTTATTTGATGAGAGATTAGCATATTCGGGCGCAGGTCTGTGAATGTCCCAACGGGGAGCATTTGCCGGTGCCGGCTTTAAGTCAGTAGGCTCACCCAGGACATTGAATATTCTTCCCAGTGTCTCACGTCCAACAGGAACGCTTATAGGCTTACCTGTATCGATTGCTTCGGAGTCTCTCTTAAGACCATCAGTAGAAGACATTGCGATGCATCTTGCCGTACTGTCTCCTATATGTTGGGCGACCTCGACCACGAGACGTCTCTCGCCTATCATGATCTCGAGAGCATTGTTGATCGGAGGCAGACACCCTTCAGCGAACCTTACGTCCACGACAGGGCCCATTACCTGCGCGACCATTCCTTTATTACTGTCCATTACGAACCTCCTACTTTCCCGCACCGGCTACGATCTCAGTGATTTCCTGAGTGATCGTACCCTGACGGGCTCTGTTATATTCAAGCGTCAGATCATCGATCATCTGCTGTGCATTCTTCTTAGCGCTGTCCATCGCCATTCTTCTCGCAGCGACCTCACACGCAAAACTCTCTTTTACGAGTGCATATAATTTGGCTGCAAAATACTTCAAAACGATATTCCCGAACAGTTCCTCAGGTGACGGCTCGAAAACACCCGTATCAACACATCTTTCCGTTCCTCTCTCCATCGGAAGGATCCAGAAAACGTCCGGTTCCTGGCTGATTATCGACACATATCTGTTATATACGATACCGACACGGTCGATCTTTCCCGCAAGGAAATCCTCGCAGCAGAGCTTTGCTTCAGCCTCGGCTTCCTCGTATGTATAGTATTCAGAAGACTGATATAAAGGCTCCTCATCATCGTTCAGTTCCTCTTCAGTCTCAGGTCGGTATCTCGCAAAGGCCCTCTTTCCGACAGGCTGGATGTCAACATATTCCATATCCCTTACAGTCCTGAAAATATTGGCGTTATATCCGCCGCAAAGTCCTCTGTCACCGGCTATTACGATAAGTCTTGTAACACTCTTTGCAGAGACAGAACCATCTTCAGTATCTTCTTCCGGCTTGGGACGGTTAATGCCGAAATAAGGACTCTTACTGCATTCAGGACATGAAGCAAGTCTCTTCGTAACATCAGATATGGCAGCTGAATATTCACGGCCGGCAGCCATGGCATCATATGCGCGTTTTATCTTTGATGAAGCAACAAGACCCATTGCACCCGTAAGATGCAATGTGGAATCAAAACTCTTGATCCTGGTCCTTAAAGACTTTATATCCTTGCCCATGTCTTATTTCCTGTTCATCCTGTTAAGGACGCCCTTAAGCTCCTCTTCATCTTCTTCAGTCCAGGATCCCTGGCTGATCCTTACCATCCAGTCTTTATGCTCGTGATCGAGTTTCTCATACAGACGTTCCTGATAATCCTTGATATCATCAAGTGCAACATCGTTGAGATAACCGTTGATTACCGCATAGATGATTCCAACCTGGCCTCCGACAGGAACCGGTGCATTACGGTCCTGCTTTAACACTTCCACGATACGTTCTCCCAGATGGAGTCTTGCGCGTGTATCCGCATCAAGATCCGAACCGAACTGCGCGAAAGCCTGAAGTTCACGGTACTGCGAGTACAAGAGCTTTAACTCGCCGGAAACCTTCTTCATAGCCTTGACCTGCGCAGATCCTCCGACTCTGGATACTGAGATACCCGGATTTATCGCAGGAATAATGCCGCTGTGAAACATCTCTGTCTCAAGGAAGATCTGTCCGTCAGTGATGGAGATAACATTTGTCGGGATATAGGCGGATACGTCACCTGCCTGTGTCTCGACAATAGGGAGCGCGGTAATGGAACCGCCGCCGAATTCCGGTGAAACACATGCCGCACGCTCAAGAAGTCTTGAATGCAGATAGAATACATCGCCCGGATAAGCTTCTCTTCCCGGAGGTCTCCTGATAAGAAGTGACAGAGCTCTGTATGCGACAGCGTGCTTTGACAGGTCATCGTAAATGATGAGAACGTCTTTGCCCTGCTCTCTGAAATACTCAGCCATGGCACAACCCGAATAAGGAGCTATGTACTGGACCGGTGCACTCTCAGCGGCAGTTGCAGACACAACGATCGTATATGCCATTGCGCCTTCTCTTACGAGATCAGCGACCAGGGATACGACTGATGTAGCTTTCTGGCCTATGGCAACGTATATACAGATGACATTCTTGTCTTTCTGATTGATTATCGTATCGATTGCGATCTCGGTCTTACCTGTCTGACGGTCACCGATGATGAGCTCACGCTGGCCGCGTCCGATCGGGATCATGGAGTCAATGGCTTTGATACCGGTCTGCAGAGGTGTTGATACGCTCTGTCTCTCGATAATGCCGGGAGCCTCAGCCTCAACAGGTCTTCTGGCTTCACCGAAGATAGGACCTTTGCCGTCAATAGGCTCACCCAGAGGATTTACTACTCTTCCTAAGAAACTCTCGCCTACAGGGATCGAGAGAACCGTTCCTGTACGCTTAACCTTTGTTCCTTCCCTGATATCGTTCTTATCGGAAAGTATCGCAACCGAGACAGTGTCATTCTCAAGATTCTGGGCTAGTCCGACTGAACCGTCTTCGAATTCCAGAAGCTCTGTTGACATGCAGTTGCGGAGTCCGTATACGGAGGCAATGCCGTCACCGACCAATACAACAGTTCCGACTTCACCCATATCCACACGGGTCTTGTAATTGCGGATCTGCTCTTTAATGATATTGCTTATTTCTTCAGGTTTTCCTGCCATTTACGATATCACTTCCTTTATGTTCTTAAGGTTCCTGACAACGCTTCCGTCAAAGAACTTTCCGTCACAGGTTACGGTAATTCCGCCGATGATTGATTCATCGACCTTATATATGGGCGAGATGGCTTTGCCGGTAACCTTTCTTAAGCGTGTCACGATCTTTCTCTTTTCCTCATCAGTCAGTTTGACCGCACTGGTAATAACGGCAAAACTGATTTTCTTATAGTCTTCATACATCTTCTCGAATTCTTTCGCAGCAGTGAAGAATTCGTTCATATGGTTATTTGTGGCCATTACCGCAAGGAATGAATACAGAAGGTCTTCGACATTATCCTCGAAAGCTTCGGATAATGAATCGAGCCTCTCTTCCTTGGGGATTCCCGGATTCATCAGGAAAGAGATGTAATCCGGCTCCATTTTAAGGAGCTTTCTGATCTCTGTAAGATCTTCTCTTACAGCATCCAGTGAACCGTCCTCATAGGCGGCTTCGAATAATGCGATCGCATATTCTCTTCCTACATTAGTCACTGCTCTTCACCTATCTTATCAATGGCTTTATCTATCAGGTCACGATGGTCATCCATGTTGATCTCGCGTCCGATGATCTGCTCGGAAAGGGTCTGAGATACGTCAACGATCTCTTTCTTGATCGTTTCTCTTGCATCTTTCCTCTCACGTTCGATATCGGCCTTTGCCTTACGGATGATCTGATCAGCTTTCTCACGGGACTCATAGAGCATGACCTCGTTACGGCTGTCCGCACGTTCGACTGCATCACTTATGATCTTATCGGCCTCAGCTTCCACTGTTGCCATCTTACCTTCCCATTCAGCCTTTATCGCGTCAGCCTCAGCCTGCGTCTTCTCAGCCTTTTTATACTCAGCCTCGATTTCTTTCTGCCTCTGATCAACGATCTTCTTTATAGGCTTGAAAAGAAGCTTTTTGAGTATAAGGAAGAGTATTACGAGATTGGCGAGCGAGATGACTATATGCCAGATATTTACTGAAATAATATCCAGATCCTGCATGTGTCAGACTCCGTTTCAGCCGCCGATCGTAGTCATGAGAAGATCCACGAATCTTCCCGGTGCAACAAAGATCAAGAGGATGGCGATAACGAGCGCATAAAGACCCGTTGTCTCTGCAACAGCGCATCCCATGAGCATTGTTGAAGTAACATCACCTTTGCACTCAGGCTGTCTGCCGATAGCTTCGCAGGCCTTAGCAACTGCATGTCCCTCTCCGATACCAGGACCGATTCCGGCAATCATGGCGCAGCCGGCACCAAGAGCGCATCCTCCTAAGATGATTCCGATTGCAAGTTCCAACATATTTAAATACCTCCGTATGTTGTTTATATATTAATTATCCGCATGCTTTCCAGCGGTCTGTGAACGTGCGGCTTTGGCTGCAGCGCGTTCCTGTCTTCTCTTTTTCCTTGCGGCATATTCCTCAGCAGGGAAACCGCCTGCCACATACAGCATGGTAAGAATGGCGAAGATAAACGCCTGGAGACATCCTGAGAACAGATCAAAATAAATCGACAGTACAGCCGGAATACCGATCCTTAGATAAGGGAAGTCGGCAAGTGCTCCCGGCAGGAATGAGAACAGGCTGTTAGACAATTTGGTGAGTCCCACTGCTATGAGCACCGAAATTATCGAACCGGATAAGACATTTCCGTAATGTCTGAATGCCATGGATATCGGAGTGGCAACCTCACTGATGATATTAAGAGGAGCCAGGAGAGGCTGTGGCTGACCGAAACTCTTAAGATAGATCCAGGGGCCGGCCTTCATCTTATAGTATGTGATTAGGAAGAATACCAGTATTGCCCAGCCGGCGATGATATTGATGTCGGATGTCGGCGGGAAGAGTCCCAAAAGCGATGAGAGGCTCGAAAAACCTGATAATCCTAAAATCGCGGCTATAAAAGGAGCAAAACCTTCAAAGTATTCTCCCATGTTTGTCCTTACAAGACCTGTAACCTTCTCCACGATCCATTCTGCGACCATCTGCCTTATGGATATGTTACGTGTCTTTAGACCCGTCGTAAGAAAAAGGCACAGGAACAGAACTGCAAGGATCACACACCAGGAATTGACCTGTGCTTCAGTTATCGGGAGATCCTGTATCGGCATTTTAATGGTAAAGAATACATGTGCACCCGATATGTCGATACCGTCAGATGCAGGGACAAACATAACCTTAACGGCTATGGCGGCCGCCATCGAGAGGATGCTGAGAATAAGGAACACTATGCTCATTCTTCCCCGTCCCCTCCGTTATCAGCATTATCTGCAGCAGCCGGCGCAGAAGCTGTACCGGTTTTCTTATCTTTTTTATTGAATATTGCTCTCGTATAGACAGCGATGGTCGCAAAAAGCAGGGATATCAGTGTAGCCCACATATTAAATACGGACGGGATAAGTATGGCTATCAGTACAAGAATAACCATTAGCGCGTATCTCAGGGCATGGGATGCACGAAGGATCTCTTTTGCCCTCGTTTCCTCGTTTTTGACTGCTTTTTGAACAGACAGGCCCAGAAGGAAGAAATTAAGGATGCCTGTGCCTGCTCCTACAAGATTTCCGAACAGAACAGTAAGATGCCACTGCCTTAAGATCAGGAATACCGATTCCATCAGCATGCTGAGTATCAGAGTGACAACACATACATATATTGTCTCTTTTTTTACTGTCGGATCGATTTTCAAATACAGCCCTCCCTTCCGCTGCCATCAACCATTTTCTATCGTGGAGTATAGCATAAACCGCTTCGGGTTAGACGTAACAGATTGCACATTTAGGACAAATGGAAGAAATTGTCTAAATATGGTTTTCGGCCACACAAAATAAAACCGGCAAGAGAGACGGTTCATCAAAGTTACTGATGATTTATACCTGCTCTGCACTGTGTAATGGATTAATTGAAATAGAAATATGCCCGAAGCAACTCGCTCCGGGCATATCTTATAACTTAATGTTAATTATTTAATTAAGCCTTGTGCTTGATTGCAGCCTGTGCAGCAGCAAGTCTAGCGATCGGTACACGGAAAGGTGAGCAAGATACATAATCCAAACCGATCTCATCGCAGAACTCAACAGATGTCGGGTCACCGCCGTGCTCGCCGCAGATACCGAGGTGGAGGTCAGGACGTACTGCCTTACCGTTCTCGATAGCCATCTTCATGAGCTTACCAACACCGTTCTGGTCGAGACGAGCGAACGGATCGGACTCGAAGATCTTTGACTCATAGTAAGCTGTGAGGAACTTACCTGCGTCGTCTCTTGAGAAACCGAATGTCATCTGTGTAAGGTCGTTTGTACCGAAGCAGAAGAACTCAGCTTCCTTAGCGATCTCGTCAGCTGTAAGAGCAGCACGGGGGATCTCGATCATGGTACCAACCTTGTAGCCCATGTTAACGCCTGCAGCCTTGATCTCTTCGTCAGCAACCTCAACAACTACCTTCTTAACGTTTACGAGCTCTTTGATCTCGCATACGAGAGGAATCATGATCTCAGGTGTTACTGCCCAATCAGGATGCTTCTTGTTAACGTTGATAGCAGCGCGGATAACTGCTCTTGTCTGCATCTTAGCGATCTCAGGATATGTAACTGCGAGACGGCATCCTCTGTGACCCATCATAGGGTTGAACTCGTGGAGAGAAGAGATAAGTGTCTTGATGTCTTCAACAGACTTGCCCTTCTTGTCAGCAAGAGCCTTGATGTCAGCTTCTTCTGTAGGAACGAATTCGTGGAGCGGCGGATCAAGGAATCTGATAGTAACGGGATGTCCCTCGAGAGCCTCATAGAGAGCTTCGAAGTCGGACTGCTGCATGGGGAGGATAACCTCGAGTGCAGCCTCACGCTCCTCAACTGTATCGGAGCAGATCATCTCACGGAATGCGTCGATTCTGCCTTCACCGAAGAACATGTGCTCTGTACGGCAGAGACCGATACCCTCAGCACCGAGCTCACGAGCCTTCTTAGCATCGTTAGGTGTATCAGCGTTTGTACGTACTTCGAGTCTCTTGAACTCGTCAGCCCACTTCATGATGCGGCCGAAGTAACCGTTGTTAGGATCAGCGTCAACCTGAGCGATAGCGCCGTCGTAGATCTTACCTGTAGAACCGTCGAGGGAGATGATGTCACCTTCCTTGAATGTCTTACCAGCGAGTGTGAACTGCTTGTTAGCTTCATCCATAGCGATGTCGCCGCAGCCGGATACGCAGCACTCACCCATACCACGTGCAACAACTGCAGCGTGTGATGTCATACCGCCACGTACTGTGAGGATACCCTCAGCAGCCTTCATACCTGTGATATCTTCAGGAGATGTCTCGAGTCTTACGAGGACTACCTTCTCTCCTCTGTCGTGCCAAGCTACTGCATCGTCAGCTGTGAATACGATCTTACCGCAAGCAGCTCCCGGAGAAGCGCCAAGGCCCTTACCGATTGCCTCTGCTGCCTTAAGAGCTGCAGGGTCGAACTGAGGGTGAAGGAGTGTATCGAGGTTTCTGGGATCGATCATTGCAACTGCTTCCTCAGGTGTTCTCATACCTTCGTCAACGAGGTCGCAAGCGATCTTCATAGCAGCCTGAGCTGTTCTCTTACCGTTTCTTGTCTGGAGCATGTAGAGCTTACCGTGCTCAACTGTGAACTCCATATCCTGCATGTCTCTGTAGTGTGTCTCGAGAGTGTTGCAAACCTGTGTGAACTGAGCGAATGCTTCAGGGAACTTCTGCTCCATCTCAGCGATCTTCATAGGAGTACGAACGCCTGCAACAACGTCCTCACCCTGAGCGTTTGTAAGGAACTCACCGAAGAGGCCCTTCTCACCTGTAGCAGGGTCACGTGTGAAAGCAACGCCTGTACCGCAGTCGTCACCCATGTTACCGAATGCCATGGACTGAACGTTAACTGCTGTACCCCATGAATAAGGGATATCGTTGTCTCTTCTGTAAACGTTAGCTCTCGGGTTGTCCCAGCTTCTAAATACGGCCTTGATAGCGCCAACGAGCTGCTCCTTAGGATCTGTAGGGAAGTCAGAACCGATCTTTGCCTTGTACTCAGCCTTGAACTGTGAAGCGAGTTTCTTGAGGTCGTCAGCTGTAAGCTCAACGTCCTGCTTAACTCCTCTTTCAGCCTTCATCTTGTCGATGAGCTCTTCGAAATACTTCTTACCGACTTCCATAACAACGTCGGAATACATCTGGATAAATCTTCTGTAGCAGTCCCAAGCCCATCTGGGGTTACCGGACTTTGTTGCGATAACGTCAACAACCTGCTCGTTGAGACCGAGGTTGAGGATCGTGTCCATCATACCAGGCATTGATGCTCTAGCACCGGATCTTACAGATACGAGGAGCGGGTTCTCGAGGTCACCAAACTTCTTGCCGGTGATCTCCTCAAGCTTTACGATGTACTCCATAACCTGAGCCATGATCTCGTCATTGATCTGACGGCCGTCTTCGTAGTACTTTGTGCAAGCCTCTGTGCTGATCGTGAATCCCTGAGGAACAGGAAGACCGATGTTTGTCATCTCAGCAAGGTTAGCGCCCTTACCTCCGAGGAGTTCGCGCATATTTCCGTTGCCTTCGGTGAACAGGTAAACGTACTTTGTCATTCTTTTTATCCGCCTTTCATTTATTGAATTCGTTTTTGTTTCTCTATACGGGTTTTACCCCTTAAAAACTTATCAGTTTATTTTAACAGATAAGGTCTTTAAAAATCGAACTTATCTGAGAAAAATTCTTCAAGTTTATCTATAGGGAATCTGATGTTTCCGGGTTCGTACTCAACGTTCTTCATAGAGTCTCTTTCTCTGATCGTAACGCAGCCGTCGTTCTCGGAATCGAAATCGTAAACAACACAGTAAGGTGTACCGATCTCGTCCTGTCTTCTGTAACGCTTACCGATGCTCTGACGGTCATCGAGCTCGCACATATCCTTCTTCGAAAGCTTCTCGAAAATAGGCT
>CAJOJI010000002.1 GCA_905234715.1 uncultured Saccharofermentans sp.
AAGTACCATACACTGAGGATCATGTCGTCCTCATAGAGAGCGTAGATCTCATATGCCTCAAAACCGCCTATTGTTGTATTTTGGTAATATGCGTTAATTACGCTGTCGGAATCCTGCAAAGCCTGGACGCTGGATTCGACGATCATTGTAATATCCACGCCCTGACCTTTATCGTATACGGAGGGCATTACCGTCATGTTGATGATCGCAGAAGTATCTCTGTTGATACGCTGTTCTCTTGCAAGATAGTAATCTCCCATGCCGTCTGTTTCTGTCCAGTAATCCCATGTTCCTTCCGTAAGGAAAATATAACCGGTAATGTCATTGCCCATTACTTCTGTATCATCATCGTAAGTAGGCTGAACATAAGTGTCGGTAGCAGATGTTGTTACGGGATCTGTTCCGTAATCGGAAGTTGTTGTGGTAGCAGATGAAGCGAAGTAATTACGGAAATCCTTTTCGAGAACGAATGTAACGTAAGACATTGCTTCCATGTTTGCAACATCAAGAACGTTATATGTCTCGCCGTCTTCTTCAGGTGTCAGATAGAAACCGTAATAGTGAACTGTCCAGGGATCTCTGTCCTGACGTTCACCGTCAACGATCAGCTCCTCATAATCAAGACACATGCAGATGAGATTATCCATCTCATAATCATCATTCATCTTGATCATCTGACGGATCTCGTCTTTTTCTACACCTAATTCATCAAGATCTTCAGTTATGTATTCGAAAGCATCCTCGCCTGCATAGATCTGATACTTGCCTGAATAGTAATTATCAGATGTATCAAGATAAGACTGATAGTATGTGAAGGACTTATTCTTCTTATCGAAGACCATGTATGAGTTGTCACCCATTGTGATCCAGTTATTCTTTTCGATCATCTTCACATAATCGACCTTGTCGTCATCATCGTCATCAGTATTAATGGTAGAGGCTATGCCCAGATCTCCGAACTCACTGACGAATCCGTCCCAGTCTGTAGCGAAAAGAGCTGCGAGTGAGCCCATGATGATCAAAGAAATGATAAGACCTGCAATAGCAAGACCCTTACCCTTCTTCTTTTTGGCACATGCAACAATCAGGCCGATAAGAGAGAGCAGGAATCCGATAGGGCAAGTGATACCGAGGCATCCGAGACCTACAAGAGACAGAACGAAACCGGCTACGCAAAGGCCGTTGGATTTCTCTTTCTTAACAACAGGCTGTGTGATGGGCTGCGCATAAACAGGCTGCTGGTAAACAGGCTGAGCGGGCTGAATGGGCGTAGCCGCAGGCTGCTGATATACCGGCTGAGCAGGCTGGACCGGCTGTGCCGCAGGCTGCTGATAAACAGGCTGCTGATAAGCAGGCTGTGCTGCAGGTTGAGGTGCAGGTTGCTGAACCGAAGCCGGAAGAGGTCCGCCGCAGCTTGTGCAGAACTTTGCACCATCATTGTTACTTGCTCCGCAATTAGGACATACTGCCATATACAAATCTCCTTGTTAATTATTCCAAACGACCCGTCGTATGGGCGGGCCGCTTAATTACCTGGTGTTTCTTTTGATTCCTTGTTCTTGTTTCCGGGCTTGGAATTCTCACGCGTTTCGCGTTCATCCTTAGCCTTTTTCCTGGCCGCAAGCCAGGGCACTGCAATCTCTCTGTAGATATAAGAAAGGATAGCTGCAAGAGGGATAGCCAGAAGCACGCCCGGAACACCCCAGATCTTTCCTCCGACAACGAGGAAGACAAGGATCAGGAAAGCCGGAACCTTGAGTGCCGAACCGAAGAGTCTCGGCTTGATGACATAACCGTCGATAAGCTGCAAAACAAGCGTGAATACAAGGAAAGGAATTACGTAATGAGGTTCTGCAAGGAGCAGGATCACTCCGCAGATAAACGCTCCGACAAACGGACCGAATGTGGGTGCGAGATTGGTCAGCGCAACAACTACCGAACAGAAGACCGCATAAGGCATCTTGCACGCGAACATGAATACCGCGTTTACGACTCCGACGATAAGAGCATCGGCAAGTTCACATACGATGAATCTTGAGAAGATGCTGTTGAATCTGTTCCAGACATTTCTGCAGTTCTCATAATGCTGTGAAGGAATTACGAGAAGGAAGAACTCGCTTAAAAGCTCTACAAGCTTCTTCTTTCCGATAAGGAAATAGAAAGCGAGGATAATTCCGATAAGGAAGTTAAATGTGTTCGAAACGATGTTTGTGGAGAACTTCAGAACTCCGGAAGGAGTCATGTCATTACTGAAAACAAACTTTGAGACTATCGCGGGAAGATTGCTCTGCTCATCGATAAAGCTGATGATGCTGAGCTTGTAATCCTGATCGAGTTCGGTTGAAAGAATGAGATCCTTAAGACTGTTCATGTAGCCGGAAAGTCCCATTGCAAATGTCGTGATGTTCTCGATGAGCATAGGGGTAATGACTACGATAAGTCCTACTATGAGGCCCAATACCAGAATAAGCGATACGACCGCAGACAATATCCAGGCTGCATCCTCATTCTTTTTAATGAGCTTCTTGAGACGTTTATAGATAAATACCGCAAGAGGATTAACCGTATATGCAATAACGGCACCGATGATTACGGTTGAAGTTATCGTAAGGAATGAATTGAAGAAATCTTTAAAGTTGCCGATATGCGACACGAGCATGTAGAAAACTACAACGATACAAAGAGAGATCGTGAGTCCCGTCCATCTGTTCTTCTCATATTTATTAAAATGCTCTTTATATTTAACCATGCGAGTATTATATCAGTATGGACTTGATAAATCACCATAAAAGAAAACTCCCGCAGTTTGGTGCGGGAGTGGATTTACTGTTACATTTAATATTCAGATGTAAGTCAAGTTCCGATCGATCTGTTGATTCAATTCTTGAGAGAAACTCAAATTTAAGTTTAAGAACTTACTTGGAGGAAACTTGTGAATCAAGCAAGACCAATCGTCTGCTTGTTTGTGTGTCACTTCCCATTGGTCTCACCTCCTTAGAACTTTTAGAGTTCCTTTTTCTGATGGCTTGAGTATAGCACAGTAAATGTCAGAATGTGTTACCAAAAAATGAACGATTGCTGACATAAAGATTTCCATGAGGTATCAGTCAGCTTACATGAGGCAAAAAATATTATTGGGGTGCGGGAATGCCGAAGTCCTTATCGCCGTCTCTGGAAAGGAACGTCATAGGCGGGAGCTCTACAACACTGCCGTCAGCGGAAGATACAGCCTTCATGAAGAATGTCATCTCGGGATGAGGACAGTCGTTAATAGGATTCATCTTCTCATCGTAGAGCTCGGATACGACAACCGGTGCCATATAGCCTTCAGGCATCAGCACGTTTAATGTATCGCCCTTATAGAGCTTATTCTTCTGGGTGACCTTGTTAAGACCTGTTTCAGGATCGAAAGATTCTGCCACGCCGACAAGAAATGCCGGTTTGTTATAAGACTTGTCAGGATCTATCTTTGCATCGTCAGCCGGAGAATCGAAAAAGAATCCCGTGTCATAGTCTCTGTGGACGACCTTATCGAGTATAACTTTCCAGTTAGGATCAACCTTATAGTTATCAGGATCCTTGCAGCAAAGATCAACAGCTTCCCTGTAGACTTTGGTAACGGCTGCCGCATAATATGCGCCCTTGATCCTTCCTTCGATCTTGAAGGAATTGATTCCCGCATCAAGGAGTTCAGGAACATGATCGATCATGCAGATATCACGGCTGCCGAAGATGTAAGTTCCTCTCTGGTCCTCTTCAACGGGAAGCGGAATGTCGGGACGCTTTTCTTCAACAACATAGTAACCCCATCTGCAGGGCTGGGCACAGGCTCCGCCGTTTGATCTTCTGCCTGTAAAGTAATTCGACAAAAGACATCTGCCTGAATATGAAACGCACATTGCACCGTGAATGAAGCATTCAAGCTCCACATCCGACGGAATGGCCTTGCGGATCTTCTTTATCTGTTCAAGTGAGACTTCACGCGCAAGAACTATTCTCTTCGCACCCTGTGAAGCCCAGAAATTACATGCAGCGCTGTTTGTTACGCTTGCCTGTGTGGAAATATGTATCTCAAGGTCGGGACAGAGCGTGCGCACCATTGTAAATACACCCGGATCTGAAACAAGAACGGCATCGGCGCCGCTCTCTTTACCGACAAAAGTAACAGCATGCTCAAGGCCTGAAAGGTCCTCTTCCGTAGGCATGACGTTGAGAGTTACATAGCACTTTACGCCATGCTCGTGAGCATAGGCGATTCCGGCCTTCATCTCTTCTTCGTTGAAGTTGTCGCTGAATGCACGAAGACCGTAACTGGTGCCTGAAAGATAGACGGCATCCGCACCGTATTCAACTGCCGCACGGAGTTTCTCCGGATTGCCGGCAGGGCTTAATATCTCAAAACGTGAACGGTCGTAACCCATCTTATTACCTTTTCGAAATGCTAAAGATCAAGTATCGGGAACGATGACAAGACCGCTGCTCTCTGTGGTCTCTTCTGTCTCGGAAGTCTCTGTCTCTTCTTCTCTGACCCAGTTCTCGCTGTACTTCTCGACGTTATCCTCGTGCTGTGAAAGCGTTGTGGCATAAGCCGTGCCGCCGTCGATACCGGTAGCGCAGAAATACATGTAGTTGCAGTTCGGCTCAGGATAAAGAGCTGCAGAGATAGCATCGATACCGGGCATGCAGATAGGTCCCGGAGGAAGTCCCTGATGCGTATATGTGTTGTAAGGACTGTTGATCCTGAGTTCGGCATCTGTATGAAGGATGGATGCCTGACCGCCGTTCATCTCAACGAGATAGTTGATCGTTGCTGATGAACCGAGATACCTCATATCCTCATCATCGGAATCCAAACGGTTATGGAATACTGCGGAAATGAGCATCATGTCAGCAGGCTTACCTGTCTCCATCTGGATTATGGAAGCAAGAGTAATGATCTCATCCATCGAATAACCGAGTCTCTCGGCTCTAACATAGTATTCGTCGTAGAGCTTGCTCTGAGTATTGTTGAGGAATCTTCTGATGATGGATTCCGGGCTTGCATTAACGTCGAAATAGTAAGTATCGGGATAAAGATATCCTGAAAGAATGAAGTCTCTTCCCTCTTTGATCTCGATCTGCGAAACGAATTCGTAGTCGGTGAAAAGGTTAGGAGAATTCATGCACTTGTCGAATTCATCGTCATCGAAATTAAGGCCGGCCTTGTGAAGGATCTGCTTAACGTCATAGTAAGTAGAGCCTTCGGGGATCGTAACCTTAACTGCTGCAGGCTCGAGCGTGAGGAAATACATGAGCTCGTCGTACGAATAACCTTTCAGAAGGTAATGCGTACCGGCTACGTATGCTCCGTCGAAACCGTTTAATTTACTGATTATGGAGAACAGGAACTTATTCGTGATAAGCCCCTGGTCATATAATTTATCCGCAATATCGGATGTGGAATCGCCGCTCTTGATAACAACACAGACCGCACCTTCGGTTTCCGCCGTGATGTTATAATTGCCGGCTTCAATGCCTGCCTTAAGTGAATTGAATCGCTTGTCCTGTGAGATGACATAGTTATAGCCGACGTATACGCCGCCTACAGCGAATCCGAATAACAGGAGAATAACGATCAATATTCTGAGAGCGACCCTGACCTTGCCGGATAACATCAGTTACAAATCACCCCCGAATAAGATTACGATCAAACGTCCTTCTTTGCCTTGGCAACGGTCTTTGCACGCAGATCGTTATTAAGTATCTTCTTGCGAAGTCTGATGCTCTGAGGAGTTACTTCACAAAGCTCATCATCTTCAACAAATTCAAGGCACTGCTCAAGGGAGAATGTAAGGGGCGGTGTAAGACGCATAGCGTCATCTGCTCCTGCAGAACGCATGTTGGTTACATGCTTCTTCTTGCAGACATTAACGGTAATATCATCAGGCTTAGGATTGATACCTACGATCATGCCTTCATATACCGGTGTGCCTGCTCCGATGAAGAGTGCACCTCTGTCCTGGGCATTGTACAATCCGTAGGTTACAGCCGTTCCGGTCTCGAATGCTACGAGCACTCCCTGACCTCTCGTCTCGATGTCACCTGCGAAGGGTTCAAAGCCCGAGATAACGGAGTTCATTATACCATTGCCCTTAGTGTCGGTCAAAAACTCGGTACGGTATCCGAGGAGTCCTCTGGAAGGGATCTTGAACTCAAGACGTGTGTATCCCTTTGTCGGAGGAAGCATGTTGAGAAGCTCTCCCTTACGCTTTCCGATCTTCTCCATGACAGGACCTACGAAGTCTTCAGGAACGTCGATTACGAGCTCCTCGACAGGTTCACAGAGAACGCCGTCGATCTCCTGCATGATGACCTTCGGCTTACTTACCTGGAACTCATATCCTTCACGGCGCATTGTCTCGATAAGGACTGAGAGATGGAGCTCTCCTCTTCCCTTTACGATGAATGCTTCTGTTGTATCTGTCTCTTCAACTCTCATGGAAACGTTTGTCTCGATCTCCTTGAAGAGTCTGTCTCTTAAGTGACGTGATGTTACGAACTTACCTTCCTGGCCTGCAAAAGGGCTGTCGTTGACAGAGAATGTCATTGCGATGGTAGGCTCATCGATCTTAACGAACGGAAGCGGCTCAGGCTCATTTGCATCGCAGAGAGTATCACCGATGTTGATGTCTGCAATACCTGCAACGCATACGATCTCACCGATGGATGCAGATTCGACTTCCTCACGGCCGAGATTGTGGAATCTTAAGAGCTTAACTACTCTTGCGTTTCTCTTGCCTTCTTCACCGTAAGTAACGAGAGCTACGTTCTCGCCCTGCTTGATAGTACCTCTCTCAACTCTGCCTACGCCGATTCTTCCGATGTAAGGATCTGAATCGATGTTGGATACGAGAAGCTGCATGGGACCTTCAGGATCGCCAACCGGGCAGGGTGTGTACTTAACTACTGTATCGAGAAGAGGTGTGAAGTCTAATTCCTTGCCTTCCTCATATTCCTTAAGATCAAGTGTTGCAACGCATGTCTTACCTGATGTGTATACAACGGGGAATTCGAGCTGTTCGTCATCCGCACCGAGCTCGATGAAGAGATCGAGAACCATGTCTACTACTTCAAGAGGTCTTGCGTCAGGACGGTCGATCTTGTTGATGCAGACGATAGGCTTGAGGCCGAGGCCGAGCGCCTTGTGAAGAACGAATCTTGTCTGCGGCATTGGGCCGTCGAAAGCGTCAACTACGAGAAGAACGGAGTCAACCATCTTGAGTACACGCTCTACCTCACCGCCGAAGTCAGCGTGGCCGGGAGTGTCTACGACATTGATGCGGATACCCTTGTAATCGATAGCGGTATTCTTTGCGAGGATCGTGATACCTCTCTCACGCTCAAGGTCGTTGCTGTCCATAACCTGTTCTACGACAGCCTCATTCTCACGGTAAACTCCTGCCTGCTTGAGCATTGAGTCAACGATAGTTGTCTTACCGTGGTCTACGTGTGCAATGATAGCAATGTTTCTTAAGTTCTCGATTGTAGTGACTGCCATAAAATTCTCCGTAAAAAAATAGATCAGTGATCCAAGTGCTGATACTTCTAATAATTAATAATTTAAACCGAGTAATATTTAACTACTGAACGGGCATTATTTGTGACTGTGATATTTCACAAAATATCAGTCTTCTTCGCCACTCTTATTACGCAAAAGGAGACGCAGTGGAACGCCTTCGAAACCGAAGTTGCGTCTCAACTGATTCTCGAGATAACGTTCATAGGAAAAATGCGACAATTCCTTGTCGTTGACGAAAAGCGCAAACGTGGGCGGCTGAACGGAAACCTGTGTTCCGTAATAGATCTTGAGATGTCTTCCCTTGTCCTGCGGAGTAGGAACCTGGGTAACGGCCTCAGAGATCATCTTATTCAGAACGCTCGTTGTAAGGCGCTTCTTTGAATTCTCATATACTGTCTTTATCAGCGCGAAAAGCTTGTCAACGCGCTGTCCTGTCTTTGCGGAGATAAACAATACGGGCGCATAATCCATGAAAGGAAGACGCTGCTTGACGATCTTTGTCATCTCCTCAAGAGTACCTGTCTGCTTGTCGATAAGGTCCCACTTATTGATAACGATCACGGAAGCCTTGCCGTTATCGTGAGCCAGTCCTGCGATCCTCGCATCCTGCTCCGTAACGCCTGCTTCGGCATCGACAAGGATAACGCACACATCGGCTCTGTCGACGGCTGCAAGCGCTCTTACCATAGAATAACGCTCGATAACATCCTCGATCTTGCCCTTCTTGCGCATACCTGCGGTATCAACGATCGTAAATGAACCGTAGTCATTCTCGATCAGGGAGTCTATCGTGTCTCTTGTTGTTCCCGCAATATCGGAAACGATGCTTCTCTCGGCACCTGCAAGTCTGTTGGACAAAGAAGACTTGCCTGCGTTAGGACGGCCGATAATGGCAACCCTGATGGTATCGTCCTTGCCTTCATTCTCGTCTGCCGGCGGGAATTTGGAAATTATCAGGTCGAGCATCTCGCCCAGACCGAGCTTATGAGCAGCTGAGATAGCGCAGACATCCTCAAGTCCGAGATTATAGAACTCGTAAAATTCCGGCGGCTGTTCACCGACATAGTCGGATTTATTGACGCATACTACGACCGGACGTCCTGCTTTTCGAAGCATTACGGCGATCTCCTCATCGGCAGCCGTAAGGCCGCTCTTAAGATCGCACATAAAAAGGATGACATCTGCCGTCTCGATCGCGATCTCTGCCTGAACGCGCATCTGCTGCAATATGATGTCATCTCCCGTATCGGGCTCAATACCGCCCGTATCGATCATTATGAAGTCTCTGCCGCTCCAGGAAGTTTCTGCATAGATACGGTCTCTGGTAACACCGGGCGTGTCATGAACAATGGAGATACGCTCTCCATAGATAGTGTTGAACAACGAGGACTTGCCTACATTAGGCCTTCCCACTATTGCCACAACCGGTTTACTCATGCCGTATGTCCTTCCTTTGCAATAAAAGAGGCAGTGCCTTTATTCCAAACACCGCCTCGTTAACTAAATACTTCTTATTTATCTCAGATCTCTTCGTCGACTTTGATAACCTGTTTACCGTCCAGGTAACCGCAGTTCTTGCAGACCGTGCGGCGAAGCATCTTAGCATGACACTGGGGACATTCAACGAGACCCGGCATGTTAAGTTTCCATGCGCTTCTGTGACGTGCAGTCCTTGCCTTCGACCATTTACGCTTCGGATGTGCCATTCATCTTCACCTCTTTCTTTTCACAAATGCTTGAAGATAATACCTTATATTTCTGCTTTTTGCAAGAGCCTTTTTATCGAAAAGATATTCCTTATCGGTTCACCGCTGTCAGGATCGAGCGTATAACTGATCTCAGCGCCGTCTACAAGGCCCCCCGGGAAGTTAATATATTCGGTATCGATCTCTACGTCAATCGGCCCGAAAGACGTGAGCATAGAGCTTTTTGTCCTGTTGCCGACCTCGAAAACCATTCTCGACGTAACGTCTCCGTTGCGGACGACGATCGCCTTGGATTCCTCTTTTATTAAAGTTAATATAAAATGAGTTTCTTTTTCATTCTCATTATGTTTTTCGGTCCAGTCATAAATGGTTCTTGTTCCTTCCCTGGAAACAAGGCCCAATGTCTTAAGGGGCTCTGCGTATACTCCCGTCTTGATCTCAAACAGGCACTTTTCTTCGTTACTTGCATTATCCATCAAACGGTCACCTCATATTTATCAGTAGAAAAATGTTTTGTTCCTGAAGGCAGGCCTTCGCCCAGGAAAGGAGCTGCCACCTGCTCAAAGAGCTCAGGCTCGTCACTTGTATAGAATTCCCTTACGGGATTGCTGTTGCCTTCAGAAGCTGTTCCCTCGCGGCTCAAAAGGTCCTTTACGACCTGCGCCGTAGCTTCTCCCGTATTTACGAGAACAACATTGTCGCCCATTACTTCTTTAATAACCTTAGTAAGCAGAGGATAGTGCGTACACGCCATGACGAGCGTATCGACACCTGCTTCCTTTAAGGGCTTCAAATATTCCTCGGCTGTAAGTCTCGTAACTTCGGTATCCCACCAGCCTTCTTCGGCAAGGGATACGAACAGCGGGCAGGCCTGCTGGAAGATCTCGATGTCTTTCATTCCAAGCTCTTCTGCCCTTTTCTCAACCGCATCTTTATATACGCCCGTGGATACTGTTCCTTTTGTGGCTATAATGCCTATCTTGCCGTTCTTTGTGGACCTGCAGGCCACATCGGCACCCGGGGTAACCACTTCAACGACCGGCACATTGGCTCTCTTCTTCAGTTCTTCATAAGCGTAAGCACTTGCAGTGTTGCAGGCGATTACGATCATCTTGACGTCCTTTGTCTCAAGGAACTTAAGATTCTGAAGCGAATAACGGATTACCGTGCTTCTGGACTTGGTACCGTAAGGAGTCCTTGAATTGTCACCGAAATAAATAGTGCTCTCTCCGGGCACTGTTTTCCATATCTCTCTTAGGACCGTAAGTCCTCCGATACCTGAATCGAAAATTCCGATTGGTCTGTTATCAGTCATTTATTAATTCTCCCCTTATTTAAGGCGGACATTATAATCTGGTCCTATTTTAAAGGTTTTGCCGGACACGTCAACGTGCATGTTGTTTTTGGGGACCTTGCCGAACATGATCTGGCAGCTGAACAGCTGCTGGCATTTTACCTTCTTGCCGTCCTTTGTCTCAAAGTGCATGTTGACCTTGTTCCTGCCGTAATTTCCGTCGCCCAAAACGGGATGTCCCAGATGGGCGAACTGTGCCCTGATCTGATGCGTCCTGCCGGTAACGAGCTCTAATTCCAGATCTGATACGCTCTCGCCGTCAGGTCCGGCATCCTTAAAGGTCTTGAGGATCCTGTACTTTGTTGCAATATCAAGGTCTCCGGGCTGCTTTTCGTCGTGAATGTAGACTTTGCCCTGCTTGGTCTTTTCGAGATAGCCCTTAACTTCCTTATAAATGGTTCCGTCCTCACCTACGGCCGGATCTCCCACATCGGGCTCGCCGAGCACGAGCGCGCGGTATCTCTTAACAACAAGATTATTCTTAAAAAGCTCAACGCAGTCAGCCAAAGCCTGCTTGTTCTTTGCGATGAGGACGAGGCCTCCCGTATTCATATCGATCCTGTGACAGAGCTCTGCTTCCCTGAATTTGGTGGTATTGCGGATCTGGTCGATAAGCGTGTCTTCAATGTCACTCTTTCCCGAATGGACCGCGATTCCCTGTGATTTATTTACGATGAGAAGTCCCTTTGTCTCGGCTACTATCTCAAACATCTTCTCCTGGGGCTTAGCCTTGGGGGCAGTTTTCGATGCGCCGTCGAAAAGTTCATCCGGAAGCCATATCTCTACGACATTACCTTCTTTTACGGCGATGTCTTTATTGACCTTTTTGCCGTCGATCCTGATGTCACGGCGCTTGAGCGCATGGAACAGATCAGCCGGTTTAAGCTGGGGATATGCTTCCTGGCAGGCCTTTACGACATGAAGTCCGTCCTGGGATCTTGTTACTTTAAATTCACGCATTTAGTGCCTCTTCCGTTTTATTCTTCTTTTCTTTATATTCCTTTGCGAAAATGAACAGGCAGAAGACTACGAGATCGATAACAAGGATCTCCAAAAGCTGCATCCATGTAACTGACTGGTCCTGGAGGACGTCTGCCGACAAAGCACCTGATAAGATCGGAATAAGATTATTATTCAAGAAGTGCATGGCAACGCAGACCCAGATATTGTTAGTCTTAAAATATGCGAATCCGAAGAAGATGCCTATCGAAACGCATGTGATTATCTGCCCAACGATCATCTGCGGAATTGAATCTTTGGTATAGAACATCGTATCGACAGGAAGATGCCACAATCCCCATACAACGCCCAGAAGAATGACACCTGCTTTCATTCCGAACTTCTTCTGCATAACAGGCTGGAGGAAGTATCTCCATCCGTATTCCTCACCGAAGAAAGCAACTATCGTCAAAGGATAATTGAGCGGAAGGCTTACCACGCTGAGATAGAACAGGGGCTGCTTAAACAGCAATGCATACTCTGAAAAGAACTCAGACAGATTGTTGTTTGCAAGGCCCTCAATGATGACGGGCAAGAATACTCTCGGAATATAAAGAGCAACATACAGCAATACAAGCAATATGCCCATACGCCCGTTGTTCCTTGAAAGACCTGCGAACTTGCGTCTCTCCCTGCCTGCAACAAAATATCCGATCCACATAAGGACAGATGCGATGATGAGGACATACTGTCCGGCCATATAATAAAGTGTTGAGAGATTGATCGTGGTAGAGGCTCCCGTAAGTTCCGCGGAATCACCGCTTACGCCCAGAAAAGATGCAAGGTCAACGACATCATCAGGTCCGAAGGGATTTGCAACTACGCTGAGCAATCCCAAAACGAGCTGGATCACATAATTAATGACGACAACCGTCATGAAAAACTTCGGAACACGCTTCTCGCCTTTATAAAACAGAAGGAATCCCAAAGCGACACCTGCAGCAGGCGAACACATCTGGGCATCTACTATCTGGGTAAGATCGTAACCATGCTGCTTTCCGATATACATCGGGATCATCATGAGATATGTGATTCCGTATGCGATCGCGATAAACAAGATCAGCCGTTTCTTATTGAGTGTTTTTTCCTCTAAAGATTCCATAATATTCTCCCCATATGCCATATCATAGTTGAATGATATTTTACCACAAAGGAGAACTGTAAACTTTAACCCTTGGGGATGGGCAGCAGGCTCCTTGTACCGGCCTTATACTCGGCATATCCGGGCTTTGCAGACTGTCTTTTATCAGCAAGCGGAATACTTACGGTAAAGAACAAAATCGTGTTGGCCACAGCACCTGCAGCAAGCCACCAGTGTGAAGGCATTACAGATACGGCCTGTATTGCAATCCCCCACCACATCAGGATCTCGCCAAGATAATTTGGGTGTCTTGCATACTTCCAAAGACCCGTGCGTATAAGTCCGTGCTGGCCGCTCTTTCTGTATTTCTGCATCTGTGTATCTGCAACGAGCTGAAGCGTTGCCGCACCGACGCAGACAACCATACCTATAAAGCTTCCTATATTCGCCCTGAGTTCCTGCCTTATCACGAAAACTGCAGGAAGTGTAGTCAGATAAACTATGAGAGTAGGCACCATATGAATTCCGGTAAAGTTGATGAAAGGATATAACCTGCCGGTCTCATTTTCGAATTTTGTATAGCGCCAGTCCTGATGGTTAAGGCCTCCGAATACGTATGCCCAGTTACCCGTAAGTCTTATTCCCCAATAAACGATGGATATGATGAGCAGAAGAGTTGCCGGCGTGATATTTGATGTCAGTGCATACCCCGCAATTATCACTGTGGGCTGGAAACTCCAGTAAGGATCGTATACGGAAGCATTTTTGAATATCACGCTGAACACGAAAACAAATATTGTTGCAGCAACATCAGCTATCAGAAGTCTTATCCAGAACAAGAGCGGCAGTGCCATATAAACCGCCACGCCTAAAGCCGCAGCCAGAACATAGATGACCGTTATTACCAGAATGCTTTTTGATTTGCTGTTCTTAATGGAATCCATTTATTATCAGCAGTAATTTCTTACTGTACCGACAGACACGTAATTGCCGGTTATCGCGGCAAGATCAGTCCCTTCAGCGCCCTTCCATTCCGGAATGAGATCCACCTGATAAATGGTCTTGTTTCCTTCTTTTCCTATCTCTTTATAAGAGCCTGTAAAGAATGATTCCTGTGAGATCGTGCAGCCGTATTTAACGCCCTTGCACTCTTCAACAGTGCAGCCGGGAAAATTGACATTCCATATCTCGTTATCTCCCAAAGGCTTATCGATAAGTTCGGATGCAAGCTGCTCTATGTACTTATCCGTAACTTCGTGGGTACCGATGTGATTCTCCGAAAAAGCAATGGTATGGATCTTCTGGTTTGCAGCTTCAAGGGCAGCGCCGACAGTTGCAGAATACTGGATGCCTGACGCGATGTTATAACCTTTATTGATTCCGGTAAAGACCAGGTCGGGTCTGCCGGGCACAATGGTAGTGATACCGAAAGAAACACAGTCAGAAGGAGTTCCGGTAGTAGTAAATGCATGAACGCCTTCTACGGGGAAATCCACTTCCCATACCTTGAGCGGCTCCCAGAAGTTTGCCGCATGGGACATCGAACTGAACTGTCTGCACGGAGCGACAACCCATACTTCACCGAATTTTTTTGCCAAAGCAGAAAGCCTTGCAAGTGCTTCGGAATCTATGCCGTCATCGTTGGATACCAATATCTTTCTCATCTGCATATCACCCTGAAATTATTTAAGCTTATATACCGCATTGAGGTTCAGACGGTTGAAGTTTCCGTCATCCGGAGTCAATGTTCTTTCAAATGATATACCCTGATGTTCAAGACATATATCAAGAAACAACATAAAAATACCTATATCAATGCTTCCGAAATAAGCGAGTCTGAAAGGCGGGATAATGCCATGCTTTCCGGGACGTCTGTAGCGGTATACGTCGAGAGTTCCGTCACCCTTGTTGACTACTTTCCATGGCTGGATATTGCATGCCGTAGGAGTAAGTCTTACAACTTCCGTAACTCCTTCTATCGCATCTCCTTCCCAGAATTCTTCCACGGGGACACGGATAAATGTCGAGAGGTCGCCCGGAGTACGGAATTTGGAATCGTCGTCGATCTTGCGGATGGCCATCATGATGACGTACTCAAGGCCCTGGTATCTGCGTTCTTTGGTCCTGCCTACGCCGAACCACAAAGGTCCTATTCCCTTTCCCGTCAGATAGAGATCGAGCTGCTCTCCGATATAACCTATGTTCTGAAGGTATCCCGGCTTCTTTTCGCTATAGATGAGAATGCAGTATTCCTCGCCTCTGTTGCAGCTCGTCTGTGAACCAGGAACTATCTTTATCTTAGTATTTATGCCTTCGAAAAGAGGAGTGAACTTATACCACATCTCTTCTATCTCATTAAGCTCTTCCTGACTGATCTTCTTGCCGTCAGGCTCACCGTATCTGTGGAAAGATTTACGCTTAAAGATGAGGTCAAAATAAGATTTATCCATGAGATGCCCTCCCTGTCATTGCTCCGCTAATTATTCTAACATAAGAAATCTGTCCAAAAGGGAATTACACTATCAAACCGATAAAGCATTCCGGCCGGAGAGTACGCATTTCATACAGTAAACACAGTGATTTACTGTACGATTTACGTATTTCTTTTTGAAAATACGTATTCCGTACAGTAATCGCTTCGTTTTACTGTACATTTTACGTACGATTCGAAAATGTGGCTTTGAAATACATCAAAAAGGCTGCCTCATTATGAGACAGCCTTAGTCAATTACCTGAATTGTTTTGTCTTATCAGCCCTGGCTCACAACGTAAGCGAAAAGGAATACAACAGGTGAATTCCAGTAGATCGCAACCTCGTTGAGTGAGTATGCCTGATCGTTATCCGCATAGCAGAGAGCGGGAGCCGTACCTGCGAGAACTGTTTCTGCATAAGGATCTTCAAGATTCTGGTTAGGACCGCCTGCGATCATACCCGGAACAGCCGCGCCTACAGCCTCTGAAGGTCTGTGGTGAGGAGACTCGGGAGATACAGTGCCGTAACCTGTAAGGAAGCAGTATCCCGTTCCGTTTGTGCCGAGGAGATAATCGAGCTGTGATCTTGCGATCATGTCGCCCTTGTTATCGCCCTTAACTGCATCATAAAGGAGGAAATACATACCGTTGTTTGCAATGGTCATGTTGCTTCCCCAAGGATATTCCTTAAGTGATGAATGATAGCTGTCAGCAGCAGCTACTGCCTCGATACCAGAAAGGCCGCTCATGAAGTTTGTGAGTACTACATCATAGAGTTTACCCTTAGCTTCAGAAGAAAGATAAGCATAAGCAGCGTATGCACCTACACCCTGCCAGCCGAAATCACCGGCATTGGGAACGCCTGAACCTGCAAGCAGTGCAAATGCATCATCATAAGCAGCATCGCCTGTAGCCTTGAAGAGTTCTGCATAAGCCCAGATCCTCTCATCTGTATCCTTCTGGTCTGAATACTCACCTGTATCGATACCGTCAGGATTTACCGCACCCTCGAAATCAGGATGTGCATCAAGATATGCTGCAGCAAGCTTGGCAGCATCAAGACACTTGGAAGCATACTCGGGATCGATGTCGGCATAAACCTTAGCAGCCATAGCCATGACACCTGCGAAGTCGCCTGTGGCAGTTGTGGATACAGGGCAAACGATAAGTTCGCCTGTCTCTTCTTCAGGCATTACGAACGCAGGGAAATTAGCGCATGTTACCTTGTGGTATACACCGCCGTCAGAAGTCTGCATCTTAAACAGCCAGTCAAGCTCAAATCTTACTTCATCAAGAACATCGGGAATGCCGTTGCCTGATTCGGGGATGCCGAGATCATCGTCAAACGCATCCGGATAGAGTGAATATGCGAGCATGAGGTCTGCGGCAGCCTTAGCGCCGGATACGACATATCTGCCGTAGTCGCCTGCATCGTGCCATCCGCCGGAAACATCGATAGTCTCATCTGTGCCGTAAATGGTAGCTTCGCCTGTATGGCACTCGGGATGTGCATAATCGCCTGCGAGATCAGATGTAAGTTCAACACCGCATCTCTGCAGATAGAACATACGGAGAGTTGCCTTGAAAGCATCGTTGTATACATCAGCAGCTACAGTAAACTCATAGGACTCCTCGCTGCCTGAAACGACCTTATATGTTCCTGGATCAGTAACGGAAGAGAAATCGAATCTTGCTTCGTCTCTGCCTGTTGCTTCATTATAAGCAGCTGCATCAACAGCGCCTTCATAAACAACTGAGCCGGAAGCGCAGTCCACTACTGTTGCCTTATCTGCGATCGCATCACCGTGAAGCACCGCGACCTTATAAGCGTCAGGAAGATAACCAATCTGGTTAACGTTGATTGCAACAGCGGGTGCGCCTGCAACAGCGCCGGGTACATAGCCCGAATCATCTATACATCTAAGATCAACATTATCGTACATAACAGAATGCGCACCATGATCCTCAGCGCCGTCAAACTTGCCCATGTTAAAGCAAAGACGCGGTGCGGGATCACTTTCCTCCTCCATAGTAAAAGTGAAATCAAAATGCTGGACTTCAGGAGTAACGTGGAGTGTCTCTAAATGGTAGGGATGATAATCGCTGCCGTTGATCTGGATCCTGTATTCCACATCACGCTCTACAGTCGAATAAACATCAAACTGGATCTCATAAACACAATCCTTATAAAGGCTGAAACCGTCATAGAAAATCTGATTTGCCCAGTTTACTTTTCCTTCTTGCGTGATATCAAGCTGAAGTTCGCCCTTGCTGTTTACCGAAAGAACACCTTCGCCGCCTTCGAAATAAGTTCCCCATGAGTGCTCTGCAGAAGCAAAGTCACCGTTTTCGATCATATTGAATCCCATGATCGAATCGGGATCATATGTAGGTTCCGTCTCTTCGCTTGTCTCAGGTACGCTTTCGGAATCTGACGGATCGGCAGATTCTGAAGGAGCGGGCTTGGAACATGAAGCTACGCCGATCAGCATGGCACCTGCCAGGATCGCACTTACGATTTTCTTCTTCATAATAACCCTCCAAACAGCATGGATTTGCTTTAAAACAAAGCGATTATAACATCACGGGAAGTCAAATCATATCAAATAGATATTATATGTTTACGTTCACTTGCCCATCTTGGGACATAAAACAAAAACCGCAAACGCCGTCTAGGAACGTCTGCGGTTTATATTGGCTGCCGAACAAGGATTCGAACCTTGACAAACGGTGTCAGAGACCGGTGTGCTACCGTTACACAATTCGGCAATGAGTTTTACAACTCGGAGATTATAGCAAAGTGATTTCTGAAAATCAATACGATAATCACTCTTTTATTCTTTTACCGGTTCAAGAGGAGGCATTGCCCCTATCTCAGTCAGTTTCTGCCTTACTTTTCCCATGTCTTCGTAGATCGGCATCTTGTTTGCGGGATTTCTGAGAGCAAATGCCGGATGGTACGTCGTCATGATAAAGTACCCGTTCTTCTCGATAAAACGGCCTCTCACGTCGCGCATCACAGGCTTGGTACCGAAGAATCCCTCATAGGCCGTGGATCCGCAAAGGAGGATAACCTTGGGTTTTACGAGCATGAACTGCTCAGCCAGAAGCGGCTTGCAGGCATGGATCTCCTCAGGAGTAGGACGTCTGTTCTGGGGTGGCCTGCACTTGGCTATATTACATATATGGTAATCATTATTAGTAAAGCCGTAGCTGCCAAGGAGGTTTTGGAGGAGCTGGCCTGACCTTCCGACAAAGGGAAGACCCTGGATATCCTCGTTCTCGCCCGGAGCTTCGCCGATTATCATGAGCGGAGCCTTCCTGCTGCCTCTGAATATGACCACGTTTGTCGCGCCGTCTCTAAGACCGCAGTTTTTGCAGTTCCTGCACTTGGTCTCAAATGCTTCCCATTTCATTTCAAATTCGTCTGCCATATTAACCCCTTACTTGAACATAACGACCGTAATGCCGTCGTTATGCAGTCCCCAGTCGCGGTCCCTTGAGACCGCCGGATGTTTTGCGTTCATGTCGCGTCCCGCAGATGAGAACGGTCCGAAGTCTTCACCCGGACAATAAGACTTTATCATCCCGCGTGCGATATATTTACGGAGTTCCAAGCCTATCGCCTGCTTGATCGCACCGCCAGTACCCGAAGATCCGTAGCCGTGCACTATCTTGGCAAAAGGCTGACCCGAAGCTCTCGCACGGTATATTCCGTTCTGGAGCTTTACCATGGCCTGCTGCACCGTGGGATGTCCCTGTTCTATATTTATGATCTGCATCTGTTACCTCTAAAACATATTCAATTATACAGCATGCGTTATAATATTCTCATGAGACTCGACAGATTACTCGCCAACAGCGGTTTAGGAACAAGATCACAGGTCAGGGACAAGATCTCCAAAGGCAGCGTACAGGTCAACGGCGCCGTCATTACCGACGCATCTTTCCACGTGTCCGAGAACGACGATATCTCATACGACGGCGAACCCGTCAACTGTCAGACAAAACTCTACTATCTTCTCGATAAACCCGACGGCGTTCTTACGGCAATGGAGGATAAACGTCTTCCCTGCGTTGCGGATTACATCCCGCATGAACTGCTCTCCAAAAAGCTCTCGCCCGTCGGCAGACTCGATTACCACACATCAGGCCTGCTCATAATCACAAACGACGGAGAACTCTCACACCGCCTCCAGTCGCCCAAATACGAAGTGCCGAAGATCTACCTCGCAACTTTCAGAGGTCTCCCTTGGAAAAACGAGGAGATAAATACGGTAGCATCAGGATTCACGATAAGAGACAAGGGATATGCCGAGCAGATAGCTCCGGCTGATCTGAAAGTGATCGATTCTTCTGAAGATGGCTTTTCGCAGGCTCTGCTTACGCTTCACGAAGGAAAGACTCATGAGGTCAGAAGGATCTTCGCCCACTTTGAAAAGGAAGTCGTTGCATTGAGGAGAATCGAACTTGCCGGAATAAGGATTGGCAGCGATCTCGATTCATGCGGAACATTCAGGCCTTTGACAGAGGAAGAATTAAAGCTTCTTTTCGACGCAACGGGAGTGAATTGATCAGACTTCAAACGCCGCATTGATTATCGTCGTGATAACCTTAACGGTTTGCTCGTCATTGGTACTGTTCGTACACTGACCGAAAACAAGAGACGTCTTTCTTGACTTCCACTTAGCCTCTATACCGAGTCCGCAGCAGATATCCTCATCAACTATCTCAATACCGACCAATACAGGTTCGTCAGAAAACTCAGAAGGATCACTTAACTCCTCATCACCGATTCCGTATTCGAGATAAAGCTTGTTTGTATATCCGACAGCTTCCTGCTCAGTCATATAGATCGGAATTACTCCGGCCTTTGCCTCATCGGACAGGCCGTCCATTATCTGATCGTATAGAGGAGAAAGATCCTTAAACGTATTGAAGTAATAAGCATAAGATTCTTTATCTGAAATAAGGACATCAGGATTTGTGTAGAACATCGCATTGAATGTCTCGTTGCCGTAGTCCTGCATAGGTATATCCTGGTCGTTGGGTACGACGATGTCAGCCATGCCGATGTAAGGTCTCTTGATACCTTCTGCGACTAATGCTTCGCGCATGTATGTATCATCGAGAATCATGTGTCCGAAAACGATTACCGAGCAACCGCTCCTGGTATTAGTTGCAAAACCTATAATTACCAGGATCGCGGATACAGCTACCACGATTCCCAAAAGGAAGTTCTTCCAGTTGTAGTGGATTATGTTCTTCCAGTCGCTCTTATATCTTCCGAAATACATCGGTTCCGATATCTTCTGCTCTTCTTCCTTGACTCTTCTGTCGCGTCTTCCGGATGCGATATCGTAAACGGCAGATATCTCATCTTCCTTCGCAACTGATTCAGGATCGTCCTTGCCTCTGTAATGCTTGGACATCTGCCAGAAGCGGTCGTCGATCATCTTTATGTCGGCATCAGCTTCAAGGCCCATGTATTCAAGAGCCTGTTCGCGTGTCATCGATGCAAACTTATCTTCAGCGGCAGATCCCGTGCTATCACCTGCATCATCTGCCTTATCGCAGATCACAGTATCGAATCTGCTCTCACAGAATGCCGCACATTTCTTAACTATTTCAAGGCCGTTGGGATCTATCAGGGTGAGTTTCTCCACACCGCTCTTTTTAAGATTCGCAAGGAGAACTTTTTTACTCCATGTGATGTCGTTTTCACCGATCTCAGGGTCTGCTCTGAACTCTACCTTCATCGCTTTGCATGAGTGCCTCATGACAGTATCGGCAGCATGCATCATAGGGGTTCTGTAGTCGTCTCTTTTGACTTTGCCCTTCAATACAACAAGGACGATATTCTCGTCCTTCCTGTACTCAACTTTTATGGATTCCGAATCAAATACTTCGTTCATTTAACTCCTGTTTACAAGCATTTGATCGCAAGGCGCACCACATTCATTGCGGCATTCTGGACATCACTTAATGTGAGTCTGCCGTTATGAACTGCAGTAACTATATCCTCTGCATTCTTTGCACATCCGGGCATCTGCATGTCGCATCCGGCATATACGCACAACCTCGAGAATGCCGGCGGATACTTGAGGTTCTTCTCGTCGTAACCGAGGAACTCAACATCTTCGAAAGAAGAGAACCAGTCGGTCATGACTGCACCTTCATAGTCCCACTCATCTCTGAGTACGCTTTGGATCAGCTCGTAATTGTTTGCTGTATGTATTCCGTTGAGGAGATTATAAGATGTCATTACACAGAAAGGCTGTGCAAGCTTGACTGCGATCTCAAAACCTCTCAGGTAAATGTCACGCAGAGCTCTTACTGAAACGTGAGAGTTGCTGAACATTCTGTTATCTTCCTGGTTGTTGCATGCAAAGTGCTTGATCGTAACACCCTTGCCGTCAACTGACTGGACGCCCTTTGTATCAGCTGCAGCACAGAGACCCGTTACAAGCGGATCTTCCGAATAGTATTCGAAGTTTCTTCCGCACAGAGGATTTCTGTGAATGTTCATGCCGGGAGCAAGCCAGAGATGAACTCCGAATTCTTCCATCTCTTCGCCGACCAAACGGCCGAGCTGCTCGATAAGCTTTAAGTTCCAGCTGGAAGCAAGTGCTGTTGCAACCGGGATCATTGTGCAGTACTGATAGTAATCAACTGCATTCTCAGGTGTATCTTCAGGGAACTCATTCTTGATGAGGCCGAATGTCTCGCCGCCTCTTAAGAGTTCACCGTCTCTTGTAGCTTTGAAATGAGGCTGAAGTCTCAGACCTGCAGGGCCGTCAGCCATAACGAGAGGTTCGATCCTTCTTGAACGCTCGAAAAGCGATGTTGTCTCTGCAGCAGCGCCGGGAACATGCATTGCGGAAGAGAATACGATATCCTCGAAGCCTTCCTTGATATAGTTTCCGACGAGAAGTTCGGAAAGCTCTTCCAATGAGAACTGAGCAACAAACTCCGCTACACCGGCATTACGTCCGATAATGGAACCTAATGTGAGAACCTCGTCTCTTCTCTGATCGATATAAGTCTCAGTTACGCCTCTGTATCTGATAACGCTTCTTCTGACGCGGGATACATCAAGCGTGAATCTTCTTGTGCAAGAAGCAAGCTGTGCTTCATCAACATTCTGATGTGCTTCCCTGCCTGTGCCGGGATTCTTCATGTCCTCGAAAGCATATCTTCCGTCATCTTCGAGAAGTCTTGCATACTTCTCCTTAACGACTGTCTCGGGAACTGTTAAGACTGCTTCGATCTTTGTCTCACGTGAACTTGTTCCTACTCTGATGATATAGTCACCTTCGGGAATAACCTTTGCCGGATAGTCGTCATCGTAGCAGGCAAAATTCTCGATTGGGAATGACACTTCCACATTAATGCTTTCACCGGGAGCAATAAGATCTGTCTTTGCAAATCCTGCAAGTTCCTGATAAGGTCTGTCGATATATCCGTCAGGTGCGGAGAAATAAACCTGAATTACCTGCTTACCTGCAAATTCAGAACCTGTATTTGTAACCTTAACCCAGATCTTGATATCGGTTCCTTCCTGGGTAACGCTGATAACTTCATTTGAAAATGTCGTATAGGATTTGCCGTAGCCGAATGGATACAATGGCATGATGCCAAATGAATCGAAATATCTGTATCCTACATAGATTCCTTCTCTGTAGAACTCATCGTCAGTATTTCCGTCGAGAGAAGAGAACTCATTAGCACAAGGATAGTCTTCATAATACTTTGCCCATGTATCAACGAGTTTTCCTGAAGGATTCGTCTTACCCGTGATGCAGTCCGCAACGATGTAACCGGTCTGGTTTCCTACCTGGCCCACGAGAAGGACGGCACTGACTCCGGCACGGTGCTTTAATCTTGACATGTCGATAACGCCGCCGACATTGAGGAGCACGATGAGATTATCGAAATGATGTGCAAGGAAATCAATATTGAACTCTTCTTCGTCAGTAAGATAGTAATCACCCTTTACAGGCTTTCTGTCTCTACCCTCTGTGGAATCACGGGAGATTACGAAAATGGCTGTGTCACATGAAGCCTCTGCAGCATCCGCTTCTGTAATCTTAGGCATTACGGGAGCTTCAAATGCCATCTCGAAATAAACGCTGGTCGCAGGAACTCCGCGCTCTTTTGCGATGCTCTCGACCTTGTCCATATAAGCCTTGAGGCTTGAATTGTAGATATCATCATATCTGTCGAGCCAGCTTCCGGATACGATCTCAAAACCGGCATCAGCAAGTCCGTCACAGATATTTATGTTGTCTCTTGTATTAACTTCACCGGAACCGCCGCCGCCTTTAACTGTATGTCTGGCGCCGTTTCCGTATACGGCAATCCTGCCCGGTGTTCTGATAGGAAGCACTCCTCCGTTTTCAAGAAGGACCATACATTCAGCCGCAAGTTCTCTTACGGTATTTGCATGTCTCAGTTCCTGATCTGTGATCGCATCACTAGTCTTTGCGAGAAAATCCATAAAGTGCTCCTCTCCCCGTCAGATGCCGATAAAATTCGACTTTAATCCTTAGCTAAACACGAGATTATTATATTATATAAACCCGTGCCCATAAAATTACAAATTTGTAATAAAAAAGGCCCGGATTATTCCGGACCTCTCAAAAATGTTTTAGATTATCTGTAGTCTGTCAGCGAGATCATCTGTCCGCCATGACGGTAGTCGTAATCTTTTATCTCGCCGCCGCCATAATACCTGATGCTGTCTACACCGTAGATCGAATACTTAAGTGTACCCTTCTCTCCGTCATCAGGTTCGATCCTGATAAACATGTAAAACAGGTTCTCATCATCGCCCGGACTGTCTCCGCCGTCAGAAATAAACGGCATATTCTCTTTCCTGATGATCAGCGTTCTCTCGTAAGCAGTGTGATCGTAATTTGGATAGAGCGGGAAATTACTGAGATATTCATCTCCTGAAAGTTCGCATCCGCTGGTAACACGGCCGATGTTGTAATCACAGCTGAGATCCCAGTATACAGAATACGAGAATTCGCTGCTCTCACCGTTCGATTCGGCACAAAGACCTGCTCTTGCGGGACGGTCGGTCATGGGTACGATGGTGCAGTAATCAAGGAACTGGTTGTTCATTGTTATCTCTTCAAGGCTCTGCTCGCAAACATAACCTCTTACGGAAGACGCGTGCCACATCATGGCTTCGCCGTCTTCTATACCGGCATAAATGCTTATGTGGGTCCAGTATTTGTTATCCTTGTCCTCGTCCCAGAACATGATGTCGCCGGGCTGTGCTCCGATATCATCAAGATATTCGATCCACTCATCATTGCTCATGCATTCGACGAATGCCCTGTCATCGAGAGGCTCCACAACCTCATTTACATAGTTGTGATAGAGCCATGTAACAGATGTTCCGCCGGGTCTGAAGATATCGTACTGGTCGACATAACTTGCAGCAAGGATATGCTCCTCCGAAGGATCGAACTTGATCCAGTAATTGCTCCAGTCAGTCTTGAAATCATATGCGGTGTTAAGCGTCATTCTCAAAACGAGACTTACAAAACCATCACAACCGAGATTGTGCTCCTGGTCACCGTATGTGTAATCGATACCCCAAAGCGCTTCGCAGTTCCAGAATATTCTCTTGATGAATAATTCCTGCGACATGAAATTGGCCGGATCGTCACTTTTGTCTCTGAACACGTCATAAAGAGAATGGTACAAGCCTTCATCGGCCGATACCTTAACGGGTTTTAAATACGAACCTGCAATGCCGGCGCATAATACGGCTGCCGACAACATTGCTACTGCCTTTACGGCAAAGTTCCTTATGTCTCTTCTAAACATTAAACCTCGCTTTTTCCCCGAGCTTTTATTTTAGCAAGGCAAAAAGCATAAGTAAATTAAAATTGTGTGTCAGAATAACGTTACCAGGTCCACTCTTCAAAGAATCTTTTCTTCTTTCCGTCCTTGCTGTGACGCTTTCCCCACTCGTTGATAGCTGCCATTGCAACAAGCACGCTGCCTGCAACAAAGAGGAATATGAGCCAGACAAGAGACGACCAGAATGCGACTGAGAGATATACTGCGATCGAGAGTATCGATACGATTCCCAATATGAACCACAGACGGTTTCTCCTGATGAATGCATAGATGAATATTCCGATGGAAGCAGAGCCTACGATAACAAGATCGAGGCCTTCACCCGTTACGGCTGCGGAAACGCCTTCTGCGATCAGGCTCAAAGCAACACCCGTAAACCAGATGTACTTCAAAGCAACCGCATTAAACGGCTTGATAAATCTGCAGATCGCAAACAGTGTTCCGAGCAGTATCAGTATGTCTATCTCGAGTACAATAAGATCAGGAATCTCAATGAACGGCTGGCAGATAATTCCCGCAGATACGAGGAGCACGAAAACACTGATCAGGATCTTCACAGGGATCTTTACTCTTCCCGCATAGTTCATGACCAGCAACGCCAGTGCAAGGCACAGCATCATGGGAACATATTCGCCTTTTGCAAGACCGAAGAGCAATACCGGTGACAAAACCGTCAGATAATCGACGTTCTTTTTGGAGAAAACTTCTTTCCTGAATATGAGTCTTCCTGCCAGAGCCACAAGCAGTGCCAGGCCGATGCAGACAACATTTCTGATGTCGCTGTTTTCGAATTCACGCATAAGATCGATCGCAACGATCTCCGCAGCAAGAACGGGAAGTGCTGCAAAGAATCCCGAACCGAACAGATAGAGCAGCCCTGCGAATACGGCGGATACCACGATTAACTTCCAGTCGCTGTGGAATGTCGCCCACGAGAACATGAACCATGCTGATGCAAATCCGCTGAAGAAATACTTGAAGCCTTTGCCGTATTCTGCAATAAGTCCTTTCTTCTTTTTGCGCATGAACCATGCGGCTGCGAGTCCTGTCACGTTGAGAATGAGAAATCCCGTGCTTACAAACTGAAGAATATTTTCAACCTCTTTTTCGCTCATGTTCTCACAGGCTTTTGCTACCGTGATCAAAGTTCCTATCGAAAGAGAATTGACCGCAAGCGTGATCCAGAACATCGTGCCTGCGCTGAGTTTCTTTTCCTTTATGGTCTTAACGGTAAAGCCTGCGCAGAATACAATGACCGCCAAAGTAAGAAGCCATGCGCATACATAAATGTTCTCGCAGAAACCTTCCTGAACAGTATGGCTGTCGCCGTGTTTGAAACATGACAGCACGCCTGAAACCCAAGCTGTTGAAGACATGGTGATGCCGGCCGTAAAGATCCTGATGTCATCATTTTTGACCAGCCTGAATACGATTGCCGCAACGGCAGGTATCAGGGCAATAAGTGTGAAATAAACAGATTCGAACGTTGCTCCGGGTTTAGCTGCCACGCAGATCATCGATGCTCCATAACAGTAGAATGCGGAACCTAGGACCGTCATGCCGATCTGCGCAGGCACCGGTATGGATTCCTTGAAGAAACCTTCAGGTGCTGATGTTTTCTCAGCAAGAACCGGCTCGACAAACATCTGATAAACGATAAGCGCAAGTGCGAGGAAACCTGATGCGATTCCCATTGCAGGCGCATTCTCGAATCCCAAAAACGACGTCATGCAAAGTGCTGCCGGCAGCAAAAGATCAGAAAGGATCGTAGATATCCTGAGTATCTTGTGAGCTGCATAAAGAACAAATATGATCGCCATCAGAACAGAGATGCAAAGATATATTTCTTCCGTTCCTCCGAAGCCGATCCACGCTGTTGCAATACCAAGTCCCGCAACAGGAGAAAGATACTTGATCCACTCTCTTCCCTTTGTCGTTACGGCATGGAGCACGAGTGCGGAAACTGCGATTATCGTCGCTCCGAAAACAGCTCCGTCTCCGTCGAAAACAAACGGGAAAAGATATCCCAAAGGAACATATGTGATTATCTCGGAATAAACACGGAAGAACTTCTCATCCTTGAATATTCCCGTTGCGCTAATGATCCTGAATACAAGTGCCAGAGTTGCAAGTCCAAGACCTACCATGCTCCATTCACTCGTAACGGAACTGCTCTGGCCGATCTGTGCCGCGATAAAGATAACAAGCCATGTAAGAGATATATAGAAAGTGGTTCTGTATACACCGGTCTGAACCTTTTCTTTGAAGATGAATATTCCTCCGATCGACGATACAAGCAGTATCAAAGCAGCTATCGTCGCCACGAGCCATCCCGTGCCTTCCTTGAATGAGAAAGCCGAACCTAAAAGATTGAAAGCACCGAGTCCCACAACAATGATCGGACCGAGCATGCTCGCCAATGTATAGAACGCAAAGCCTGTCTGCTGAAGTTTAAATACTTTTCCTGCCAGAAAAGAAAGACCATATGCAACTGCAACGATCGCAACAAGGCTTATAGCTCTCAAAGCATCACTCATCCATGACCATGAAACCGTCATGAATGTAGCGCCTACGATAGTAAGGAGCAGGACACCGATACCGAATGTGATATTGATGCTGCTGAAAACTTTCTTTTTCGGAGCAGGCGTGGTCTGAACCATCTGAGCAGTCTGAGCCTGAGCAGCCATTGCCTGCGCCGGAGATACGGCCCACGAAGGTGTCGGAACCTGTCCGGGAATATCATTTTGGACAGGAGTTTCAACTGCAGGCTGAGGTGCATATACAGGCTGTGATGTCTGCATATAGGAAGGCATGTATGCCTGTTCCTGAGATATGGCTGCTGTCTGCTGCGGCATGTAATCATTAGACTGAATTTCAGGCAGTCTTATATATTCCGTCTGACCATATGTCTGTGCTACCGGCTGTTGATAATACTGCGCGTTTACATCAGGAGTTGCCTGACCTGTATATCCTCCCTTAAGCATATTAAGTTCACGCTCAAGTTCCTTTATCCGCTTTCCGCGCTTGATCGATTTGGTTAAGAAAACAATGAAAAGAATACAGAACGCGATAGGCGCAACTATAAATGCATAAATAATAACTTCCAGCATGTCCGTATCCTCCTTTATCAATAACCTTTGATACTGCGATATTAGCATTGAAATAAGGGGTTTGTAAATAGCTTTGATTATCAAAGTATTTCAAAATTGGGGTAATTTTGTGGCACGAAAAAGGGGATATCATCACGATATCCCCTTCACTTTTTATTAGTTAATTCTTATCTCTGAACTCTTCCCGAACCGTCGCCTTCAGCAAGCTTTTTGACTTCATCGATAGTTACTCTGTTGAAGTCTCCTTCTATCGTATGTTTAAGACAGCTTGCGGCAACAGCGAACTCAAGTGCCTCTTTATCAGAACTGAGTTCGTTAAGTCCGTAGATGAGACCGCCCGCAAATGAGTCTCCTCCTCCGACACGGTCTACGATGTCGTACATCTCATACTTCTTGCTGACGATAAAATCTGTACCGTTGTTAAGAGCTGCAGCCCAGAAATTGATATCCGCACTCTTGCTCTCTCTTAAAGTGATCGCAACCTTCTTTACGTTCGGATACTGCTCAAGGAGACTGTCGCTTAATCTCTTATAATCTTCTTCGTTGAGCTTGCCGCCTTCGACATTGCTGTCGCACTTCAGACCAAGTGATTTCTGGCAGTCTTCCTCATTTGCAATAATGACGTCTGCATATAAAGTCAGTTCCTTCATTACATCCTGAGCTTCAACGCCGTACTTCCAGAGATTCTTACGGTAGTTAAGATCGATGGATACCGTTACTCCTCTCTTCTTTGCTTCTTTCACTGATGCTAACGAAGCTTCTTTTGTCAATTCTGAGATGGCGGGAGTAATACCGGATATATGGAGCCACTTAACGTCTTTATAGATCTTATCCCAGTCGTATCCTGCGGGATCGAAAAGTGAGAACGCAGAATATGCTCTGTCGTAAATAACTTTGCTCGGACGCTGGTTAGCGCCTGTCTCAAGATAGTAGATTCCCATTCTTCCGTCAGTCCTGATTATCTTGTCTGTATTGACATTAAATCTTCGAAGTTCTGCTATGGCCGCATCGCCTATCGCATTTGAAGGAATAACAGAAAGAAACTCAGCATCGAGCCCGTAGTTAGCAAGTGAGACTGCAGCATTTGCTTCACCGCCTCCGAATGTTGCTTCAAATGCAGCTGACTGCAAAAGTCGTTCCCTGTCAGGGCTCTTAAGCCTTAACATCAATTCTCCGAATGTAAGATATTTACTCATGTTCTTGTCTCCTTGATTATCCTGACTGCGTTGCTTGAAAGAGTCGTGATCTTTTCCCAGTCATGATTGTTTATATCGTCTTTTTTGCAAACCCAGCTGCCGCCGACTGCAATTACGGATTTATTCGCTGCAAATTCATTAAGATTAGCTTCGGATACTCCGCCTGTGGGCAGGAACTTCACCTGTCCGAAAGGCGTGGACAATGCCTTGATGGCTTTGATCCCGCCGTATACGTCAGCCGGGAAGAACTTAACTACCTTAAGACCAAGACCGATAGCTTTCATTATCTCGGTAGGAGTAACTGCTCCGGGAATTACGGGAATATCGTTTTCTGTCGCCCACTTAACGGTAGCTTCATCAAGACCCGGTGAAACGATAAATTTTGCGCCTCTCTCAACTGCGAGCTTTGCCTGTTCAACATTAAGAACGGTACCTGCACCGACAGTCATGTCCGGCACTTCCCTGCTTATAACGGAAATACTGTCAGCAGCACATTCGGTCCTGAACGTGATCTCCATAAAATCGATGCCGCCCTTAAGCAATGCTTCAGCCAGCGGGACCGCATCTTCAACATTGTTTAACACTACAACGGGTACTATTCCCGTCTCAAAAACTCTCTCTGAAAAAGTCATAGAAACACCTCTCAATCAATGACTAACATTCTACCATGTTTTTATTTGCGATTACAGACAAAATAAGATATTTTATAAGTAATCATAACATTGAGGTGCTTTAAGATGAGCTTGATTAACGACGACTTCCTGCTGGAAAGTAATATAGCACGTGAATTATATAACGAATTTGCAAAAGATCTTCCGATAGTTGATTACCACTGCCACATCGATGCAAAAGAGATCGCAGAAGACATCAACTTCAAAAACATAACCGAACTCTGGCTTAAAGGCGACCACTACAAATGGCGTCTCATGAGAGCATCAGGCATCGAAGAAAAATACATCACGGGAGATGCTTCCGACAAAGAAAAATTCATGATGTGGGCAAAGGCCATTGAATCAGCATTCGGCAATCCCCTTTACCACTGGACATGCCTTGAGCTGACAAGATATTTCGGCATAGAAGAACCTCTTACAACTGAAAACGCGGAAGAGATCTGGAATAAGGCAAATGAGATGCTCGGTTCAGGCGAGCTTTCAGCAAGAAAGATAATGGCAAGATCAAACGTTGAACTAATCTGCACAACAGACGATCCATGCGATTCTCTTATCTATCACGAACAGATAAAAGCTTCAGGTTTTGAATCCAAAGTCCTCCCCGCTTTCCGTCCCGACAACATCGTCGACATCGAGAAGGACAGCTTCAATTCCTATGTCGAAAAACTCGAAAAGGCATCAGGCAAAAAGATAAGCAATATATCTGATCTTAAGGATGCTCTGTCATCCAGACTCGATCACTTCGCATCACACGGATGCGTGCTTTCAGATCACGGTACAGAATTCATCTGGTACGGCGAAAACTTAAACGTCACACCAGACGATGTTTTTACAAAGAAATTATCAGATCCAAATGTTAAGTTAACTGACGAAGAACTCACTGCATATAAGAGCGACATCATGCTCTTCTTTGCACGTGAATATGCAAAGAGAAACTGGACAATGCAGCTTCATTTCGGATGCAAGCGCAACGTAAATTCAGTTATGTTAAACAGCACCGGCATCAACTGCGGATGCGACACCATCACGGGTTCATTTGACTTCGTAACTCCGCTTACGGGATTCATGGACAGACTCAATTCTGAAGGACTTCTCCCGAAGATGATTATCTATTCTCTGAATCCTTCCGACAACACGGTAATCGACACGCTCTGCGGCTGCTATAACGACGGCAAAGTTCGCGGCAAGATACAGCACGGCGCAGCATGGTGGTTCAACGACAATCTCGCAGGCATGGAAGAACAGCTCACATCACTCTGCGCTCAGAGTCCCCTTCCCTGTTTCGTCGGAATGCTCACAGATTCAAGATGCTTCCTGTCGTACACAAGACACGAATACTTCAGAAGGATATTCTGCAATTATCTCGGCAGAGCAATCGAGCGCAACCGTTTCCCTTATGACAAACGCATACTCAAAGACATCATCGAAAGAGTTTGCTATAAGAACGCTTTGGAGATGCTCACAGCAGATTGATCCAGACCTTATCATCGATCAAATTTACAAACAAGATGTCTCATGACTGAGGCATCTTTTTAATTGTCAGAGAATTTTGTAAAATATTAATATCTCCAAGGGATAGGGGGACTTAACATGTCAGAGAATACCAGCATCATAAACAATGTTAATACCACCAGCACGGAAGTAAAGTGTCCCAGCTGCGGTGCTTCCGGCGGCATCAAATACGATCCTGCCACATCAACACTGACATGTCCCTTCTGCGGTCATTCGTCAGAACTGCAATTACCGGCCAGGCCCGCTGAAGAACTGGATTTTAACGCAGCCATCCAGCGTGCCAACGTAAACTGGGGTTACATCAAAAAACTGATCGTATGTTCCAACTGCGGCGGACAAACTCTTTACGATGCGGAACAGGTTACCGGCGCATGTCCTTTCTGCGGTTCAACAAGCGTTGCACCTGCTGCGGAAAACGAACAGATCATGGCACCGAATGCCGTAATCCCTTTTACGATTACCCAGGAGATGACACAGCAGTGCTTTGTTAATTTCCTGCAGAAGAAAAGCCGCCTTTGCAAAGGTGTAATGGATTGCAAGCTCGAAAACATAACCGGCGTATATCTTCCGTACTGGACATTTGATGTTGATACTGTCACCGATTATGTTGTAAGTACAGGCAATTATATTCCTGAAGGTTATACAAACTCGCAGAGATTCAGCGGTGTGTTCTATCAGACATTCGATGATCTTTTTGTCTTTGCTTCCGATAAGATCCGTAACCCCTACCTTCCCAAAATTCAAAGGTTTGATTTCAGTAAGGCTGTTCCGTATTCACCGAAATATCTTGCGGGATATGCTGCAGAAAGATACACGGTCGGCCTTAACGATGCCTTTGAACGCGCTAAGAAAAAAATACCTAGGATGATCAACAGGGACATCTCAATATTTGAGGAAAATGCGATTAAATGTCGTGCTTACGTCGATAAAGCAACTACGACTTATTATAATGCTAAATACAGATATCTCCTGGCTCCCGTTTATCTTGCAACATACAGATACAAGAAAAACAAATTTCAGGTCGCGATCAACGGCCAAACAGGTCAGACATACTGTGATGCACCGTCTAAATGGCCCAAAATGATAATACTGCTCGCAATCGCCGGCGGTATAACTTATCTCATATTAATGATCCTTTTTACTTTGTTCCCGGATTTCTTCAGTATATGACGACTGCACGACTGGTTTGATTCAGTTATGTGTCACCATGTAAATATATCTGCCCGTTTCCCTGTTTACAAAGTATTCGTCACACCATTCATTGCCCAGATTATAATCGAGGACAACATAATCACTAATGTCGTCGCCGCCTAACAGCGACTTATACTTTCCCTTCAATATGTTTTCAACATCTGAAGAATATTCACTGACCGGCTCACCATATCCGTAGCCGTTAGAGGTGAACTGAAATACTTTGTTCTCATATATCCCGCTGCTGTCTTCATCCAGTCTGAAGGACACCGCATTAACATGGCCGTCTTCAGCTTTCAAAAATATGATGTCAGAAGCTCCGGCCGGTATATCTTCCTCCCGGATAAACACCTGCTCCGATCTGGAAAAATTCCGGTAATCGTTATATACGGCAGGCATGAAAGTAAGAGCATACATAGCGGTCAGAACCGGCACGGTTGACGGTACAAGAAGGATCGAAGCTATCAGGCTTGTTACCTGAACTGATAACCGTTCTTTGGATCTTCTGCAAACTTTCCTGAATGTTATTCCGAGAAAAGCATAAAGTGAAGCTAAAATGAGACTTACGATAAGCGATCTTCTGCAGTCAAAAACAAGATCAATATAAGCATTCAATGTAATGATTATAGAAGCAATCACTCCCATCACTACAGATACGACTGCGAAGATCTTTGTTCTTACAGTATCCTTATCTTTTTTATCGGACATATTCTCATCCCTGATCCTCCTGAAACACTGACAAAACAAGTATATTTCTTCAGCACGGATTACAGCAGGAATATTCTAGGCAAGTAAGGTTGAAAACACAGGCAAATTTCAGTGATTGTTCTGAATATAAGAGAAGGGCATCCCTTTGCTTTCGCATCAGGATGCCCTTCGTGTTGCTTTAAAGGGTGTGAAATATAATTTCTTTATCAGCCTTTGTAGAGATCACCGTAGATGTCTACGAGACCCTGTACGTTAAGATCATTGCAGGACTGTACGTATGTATCCCACTGAGCATCGATATCTTCCTGACCTGTAACGAACTTCAATGTCCAAGCATTAACGTTACTGATGAGAGGTGTAGCGATGAGGTTGATCTCCTCGTTCTGGTCTGCTGTAGGAGCAACACCGGGAGCGAGCGGAGGTGTGTCTCTGTCTGTGTAGTCACGGTTAACATAATCTGCTACCGGAGGAATAAGGTTGTCGGACATTTCTGCAACAGTTCCGCCGTACCAGAAGTTACCGCCTGCATAACCCCACTTGAGTCTGATGTCTGTCATTGATTCTGCTTCGTCATTACCATAGCCGAGACCTGAGCAGCAGAAACCATCCATGAGCTTCTTGTTGCCTTCGCTGTCTACTGTGTAGTGAACGCCTTCAATACCCCACTTTGTAAGGTCATAAGCCTCGTGAGAATAGAAGAGCCAGTCAACGAATCTGAGCATTTCGATGAAGCCGTCTTCGCCGAGTTCATCAAGAGCTTTCTGTGAGATCATAACGCCGTTCTCGAGTCTTGCAGGATCAACAGTAGAATTTCTTGTTGAACCGATAGGCATTGTGATTACGTAGTTCTCATAGTTGCCTGCACCAAGCTGAGCTGTCATGTTCTGCTCGTAGTTAGCCCACTGGCCCTGGTTGATTGACATGATAGCTGTCTTGCCGTTGTAGTACTGAGCTGTAGCTGTAGCGTCGTCCTGTGTGAATGTTTCGGGATCGAGGATGCCTGCTGCTACGAAGCTGTTAGCTGTCTTAAGGAATTCCTTATAGTTGTCTGTTGTGGGTGAGAAGATGAACTTGTTCTGATTGAAGTCAAATCTCATACCGTTGCCGATGTTCCAACCTGCATTGCAGTCATATGTAGCTGCCATAACGCCCAAGAGGTTTCCGCCGCTGCCCTGACCGGATTCGTTTCCGCACCAGAGGTCAGACCAGATGTAATCGTCTTCAGAGCACATACCCTGCTCAACCATGTAAGCCTTAACCTTGATCAAAGCATCAAGGAGGTCAGCCCATGTCCAATCCTTCTGGAGTGCAATAACGTCAACGCCTGCTGCATCCCAGATATCCTTTCTGATAACGAAAGAATAGTTGATGAGGTTAGATTCCTTCATGCCGGGGAGCTTGTAGTACTTACCGTTAGCTCTTGTGATAGTCTGGATATCACCGGAGAGGTTGTAAGTATTGTAGAACTCTGTGTAGTTAGGCATGTACTGAACATAGTCAGAGATCGGAACGATAGCTCCGCAGTCTACGAATGCGGAATCATCATAGATCTTAGGAATGATGTATGCTGCATTACCCGCATTGATATCGAGTGTGATGTTGTCCATGTAGTCTCCGCTATCATAGGACTTGATGTCGAGAGTTACGTTTGTACGTGCTTCGATCTCCTTGAAGATACCCTCTGTCTTCCAGGTATCTACCATCGGATACCATGATGCGTCACTGAAGAACATTGTGTAGGTTACAGGCTGATCAGCATGGAATGTTGTATTCAAACCGTATGTGTAGCCCAACTCTCCCTCAGCATCAGCTGATGTCTCGATCTGACTCGGAATTGTTGTAGTCTCGGAAGACTCACCGGCGCCGCCGCTGCAAGCAGCTAAACTGGAAAGCATTGAAACTGCAAGACCGACAGATGCTACTTTTGCAAGTTTTGATGTCTTCATAACTGTTTCCTTTCTTTTTGTTTCATTTTTCTATTGCCGTGGGTCTCCCCTATAGCACAAACTGATTACTCCTTTACGCCGCCGAGCATCATGCCCTGTACGTAATACTTCTGGATGAACGGATATACGCAAATGATCGGAAGAACTGTGAGCACCATCGCGCATGACTTGATGTTTGCTGTCATGTTCTGCGCGTCAGGATCGGATGAACCGGCACCTCTGATGATCGTCTGGAGGAAGTATGCAACCGGCCACTTAACCTTATCCTGAAGGTAGAGTTTTGCATTGAACCAGTTGTTCCAGTACATAACTGCGTAGAACAAAGTCATTGTTGCGATGATAGGTGTGGACAAAGGTCTGGCGATGTACCAGAAAACGCCCCACTTGTTAAGACCGTCGATCTCTCCTGCTTCTTCAAGATCTTTAGGAATGGTCATGAAGAACGATCTCATGAGGATTACATAGTAAGTGCTGATGAGCATCGGGAGAATGAATCCCCACATTGAGTTCTTGAGTCCGAGTCTTAATACCAATACGTAGTTTGCGATAAGTCCGCCGCCGAAATACATCGTGAAGATGATGAACGGGGAAAGAACCTTGTTTACCTTGAGATTCGGCTTTGATAACGGATACGCAAGGATCGATGAGAAGAACAGTGAAAGCACTGTACCGACTATCGTATAGAAGATCGTATTCATGTAGTAAACGATGAACTCAGGGATCCTGAAATTCGGGAAAAGATCCGGCCAGGGTGCTATCGGGTTACGTGTAACTACATAGATGTATGTATCGATATTGAATCCTTCAGGTATAAGTCCCGTGTGTCCGGCAAAGATAGCCTGGTCTGAAGAGAAGGACTGTGATACGAGATAAAGGAAAGGATAAAGTGTAGCGAATGATACGAGGATCATTATGATCGTATTGACTACCGTAAAGATCTTATATCCCTTAGATTCCTTGATCTGATTCTTGGGATTATGTACATGAATCTTTCCTGTTGAATTATCTATAATACTCATGCTGTTCCCTCCTTACCAAAGACTCGTCTTTGCGACTTTGCGTGATACAAAGTTTGCGCATGTAAGAAGTACAAGATTTATCAATCCTTCGAAAAGACCAACCGCCGTCGCGAAGTTGATACTGCCTGACTCGACACCCATTCGGAAGACGTAAGTGGATACGATATCACTCGTCTCATATGTCATAGGGCTGTAGAGGAGATATACCTTTTCGAATGCTCCGCCTGAACCTACGAGTCCGCCGATATCAAGGATAAGGAGTGTTGCGATCGTAGGAAGGATGCAAGGAATAGTTACGTGGATTACCTGCTGGAAATGTGATGCACCGTCAACTGTTGCAGCCTCATAAAGTGAGGGGTTGATGCCGGACATTGCTGCGAGGTAAAGTATCGTACCCCAGCCTAAGCTCTGCCAAACACCTGATGTGACGAAGATCGTTCTGAACCATTCAGCAAGTGAGATGAAGCTTATCTTCTCGCCGCCGAGCTTATAGATAAGATCATTGATAGGACCGTGTGTGGAAAGGAGCTCTTTCAACATACCGCAGACGATAACCATTGAGATAAAGTGTGGGAGATAAGAAACTGTCTGAACGAATTTCTTCCAGTGAAGATTTTTGATCTCGTTTAAGAGCAAAGCGAAAATAAGTGTGAGCGGGAATCTGAATAGCAGATAAAGACCGTTCAGGATCAATGTGTTTGAGAATGCCTGCCAGAAAGGTTTTGCAGTAATGAACTGCTTGAAATACTTAAGTGTCAACGGGCCCTGGCCGAAGATGCTTCCGCCCGGATTGTACTTACGGAAAGCAAGGATATTACCGAACATCGGAATATATCTGAAGATGATGTAATAGATTACCGGAAGAAGGAACATGGCATAGAGCTGCCAGTTGATTCTGATATCCTTAACCAGTCTTTCACGAGTTGATATTTGTCTCGGTGACCACGCTATGATATTTGAAACGTCTTCTTTCTTAGCCATTTTGTTTAACCTCTTAAGTGTCTAAGTTTAGTTAAATTCTAACTCGTCAAGCGTTCTTGTATACTTGCATGGAAGTTATCATGTAATGAGGTTATCACCATGTTTGTGATATGTCAATAGATTTCTACCATTCTAGTGTGCGTTTTTGTGTAGTTCGAATAATAGAAAATGCTGTCCCGAATAAAGACAGCACTTCTTATAAAATATTAATAGTATTTACTTAAAACTCCATTGAAGCTTCGCTACGCCCGCACCTATTCCGCTCTTATTCTGCGGATGCAGTTCGTGTATCGGATCAGGTGCCGGACTTGCTACAACTTTGATATTTTCTATGTAGGTCGGAGCGAGATCCTGGAGTTCCTGGATCTTCTTCCATCCGTCAGGAATATGCGTATCCTTCAATGGATTGATATAGTCAGCGATCCTTACCAATACAACAGGAATCTCTCCAAAGATCTCACGCATCTTCTTAAACGTAAGTATCATCTTCTTATCATAGCCTTCAGGGAAGTCAGCATTCGATTCGCCCTGGCACCACCATATCTGGGAAACACTTATATTCTTTAATGTGACCAGGCTGGCATAGTAAAGTGCCGAAGGAATATTCTGAGCCATCATGTTTGGCTTGAATTTCTCTGTGATCTTCTCCACTACCATCGTCCACTCGCCTGTGAGATCGATATCTCCGGCTGAGGTCTCAAGACGGTACGGATGACCGGGAACAAAACCGCCGGCACCAAGCTCGATGATGAGTCTTGTCCAGATGACATTCTTTCCCTGCTTCAATATTGAACTGTCGAATCTGTATTTGCGCGGAGGATACTGGTACTCTGTCCTGCCGACCTCAACACCATTTACATAAGTAACGTCGGCATCGATGAGATCGCCAAGTCGTAAGAGGCACTCGCCTTCGATCTGCTTATCAAGATCGAATTCTTTTACAAACCATACGCTCCCGAAGAATTCATCTGCAATGATGCATGGCATCTTGATCTTAACTCCTTCGGACAACGCTTCTTCAATGGAGAAGTCTTTATCGATCGTATTCTCGCGCCATGCGACAGTCTTCTTGTTGCCTTCATCAACATAAGCCTTAAGAGCGCCTTTGCCCCTGAACGGTGCTATCTGTTCTTCCTTGGTTCCGGTCTCGAAAAGATCTTCTTCGCACATCCATGATTCAATGTTCGAACCGCCCTGCGCACTTAAGATAAGTCCGATAGGAACGTTCTTTTCTTTAAATATTCTTTTCGCTGCATAAAAACCAATGGCACTTATCTCATACTTGCCTTTTCCTGAAGCTTTCACCCAATCATTTTCGGGAAGCTTACAGATCGATTCTTCACCCTTAAGCGGGATCTCAAGGTCAGGCGTTAATCTGTATTGTCTTACGTATTCGAAATCTTCAGCTTCGATCTCTTCTTTGTTGAGATCATAAGTTCTGATGACCGGCAGCTCCATGTTGGACTGGCCTGTAAGCATATATACGTCGCCGATGCAGACATCATTGATCGTTAATGTTTCCGTTCCTTCTACTTTGAGTTCAGTATCGAAAACCGCATCCATCGGCGGGAATACCGCTTTGAAAGCGCCGCCTTCTACTTTTGCGGTAACGGAACTTCCTGCCAGAGTCACTACGACTTCTGAAGCTGACGTATCTGTACCTTCAATGATTGTTTCTTTATTTCTTTGAAGGACGAGTCCGTTGGAGTATATTCCTTTTAGCTTGGTATCACCCATATTTATCACCTGCCTTTGAGGTTATTCTATATTTAAGGATGCTCTTTGTCTACCATTCTAGTTGACAAGTTGCGCTTTTTGCTTTTATACTGACAACAAGGTACGCAGAATATGGCTAAGAAATCGTTAGACACTATCACGAACAGCTGGCTTTACAGAGCCTGTAAGGTAATTGGAGATGTAGTAACCATCTCCGCTCTTTTTCTGCTGTTCTGTCTTCCTGTTGTTACGATAGGCGCATCCGTAACTGCTCTGTATTACACCGTCTATCGGAAATACTATAAGAAAAGCGACAGCATAAGTAAAGATTTTATGCGCTCACTTAAGGACAATCTTAAGAACGGAATTATTGTGCATATGATCTATCTTATTTACAGTGCGATTACCGGATTCAACATCTATTTCGCATTCTTCGGATGGGGTGACATAAGACTTCCCGACTGGTACATGATCGTATCTCTCCTGCCCCTGCTTCCGCTCATCTTCACACTGCCTTTCGTGTATGCGCTGATGGCAAGGTTCGACAACGGCATTAAGGGAACTCTTAAAAACAGTTTCACTCTCTGCATGATCAACTTCCCGAAGTTCATTCTTATCTGGTTTATAATCATCATTGCGATCGCTATCTGCATCGGCTTCCCGCCTTCTGCACTTGTGATCCCTGTCGGTGCGACTTATCTTTGCCAGATGATCACGGAGAAGGCATTTACCAGAGCGATCGATGTCGAGAGTTCACGTGAAGAAGATCCGGCTGAAGACAAAGCAAGCGAGGCAATCGATAATGTCTGAGTATCTTAATTACATTCAGCTTATATCAGGTATCCTTTCAGCGGGTTTTGTTTTTGCGGGAATATTCATAAGCGCAAAGAAACTCAACCCTGAGAAGTATGAGAAGATCCCTGTTAAAACAACGATCATATCAACAGCTTTAATTGTGATCGGAATTCTTTTATACACATTAATGAAGACATGCACGAACATGACTATCGTAACCGAAGAACACTATGAACTCGGAACGCTTTATTATGCTTCTTTGGAAGAAGTCGTAAAGACCTTTGGATTCATTGTTTTCATTCCGGTCCTCTTCAGATTGTTCAAGCCTAAGTCCCAGAAAAGAGACCAGATCGAAGAAGATATTCCTGCTGAAACGGAAGAGAACAATTAACGTTTTTTGGCATTTCGAAAATGCAATGTTTAAAACGGGCCGCGCAATGCGGCTTTTTTCATAACTTCTCCCCTTTTTTACTGTATTTAGTAGGGTATTTCTAAACCTTTATTAGAGTTAAGATTTTCGCATATCATAATCTATTGACACATACTAATCCTACTAGTATACTAGTGGACAGAATGAGGATTTAGTATTGTCTGCAAATCTTCTTAAATTCTTTTCGGGTGGTAATAGTGCATATGAAATTGGTTTTACGGTGGTTTCCATACGGCGATGACAGCGTAACTCTTCAGCAGATCAGACAGATTCCCGGTGTCAGCGGCGTTGCCACTCATCTTACCAGGATCCCTGTCGGAGATGTCTGGACCATGGATGAGATCAATCTTGTAAAAGATGAGATCAATTCTTATGGACTTGAGATGGAAGTCATCGAGAGCCTCAACATTCACGAAGATATTAAAAAGGGCCTCCCTTCTCGTGATATGCTCATTGATAACTATATTGAGTCAATGAGAAATCTTGCCAAGGCCGGAGTTAAATGCATCTGCTACAACTTCATGCCTGTTATGGACTGGTACAGAAGTGACCTCGCAATGGCACTCTCCGACGGCAGTACCGCAATGGCTTATTCCCATGACATAGCTACCAAGCTTACATTGGAATCAATTACTTCTTCCATGATCGACGGTGCTAATGATTTCAGTCTTCCCGGCTGGGAGCCTGAGAGATTCGGCAAGATGGCAGAAGACATCGAATTCTATCAGCATGTTTCTTCCGAAGAATACTTCAAGAATATCAAGTATTTCCTCGACGCAATTGTTCCTGTCGCTGAAGAGCTTGATATTAATTTCGCAGTTCATCCTGACGATCCTCCGTTCCCGCTTTTCAATCTTCCGAAGGTCGTCAACAGCAAAGAATCAATCGACAAGTATCTTAATCTCAATACATCTAAGAGAAACGGACTTACACTCTGCACCGGCAGTCTCGGTGCAGGTATCCATAATGACGTTGTGGATATCGCCAAGACATTTACACCTGCAGGCAAAGTTCATTTCGTTCACTTAAGAAACGTAAAGCACACATCAGAAACAGATTTCCATGAATCGGCTCATCTGTCTTCTGAAGGTGACCTTGATATGTTCGCTATCGTAAAAGCTCTTTACGAGAACGGTTTTGACGGATACATCCGTCCGGACCACGGCCGCATGATATGGGGTGAAGTCGGAAGACCGGGTTACGGTCTTTACGACCGCGCACTGGGCGCAACTTACATCAACGGTTTATGGGAAGCCGTTAGTAAGCTTTGTTGAATTAAAAATAAAAAACGGTAATAACTACTCCTCCCTTGCCCCTCAAAACCGATAATCTTATAAATGCTTATAAGGTTATCGGTTTTGTACGAGGCGGAAGTATTGAAAGGAATCTTAATTATGGATCTGTCCAAAGCTAATCTTAAGAACGAAGAATTCTGGAACGGCATAAATGTTGTTCTTCCCAAGTACGATATCGACGCATGCATTAATGCTACAACAGCAAATCCGACATGGCTTCATGTCGGCGGAGGAAACATCTTCAGAGCATTTATCGCAAGGATAAACCAGAGACTTTTAAACCAGGGTCTTGCCGATACGGGAATCGTTGTCTGCGGCACACAGGATTATGAGAATTTCGAGCGCGTTTACAAGCCTTTCGATAATCTCTCGATCATCTGCGACTTAAGACCTGACGGCAATACAGGTTATGAGATCATCGGCAACATCACGGAAGCGATCGCTGCAAATTACGACATCGAAGAAAACATCAAAAGACTTAATGAGATAGCTGCAAGCCCTTCCCTTCAGATCGTATCTTTCACGATCACCGAAAAGGGTTATGCGTTAAGAGATGCTGACGGCAATCTGTACGATTCCGCAGCTAAAGATATGGAGAACGGACCTTCACATCCGCTCACATGCATGGGTTTTATCGCCGCACTTCTTTTCGAGAGATACAAGGCAGGTAAATATCCTCTGGCACTGGTCAGTATGGATAACTGCAGTCACAACGGCGACAAACTCAAATCATCAGTATTGGAGATAATCGATGCCTGGGTTGATAAGGGCTATGTGGATTCTTCTTTCCGCGATTATGCAAGCGATCCTTCCCGAATAGCGTACCCCTGGAGCATGATCGACAAAATCACACCTAGGCCTTCAGACGAGATCCTGAACAAGCTTACCGGCCTGGGCATCGACAATCTCAAAAGCGTAAAGACTACAACAGGTGTTTTTGCAGCACCTTTCGTAAATGCAGAGGTACCTGAGTATCTTGTCGTAGAAGACCTCTTCCCCAACGGAAGACCGGCACTTGATAAAGGCGGAGTTATCCTCACAGACCGCGACACGGTTGATAAGGCGGAGAGAATGAAAGTCACTGCGTGCCTTAATCCTCTTCATACTTCACTTGCTATCTTTGGATGCCTTTTGGGATTTACAAAGATATCTGAAGAGATGAAAGATGAAGACCTCAAAACACTCGTTACCAAACTCGGTTACAACGAATGTCTTCCTGTCGTATGCGATCCGAAGATCTTAAATCCTGAAAAATTCCTCAAGGAAGTATTGGAAGAAAGATTCCCCAATCCTTTTCTCCCTGACACTCCCCAGAGGATCGCAACTGACACAAGTCAAAAGCTCCCCATCAGATTCGGCATCACTTTATCTTCCTATCTTGAACAGGATCCTGATGTGCTTCCTAAGCTTAAGCTCATTCCGCTCGTTATCGCAGGATGGCTCAGATATCTTCTTGCAGTTGACGATAACGGAAATGCATTTGAGATCAGTCCCGACCCCATGGCAGAACACTTCCAGAATGAGCTCAAAGCAGAGGGCATCAGCTACAAGATGGAAGGCAGCGTATCAGGTAAACTCTCCGGTATTCTTTCTAACGAAACTGTATTCGGTCTGGACATCAACAAGACCGGTCTGACACCCGTTATCGAGAAGTATCTGGACGAGCTCATTAAGGAGAACGGAGCGGTCAGAAAAACATTGCATTCAGCCGTTGCCAATTAGAATGTAAGAAGTAGACATAAATTTTAATTTGTGTTAGTTTCTTTATAGATTTCGATTTATAAAGGGGATATCCGGAATGATAATAACACCTAAAAACACGTTCGAGCCGAACCGCGAATATGCTTTTCGTATTGTTAAAGACAACATCATCAATATGGAGATCAAACCCGGAAGTCTTATCGGCGAACAGGAGATCGCAACACAGCTCGGCATATCAAGAACTCCGGTTCACGAGGCATTCCTCGAATTATCCAAGTCCAAGATCGTAAACATCCTTCCCCAGAAGGGCTGCAGCGTTTCACTTATCGACTACGAACTCATTAAGGAATCAAGGTTCCTCCGTATCGCAGTTGAAGGTGCGCTCTTAAGAGAAGCATGCGATGTTGCAACAGAGCAGGATATCCAGGATCTTTACGCTAACATCAAGCTTCAGCAGTTCTACATCGAGAACGATCCGCCGAGGTTCCTTGATCTCGACAACGAGTTCCATAAGAAGATCTACGTCATCTGCAATAAGATGCAGTGCTTCTACATGGTAGGTCTCATGAGCCTTCACTTCGATCGTGTAAGATCACTTTCACTCAAGACGATCAAAGATGTTAAGCTCGTATCAGACCACAAGGCTATCGCTGATGCCATCGCTGCTCACGACAAGGATGCAGTTGATGCAGCTTTCACAAAGCACATGTCCAGATTCGATCTCGACTGGGACATCATCAAGAAAGCATACAGCGAATACATCACAGAGTAATTCTCCGTAAAAATTCTTAAGTACTTAATTCGTACAGTAAACTGCTTCAGTTACTGTACGATTTTTGTATTTTGGCATGGGAATACGTATTTCGTACAGTAGACAGAATGATTTACTGTAAGATTTGCGTACTTCTTTAATGATTCAGTATAAGATACAATCCGAAAAGGATCACGAGCATTACGACATTGATAATGGTAAAGTTCAGGATATAGTTATCCGGCTTTCCGCCCGTCTTCTCTTTCTGCTCCTTCGAAAACTTTGCGTGGAATCTGTAAGTGATAAGACTTGCCATACTCGCAATGAGTGTACCGAGTCCGCCGAGATTTGTTCCGATGATAAGAGACTTACCGTCATCTGTGAATGCCGACAAAAGCATAGCTGCAGGAACGTTACTGATTATCTGTGAAGACAAGATTGCAGCAGGAACGGGATAGCCTGATACGAGTCCTGAAAGAGCTCCTGTGATCGCATCTATGCGTCCGATATTTCCTATGAGAATAAAGAAGAAAACAAATGTAGCAAGAAGATTGTAGTCGGCTTTCTTAAACGACTTGCGGTCCATGATGAGCATGGCTACAACTGTAACTCCGAGAGAAATCAGGAAGTGCACGTATCCTACAACCGTCAGGATGTTCAGTACGAACAACGCGAAATAGATCAGGAGCTTTACAAAAGACAGCTTCTTTACTTCTGTATTTTTTAAAGGCGGAAGTTTGTCAGAGCCCTTAACCATTATGAATGTCAGAGCAACGATCAATGCAAGCGACAGTGCCGAATAAGGGATCATGAGCAAGAGGAATTCCGGAAGCGCGATCTTGTAATTATCGTAGAGATAAAGATTCTGCGGATTGCCGATCGGAGTGAGCATGCTTCCGAGATTTGCAGCAACCGTCATGATTATCAGAGTAAACATGAGCTTCTTGTTCTCGCCGAACGGTGCAAGCACCATAATCGCGAAAGGAACAAGCGTTACGAGAGAAACATCATTTGTAAGGAACATGCTGAGGAAGAATGCCAGAAGCGACATAAGAAGGCTTATTCCCCTGTAGGTCTTAACCTTGCCGAGGAGCTTATTGGTGAGCACATCGAATGTTCCGATATGACCTAATGCAGCAACTATAAGCATGAGGCTGAAGAGTATCGCAAGAACTCTTACGTTGATGTAATCCAGATACTGAAGATCGGGCAGCACGAAAAAACAGGATATGAGAGCCAGCAATCCTGATATACACAGGATCGGATTATTCTTGATCGTGCTTGTTATCTTACGCATATGCCCTCCTCTGACCAAGGGTAGATTTTACATCATTTAGGAAAGATTGAGTATTCATACATGCATAAGAAATGCCCGGTAATTAACCGGGCATTCAGACAATTAGTAATCAATGATCAATATCAGCCGAGGAGCAGGATAGCCTCTTCAACAGACTGGGCCTTATCCTCGTTAAGAATGTCTATGATCGAACCGACCTTAGCTGATGTGCGGTAAGGCTCAGGTACGATACGCTCATACTGACGCATGTTGTTGATGTTCTCCTGATAGATCCTTACCATCTTCTCGTTCAGAAGGCCCTTCTGGTATCTCTCGGAAATCTCTCTGCTCATGTAGTCGGCATTGCTGTTGAACTCGTCCTGCTTTCTCTTGGAAATCTTAATTCCAATGAATACTATTGCACCGGCAACAATCAATGCCACAATAATTCCAAGCAGAGAATCACCCATCGCACGTGAAGCTACATCCTGATCTGCGAGAACTGCATTACTCATTGACATGACAGTAACTATTGTAGAGAGAAAATATACCAGGTAACCGCCAACGACAGCTCCGACCAAAAACGGCCAGAAATATCTCATGAAAGATTTCTTCTTATAACCCGACTCGTCTGATGTTGGGAATTCGCTCTGCGGTCTTATCATCGTATCAAGCTCTTCATTCTCACTGAGAAGCTGCTTGTACTTTACAAGCTTGTCGATAAGATCGTCCTTCGCGTTGTTGATCCTTGTTCCGCACTTAGCACAAACAAGATCGTCTTCTGCCATTGCGGCACCACATTTTCTGCAAAACGCCATGTTAGCCCTCCTAATTAAATCTATCCTTGTTCCTTTGAAAAAAACCTGTGTTAATTAACACAGGCTTTTCATTTTCATAAATATTACAATAATCAATTAAAATTTACAATAATCATTCCCAGCAGACTTTGTTTCTTCCGGTCTCTTTTGCGGTATAGAGTTTCTCATCTGCCGCACTGATATTATCCTCAATGGACTTGGTGGGATCGAAAAGCGCACAGCCGAAGCTCAATGTGCATCTGAGTGTATTACCGTCGGCACTGATATCGGACTCCATGAGCTTTACTCTGATCTCTTCAGCCTTCTTGACCGCACCTTCAAGATCGGTGTCACGGAGTACCATGACGAACTCCTCACCGCCCCATCTGTAGACGCCGTCCTTCTCGCCGCAGAAAGACTCGATAAGATGTGATGTAAATGCGAGAACATCGTCACCTGCATTGTGGCCGTATGTATCGTTTACGCGCTTGAACTTATCGATGTCGCCGATAAAGACAGACATAATCT
>CAJOJI010000003.1 GCA_905234715.1 uncultured Saccharofermentans sp.
CAGAACAGCGGGAATGAAATATAAAAGATCATTCCGCCGGTAAATACACCGTTTAAAAAGGATTTCTCATCATTGGGTCTTACTAAAGGAAGATTGATTCCGCATGATAATGAGAACATGCAGACAATGATGAGATAAAGTGACAAAACACCTTCGATCGTAAGATTGAAAATGAGTCCGCATATAACAATAAGCGTTGCAAGCGACATGCCGATTATGAGAAGCATTCTCGAAGGATGATATCCGCCGTGCTTAATGGCTTTATACATCTCGATGCATCCGAATACACCAATGGCTACAGCCATGACAACGCCCGTAATAGGCCAGAATAATGCAGGTACAAATAAAGACAGTACCAAAACCGTGAAGATAATACCTGTAATTACTCTCTGTCTCAATTTAGGTCTTACTTTCCTTCTTGGACAAGCCGCCGAAACGTCTGTCACGTAATGCAAAATCCCTGAAAGCCTGTGTAAGTTCCTCGTAACCGAAATCAGGCCACAGAGTATCAGACACCCAGAATTCAGAATAAGCACTTTCCCACAAAAGGAAATTGGATAATCTCATCTCGCCGCTGGGTCTTATTATGAGTTCCGGATCAGGAACATCAGGCAGATACATGTTGTCAGAGATCATCTGCTCGGTAATGTCAGAAGGATCGATCTCCCCTGCTTTTATCCTCTCAGCGATCTGACGGCAGCCGTTGACGATCTCACGTCTTCCGCCGTAATTGAGAGCAACGATGAGCTGCATATTGGGACGGTCCTTGGATCTCTCCTCTGCCGTCTTGCAGACCTCTCTTACTCTCTTCGGCAATTCTGAATCGTCACCTGTGAATCTTACTCTGATGCCTTCTTCTGCAAGTTCGGCATCATACTTATCAAAAAGCTCGACAAAGAGCTTCATAAGAAAATCCACTTCAGGCTGGGGTCTTGACCAGTTTTCAGTGGAAAAAGCATAAACAGTAAGATACTTAACACCGTATCTTACGCAGTTGCGGCAGAGCTCTTTAAGGTTCTCTGCACCGACCTTGTGTCCGGCAGATCTAGGAAGATGTCTGTTGGTGGCCCATCTTCCGTTACCGTCCATTATTACACCCAAAGATACGGGGACCTTAAGGTCACCCGTATCATAAGTCTTTTCTTTTTTGTTACCGAGTAAAGCCATCTTTTAGATTTCCATAAGTTCCTTATTCTTGGCATCGCAGACCTTATCTACTTCAGCCGTGAACTTATCAGTGATCTTCTGGACCTTTTCCTCGTACTCCTTGAGAAGATCATCCGTGAGTTCCTTCTTCTTGTTTGCTGCACGCATCTTATCGATGGAATCACGGCGGTTGTTACGGATAACGACCTTTGTCTCATCACCGTAAACCTTAACCTGCTTAACGAGATCCTTACGTCTTTCCTCTGTGAGCATCGGGAAAACGAGTCTGATCATCTTACCGTCGTTTGTAGGATTGATACCGAGGTCAGAAGCCTGGATAGCATGCTCGATCTCCTTGAGCATCTTGGGATCCCAAGGTGTAAGAGTGATCATTCTTGCTTCCGGAACCTGGATATTAGCTACTGCATTAAGAGGAGAAGGTGCTCCGTAGTAATCTACGGTAATCTTGTCCAATACGTGGGGATTAGCACGTCCTGCACGGATTGTGTTGAGGTTCTCCTGAAGGTTATCGATGCACTTCTGCATTTTTGCTTCGACATCATCATAATCTTTCTTTGTAATCTCGATCATTGCCATAATTAAAGCCTCCTCTTAATTTATTCAACTATTGTTCCTAATTCTTCGCCCTTTGCGATCCTTACGATGTTCTCCGGATCCTTCATGGAGAATACGAGGATCTTTGTATGGTTATCACGGCAAAGAGCAGCTGCTGTGGCATCCATTACCTTAAGGTTGAGTCTCAGCACCTCGTCGTGAGATACCTTGTCATACTTCTTGGCATCGGGATATACGTTAGGATCCTTGTCATAAACGCCGTCAACCATAGTAGCCTTAAGGAATACGTCTGCACCGATCTCCGTAGCTCTTAATGCCGCACCTGTATCAGTGGAGAAATAAGGGTTACCTGTACCGCATGCGAAGATAACGATCCTTCCCTTTTCCAAGTGCCTTACGGCTCTCTTTCTGATATAAGGTTCAGCCATCTGTCTTACTTCGATAGCAGACAAAACTCTTGTGATAGCACCCTGCTGCTCGAGAGCATCGGAAAGTGCAAGTGAATTCATGAGGGTAGCGAGCATTCCCATGTGGTCAGCAGTTACTCTGTCCATCTTCTCAGAAGATCTTCCGCGCCAGAAGTTACCGCCGCCTACTACGATGGCAACCTGAACGCCCAGATCTGCAACTGCCTTGATGTTTGTGGAAATCTCTTTAAGAACTTCATCATTGATACCGATCTTGGCATCACCGGCCAAAGCCTCTCCTGAAATCTTCAGAAGCACGCGCTTATACTTAGTCTCACCCATTAATAAGTTCCTCCGGTATAATTTCTCATTAGATTTTATCAATAATGCGCTCTTATTAAAAGAATAAAATGAAACAAAAAGGGTTGCCTCAAATGAGACAACCCTGAAATAGAATCTGATTTATCAGACAGTCTATTAGAGACCAGCCTGTTTTCTAACTTCTTCTGCGAAGTCGTCAACCTTCTTCTCGATACCTTCGCCAAGACCGAAACGTGTGAAACGAACAACGGAAACGTTAGCGCCGATAGCCTTGATTGACTGCTCAATGTACTGGGAGATTGTGAGATCGTCATCTCTGAAGAACTCCTGGTCAACGAGGCAGTTGAGCTTGTAGAAGTTCTTGATCTGACCGGGAACGATTCTCTCCATAACGATCTTCTCAGGCTTGCCTTCCTCAAGAGCCTTGTTCTTGATGATCTCAACTTCCTTGTCGAGCTCGCCCTGGGGAACGTCCTTCTCTTCAACCCAGTTAGGTCTCATAGAAGCAACCTGCATGCCGATGTTCTTAGCGAAATCAGCGAACTCAGGCTTGTTGATAACAGAATCATCATCTGTTGTAACTTCAACGAAAACGCCTACCTTACCACCCATGTGGATGTAAGCAGCAACAGCACCGTTGCCCTCTACTTCGTAAACAACGAATCTTCTGATAGATGTGTTCTCACCGATATCAGCGATAGCTTCCTTCTGGAAGATCTCAACTGTCTTGGACTCATCGTTGTAAAGAGGCTGAGCCATGAGCTCTTCAAGAGTAGCAGGCTTCTTTGTAAGGATGTGTGTAGCAACAGCATCTGTGAAAGCCTTGAACTTATCTGTGTTAGCAGCAAAGTCTGTCTCGATGTTGATCTCAACCAAAACGCCGGACTTCTTGTCATCAGCAATCTTAGCTACAACTGCACCCTCTGCAGCGATTCTAGCAGACTTCTTCTCAGCCTTAGCCATACCCTTCTCACGAAGCCAAGCCTTAGCCTTCTCGATATCACCATCGCACTCGATAAGTGCCTTCTTACAATCCATAATGCCGCAATCTGTAAGGTCACGGAGTTCTTTTACCTGTTGTGCTGTAACTGCCATATAGTTTCTCCTTTGCGATTTTAGTTAAGTATTAGATTAAGACTCGGAAGCGATCTCTTCGATGGACTTGTCTGCTGCTTCCTCTGTAGCCTGTTCTTCAGCAACCTCTGCTGTAGCAGCCTTAGCGTCAGCTGAATCAAGATCCATACCCTCAGATGTAGCATCCTCACCCTGGTGAGCTTCGATAACAGCGTCAGCCATCTTAGCTGTGATGAGCTTAACTGCACGGATAGCGTCATCGTTACCGGGGATTACATAATCAACTTCATCAGGATCGCAGTTTGTATCAACGATAGCAACGATCGGGATGTTGAGTCTCTTAGCTTCTGCAACTGCATTGTGCTCTTTCTTTGTATCAACGATGAAGAGTGCTGCAGGGAGCTTAACCATACCAACAATACCGCCGAGGTTCTGATCGAGCTTTGTCATCTCGAGCTTAAGCTTAGCAACTTCTTTCTTTGTTCTGAGTTCGAAAGAACCGTCAGCTTCCATTCTGCGGAGCTCTTCGAGTCTTGCAACTCTCTTCTTGATTGTTACGAAGTTTGTGAGAGTACCACCGAGCCAACGATAGTTAACATAGAACTGTCCGCAACGCTGAGCTTCTTCCTTGATGGAATCCTGAGCCTGCTTCTTTGTACCAACGAAAAGGATATCACCCTTCTCAGCGAGCTCGCGCATAGCGTCATAGGCCTCGTCGACCTTCTTGACTGTCTTCTGCAAATCGATGATGTGGATTGAGTTACGCTCCGTGAAGATGTACTCAGACATCTTAGGGTTCCAACGACGTGTCTGGTGACCGAAGTGTACACCTGCTTCAAGAAGCTGCTTCATTAAAATAACTGGCATAAAATAATCCTCCTGTTCTTTCTTCCGCATACATCAAAAGTAATATTCAGCTCAAAATTGGCCACAGTCGGAATGTATGCGTGATTTTTATGCGGATGTATTCTAACAAATAGCCCCTGCATAAGCAAGGGCTAAATTTATATTTATTATATATATGGCAAAAATCACTTTCTCTTGTAATGTTTTACAGTGAATTCAACGCCTTTTTCGCTCATTACGGGCGGTTCCTCCTCTTCAAGCTCCCATTCGGGATCCTCATCAAGATTCGGGAACCAGCAGTCAGCCTCAAATTCGGCACGGATGCTCGTAATTATTGCCTTGTCGCACAATCCGATAAGTGAGTTATAAAGCGAAGCTCCGCCGATAAGATATACATCATCAGCCGTAAGCTCAAGGAAATCCTCAAGTTCATCAACGGAATGAAGGACCATTGCGCCTTCCTTCTCATAATCAAAGCTTCTGGACATGATGACGTTCACCCTGTTAGGCAGAAGTCTCTGTCCCGGGAAAGTCTCAAGAGTCTTTCTTCCGTAAACAACGGTATGTCCTGCCGTATACTTCTTGAAAACGCCTTTCTGGTCTTCAGGAAGTGATATCAGGAGTTTTCCCCGGTTTCCGATAGCCCAATTTTTGTCTACAGCTGAAATTGCGATCATAAGTTTTACCCCTCAAACAATTGTGTAAAGTATCCTGACTGTGATATCGGCTCGCCGGCTTCAAGAAGATGCCTTGAATCAGCGAAAGTCTGTACTCTGAAGCTTGCTTCTCCCGGAATCCTTTCTTCAGAACCAAGGACGGTAATGGAAGTCGGCGCCATCATCATTCCCTGCCAGATTGCAGGTGCGGCAACGCCTATCAGATGACCAAGGATCAAAGCCGTAATACCGAAGTGACAGAAGAAAACGATATTGTCATCGTTATGCTCTATGACATCATAGAAGTTTCTGTCGTTTCTCCTATATCCGTGCATCTCAAGAAGAGCATCAAAACCTTCATAAACTTCACGGGCGTGCTTATCGAGATCTCCGGATTTCATTATCTTCGTCTGGTCCCACTTATCCTTATCGTGAAGTTCGTCCCAGTTATTGAAATCCCTCGGGAAAAAGTCCCAGGCAATGGTCCACTCATTAACATCTTCATCCCAGACTCTGTAATAGAACTCCTGGAGCCAGTCGCATGTAATGGCTTCCCTGCCGGTCTTCTTCAGAGTGCAGGAACAGGTATCCTTTGCACGTCCCATTGGGGAACAGTAAATCTGTTTAATGTCCCATTTAGCAACGCGTTCAGCAAGTATCTCAGCCTCACGCCAGCCTTTCTCGGTAAGCGAATCCTTCTCGTAATCAGGATCGCCGTGTCTGATAAAGATCAATTTCATACAGCTACGGGAATTCCTTTGATCTTCGGGCCTGCCTCATAGCCTTCGAGTCTGATGTTGTCAGTCGTGAACTGATAGAAATCAGTGATGCCTTCATCAAGAACGAGCTTCGGAGCCGGATACTTAGGCATCTCGATAAGTTCTTTAACGATATCGACGTGACGGTCATAGATGTGAGCGTCAGCGATTACATGTACGAACTCGCCTACTTCAAGACCTGAGCATCTTGCCATAAGATGAACCAGAACAGCGTACTGGCATACGTTCCATGCATTTGCAACAAGCATGTCGTTACTTCTCTGGTTAAGGATCGCATTGAGTTTATTGCCGGTAACATTGAATGTCATGGAATAAGCGCAGGGATAAAGGTGCATCTCAGAAAGATCCTGATGCACATAGATATTTGTCATGATGCGGCGTGAAGAAGGATTATTCTTAAGATCGAAAAGAACACGGTCAACCTGGTCGAACTCGCCTTCCTTATACTTATGCTTAACGCCGAGTTGATATCCGTATGCCTTACCGATGGAACCTGTCTCATCAGCCCATGCATCCCAGATATGAGAATTAAGGTCATTGACGTTATTGGACTTCTTCTGCCAGATCCACAAAAGCTCGTCTACGGCAGCCTTGAAATTGATCCAGCGCTGCGTAAACATCGGGAATTCCTCTGCAAGGTTATAGCGGTTTACGATCGCAAAAGCCTTATATGTATAGGCCGGAGCACCGTCATCTGCCCAATGGGGCCTTACCTTGTCATTGATGGTTGAATAGCCTGAATTAAGGATAGTTCTAATGTTCTCATCGAAAATATCATCTGCTCGACTCATGGAATCCACCGCCTTTAAATTGATATTTTCGATTATAACATTATGTTTGAAATTCCTTGCGGCAAATCGAGTAGGGGAAATTTAATTCCCCTCTCACACCACCGTACGTGCCGTTCGACATACGGCGGTTCAACTTAACTTCAAAGCGTGGCGCGCATTGTAGTACTCAAGGCAACTGATAAGACCTGCCCTGCCAAGCACCTCTTTTGAGATTGCCCATTTTACACAAGTCTTGGTCACGACCCATAGATCCTCCCCAAAAAGAAACAAATTCCCCATAACGAATTAAGATTTTTTGTTTATATTACAAACATGTTACACGGACAAGGAAATAATTATATACAGGCAAAAAAATAACCTCCGCTAATTGCGAAGGTTATCTTTGAGTTGGTCGGAGTGACGGGACTTGAACCCACGACCTCTTGCTCCCTAAGCAAGCACTCTAGCCACCTGAGCTACACCCCGATGATCACGTTTTTGTTAAGGAAAAATATTGGTCGGAGTGGCGGGACTTGAACCCACGGCCTCCTGCTCCCGAAGCAGGCACTCTACCACCTGAGCCACACCCCGATGGAGTATTTCCTCTAACAAGCCTATAAATCTTATAACAACCATCAGAAATATGCAATACCTTATTTTCTTATATTAAAAAGAAAAACCGCGCCCATAAAGAGCGCGGTTAAAAAGTCACTTTAAAGCTGTAAATTAAGCCTCGTCTGTTGACTCAGGTGCTTCCTCAGCAGCCTCTTCAGCAGGAGCTTCCTCTACCTCAGGATCGATAGGGTTAACTTCCTTGATAGAGATGGAGATTCTTCTCTCCTCAGGCTCGATCTTGATAACCTTAGCCTGAACAACCTGACCTACGGAAAGAACATCCTCAGGCTTCTCAAGTCTTCTGGAAGAGATCTGAGATACGTGGCAGAGTGCGTCGAGATCGGGCTCAAGCTGAACGAAAGCGCCGAACTTTGTGAGACGAACTACTGTACCCTGAACGATGCAGCCTACAGGCATTCTCTCTTCGATGTTGTAGTAAGGATCGTCCTCAAGCTTCTTATAGCCCAAAGAGATCTTCTTTGTTTCCTTATCGAAAGACTTAACGTAAACGTCTACTTCCTCGCCAACCTTAAGAACGTCAGCAGGCTTAGCGTTGCGGCTCCATGAGAGCTCGGAAACGTGAACAAGTCCGTCAACACCGCCGATATCGATGAATGCACCGAAATCTACGAGGCTTCTTACAACACCTGTATAGTGCTTGCCTTCCTCGATGTTGTCCCAGATCTCAGCAGACTTCTTACGGCGCTCTTCGGAAGCGATGATTCTGTGGCTTCCGGAAATTCTGAGACGGCCCTTCTCAGTATCGAACTTTGTAACAACGATCTCGAGTACCTGGCCAACATAAGACTCAAGGTCCTTAACCTCGCCTGTCTTGATCTGTGTTCTGTGGATATAGATATCAACGCCCTTGTAAGAACCGATAACACCGTCCTTAACTGTGCGTGTGATCTTAACTTCGATAGGAGTCTTGTTCTTGAAAGCTTCCTCGATCTCCGCTCTGCCCTTCTCGGACTCTACATCGTTCTTGGAAAGGATGATTTCCTTACCCTGATCGGAGTTCTTGATGCTTCTGACCTTAACGGTAACTTCTGTGTGATCGGCAATTGCCTTTTCAAGATCGAAGTCAGGATCCGAATCAAACTCCTTACGTGAAATTCTACCTTCGGACTTGTCGTGTACGTCTACATAAACATAGTCGTCGTCTGCAGATGTGATCGTGCCCTTAACAACAGCACCTCTTCTAACCTGCGCAATTAAATCGACAGCATTGGCAAACTCTGTGTCAAAGCCCTGATTTGTGATCTTCTCTTCTTCGTTCATTTGTTGAACAACCTCCAAAATAATAGCTTCCGGTGTAGATGCACCCGCTGTGATCCCGACCTTATCCGTGCGGAGGATCTTCCCTTCAGAGATGAGACTCCGTACTTCTGTGCCTGAGTTCACAAGGAATGTTCTTGCACAACGACCTTTGCAGATGTCCAAAAGCTTAGTGGTGTTCGAACTATGAGCAGAACCGATGACTATCATCGAATCTGATATCTCAGAGAGCGAAGCGGCTTCCTTTTGCCTACTTTCAGTCGTAATACATATTGTATCAAAAACATTATATTTTTCAATTTTATTTTTAACTAATTGACAGATTTTTTTAAATGCGGCGCTTGAGAACGTCGTTTGGGATATCAATATTGCGCTTTCAAGCGGAAATTCGAGGGTCTCAAGATCCTCAGGAGCCTTGATAACAGCGCATTTTACGCCTGTTCCCTCTGCTTCGCCCAAGATGCCTGTAACTTCAGGATGACCCTTTGTACCGGTAATGATTATGTTCATTCCCTTAAGGGCATTCTCCCTTACGATCTTATGGATCTTGGAAACAAAGGGGCAAGTCATGTCCCTGATCTCGCAGTTTTTAGACTTTAAGATCTCTATCTCATCGGGAGTAACTCCGTGTGCCCTGACGATAACAATGGAACCTTCCGGGCAGTCCTCAGCCTTTTCGCAGATTTCGAATCCGCCTTCGAGAAGCTTATCTACTACATATCTGTTATGAACTATCTCGCCTAACATGACCAGCTTTCTGCCGTCGGAACGCTCAGCGACAGCATTTTCAGCTGCCGTTACCGCATTCTTTACACCGAAGCAGAAACCGGATGATTTGGCGATGGTTATATTCATTACTTATCTTCTTCGTCGAGATGGCTGATAAGGAAAGCTCTTGTTCCTTCGATATCGTACTTGCCTGTATCGATAACGATTGCTTCAGGAACCTGAACGAGCGGAGATGCTGCTCTTGTGGAGTCCTGCTCATCTCTGTACTTGATGTCTCTTAAAACTTCTTCATATGTCTGTGAGTGATCGCCTGCAGCTTCAAGCTCTGCAAGTCTTCTCTCTGCTCTTACTTCGGGAGCACACAATACGAAGAACTTATACTTGGCATCGGGAAGAACGACAGATGCGATATCTCTTCCGTCAAGCACGAATGTCTGATTCTTTGCGATCTCTCTTTGCAGTGAGACCATTGCAGTTCTAACAAAAGGAAGTGCGGAAATATCAGATGCTGCGATAGATGTCTGGGGTGTTCTGAGTTCGCCCGTTACATCCTCACCGTCAAGGATCATGTGCTGAACGCCGTCAACGAATTCAACTTCGATCTTAACTTCATCCATCATCTTCTTAACTGCATCAGCATCCTTGGGATTAATGCCCTTCTTGATGGATGCTACGGCACATGTTCTGTACATTGCGCCTGTATCGAGATACATGATGCCCAGTTCTTTGGCAACACCTTTAGCGAGTGTGCTCTTGCCTGATCCTGAGGGTCCGTCGATAGCGATCTGAAAAATGCCCATAATATTACTCCTTTATAAAATATCTCCGTCTTCTGTATTCCTGTCTCTTCCCGTCTCATATACACGGTACTGGGACCATAATGTTTCAAGTGATTCAAGTGAAGATTGAATATGCTCTTTTCTGTGCATTCCGAGTGAAACGAGCAATGCGTTGATAAGTGAGAGCGGTGCTGTCAGCGAGTCAACGAATGATGCCATTGAAGACTTCGCGAAAAGCTTGATGTCGGCATATTCTGTCATTGCGGTATCGTCCTTATCGGTGATTGCAATGATTGTAGCGCCCTTGTCTTTTGCATATCCCATTGAGTTGATCGTTCTTGCAGAATATCTCGGGAATGAAATGCCGATCATGACATCGCCTTTTCCGATAGGCATGATCTGCTCGAAAAGCTCATTGGTGCATGTGCTTCTTACGAGAACCACATCATCAAAAAGAAGAGTCATATAGAAATGCATAAATTCTGATAAAGGAGCAGATGCCCTGATGCCCATGATGTATATCTTTCTGGCACCGAGAATGGCATTTACGGCCTTATCGAATTCTTTCTCGTCAATTGAATTAAGTGATTCCCTGAGATTTGAAATATCCTGTGCGACTACTGCTCTCAAAGCTTCGCTGTCGCTGTCGAATTTCTCTGCAAGGCCGAGTCTCTGAACCGAAGTAAGCTTTGACTTAAGGTCTTCCTGAAGGGCCTTTTGGAATTCGGGATAACCTTCAAAACCGAGCTCGGTCGTAAATCTTACTACCGTTGACTCTGATACACCTACTTCCTCGCCGAGTTTTGCGGCGGTCATGTAAGCGGCTTTGTCATAAGACTGCAGGATGAAGTTCGCAATGGCCTTATGGCCTTTGCTCATGTTGGAGACTGATGTCTCGATCAGCTCAAGCGTCCCCGTCATCTGATTCACCTTCTTCGTCGTCATCTTCCTTCTTGGGATTCATGAGGCTGTCAATGGATATCTGCTTATCTTCACCGCCTGCAGCTTCCTTAAGAGAATCTTCCATATCTCTGATCGTCTGATAGCTCATAAGTTCAAGCGGCGGCAGGTCTCTTACTGATTCAATACCGAATTCAGTAAGGAACTTCTTGGAGGTCTTGAAAAGCGAAGGTCTTCCGGGCGCATCAAGATTGCCCGCTTCTTCTATCCAGCCTCTGTCTAAAAGTCTGGAAATAATGGAATCTGAAGAAACACCTCTGACGAGTTCTACCTGAGCTCTCGTGCAGGGCTGGTTATATGCGATAACGGCAAGTGTTTCATATGAAGCCTGTGAAAGCGGAGGTGTCTGTCTGGGACCGAACATTCTGTCCAGTATCTTCTTCTGTGAAGGTCTGGTCATCATTGCATAAGAATCTTCTGTCCTTCTTATCTCAAGACCGCTCCAGGGATTTGATGCATATCTTTCCGTAAGGGACTTTAATGCTTCCAATACGGCATTCTTAGAACAGTTCAGGATATCAGCAAGCTTGTCGACAGAGACGGGATCTCCTGAAATAAACAATATCGATTCGATCGCAGCCGGCAATTCCTGCGCAGTTACTTTAAAATCATCTTCCATATCAGACCTTCTTCTCCTCTATCGATATCTCACCGAAGTTTCTTTCCTGTTCAACATTTATCTTATTATCTCTGACAAGTTCGAGCACAGCCAGGAAACTTACTACCTTATCCATTTTCTCTGCTTTCTTACCGAACAGGCTGCTGAACAGTATCTTGCCCTTGCCGGTAATGCTCCTCCAGATGGACTTGATCCTTTCTTTTACGGACATCTTGTCTTTTCTTAAGATATGCTTGATCTTAGCAGTAATATCCGTGAAACGGCTGTCATTACGTTCGTGTATCGTTGCTACCGCTTCATTGAATTCCTCAATCGAGAAAGCCTGTTCGGCAGGAGCAATGGTAATGCCTAAAGACTTGGCCGTGGAAGCATAACGGAATCTTGCGCCGTCAAACTTATCTCTTCTCTCCTTCAGGTCGGAAGCGAAAACACGGCATCTCTTATATCTCATAAGTGAGATGACAAGTTCTTCTCTGGGGTCTGCTGCATCTTCGCCGGAACCCAATGCTGCCTGCATGCCGGGAAGCATCATGCGCGACTTGATGGAAACAAGCGTTGCGCCCATAACGAGGAAATCTGAAGCGAGCTCCATGTCGAACTCTTTCATGGACTCGATATAGTCCATGTACTGAGCCGTAATCGTGCTTATCGGGATATCGTAAATGTCGACGTCGTTCTTTTCGATGAGATGCAAGAGCAGGTCCAAAGGGCCTTCGAATTGTCTTAATCTGATCTCCGGCTTTACCGCTTGCTCAAGCATATTCTTACAGACCTGCCATTTGTAAAAGCATGTAGAACGGCATACAGATAAGGTTGATCAGCATCTCGAAAGGTGTCTTTATTATGTTGACGATATAACCCAGAATGGAAATATGCGCGAAAGTGCTCATGAAGAAAACGATCATGATGATATATGGTGAGAACTGCTGGAACTTTCTGTAACCGTTTGTACTCCTGACTTTGTAAGGAAGCAGTTCCTCAAGAACGTGGAATCCGTCCAGAGGCGGGATCGGCAAAAGGTTGAAAGCGAGCAGCATCATTGAGAACTGATATGTATACTCGAAAGCTTCGTAAAGAGCCTTCAGTACGACCTCGCCGCCTGTACCGCTGAACTTTACAGCCAAAGAACCGAAAAGGATCGCAAGGATCGATGCCAGGAGTCCGAGTACGAAGTTGCCTGTTACGCCTGCAAGATGAACCATGATGTTCATTCCGCGGCGGCTCTTAAACCTGTGCAGATTATTGGGGTTGTACATAACAGGTTTACCCCAGCCGAAACCTGCAATAAGAAGCAGGATCGTTCCGACAGGATCGACGTGAGCAATAGGGTTGAGCGTAAGTCTTCCCATATTCCTCGGCGTCGGGTCGCCCAGCCATACAGCTACAGCCGCATGCATGAACTCATGGATAGAGAATGAAAGCGTCAGTGCAAACAGAAATATGATCAGATAATGAATTATCTGCTGAGCGGACAATCCTTGTCTGAACAGATCAATTATCATAATTTACCTCAAGCCTTAACGACCGAGAATGTGATCTTCTCGCCGTTGACTTTCCACTCCTTGGAGTTGTCGCCGGTACCGTTGGAGATCTCGACAGCAAGCACTTCGGAAGCAAGGTAATCCTTCTTCTTCTCAATTACTTCAGCGAGCTTGTCGTTGCCCTCATACTTGAGAACGATTCTGTCGGTAACTGTAAGGCCTTCTGTCTCCTTACGGTGTGTCTGGATCTTGGAGATCATCTCTCTTACAAGACCGTCCTCAATGAGTTCTTCAGTAAGAACCGTTGAGATGGAAACCGTAAGACCGCCTGCACTCTGTGTGGAGAAACCTTCAGGCTGAGTTGTCTCGATGAGGAAGTCTTCTTCTGTCATCTCATACTCTTCGCCGTTTACGGTGATCTTTACAGAGCCGTTCTTCAAAGCGTTGTATGTCTCTTTGCCCGGAAGGTTTGCGATAACTTCCTTGGCATCGTTAATGTTCTTGCCGAACTTTCTTCCGCATGTTCTGAGCTGGGGTTTGAAGCTGTAATCAACAAGAGTTGAAGCATCAGCAAGAACTTCCATCTTACGGATGTTAAGCTCGTCAAGAACGATCGGCTTGTATTCGTCGTCGAGGCCGAGCTCGGATACTACATAGATCTCAGAGAGAGGCTGACGGTTCTTGATGGAAGCGGACTCACGGCAGCTGTGACCCAATGTAACGATCTGCTGAACGAGTTCCATCTCTTCTTCAAGCTTGGAATCGATAAGGCTCTCATCTGCAACAGGATACTTGGCAAGGTGTACTGATACAGGAGCGTCCTTATCAATGGAACGTACGATGTTCTGATAGATCTCTTCTGTCATGAAAGGTACGAAAGGTGCACAGAGTCTTGTGAGATTGTCGAGGACTGTGTAAAGGGTCATGTAAGCGTTGACCTTGTCCTGAGTCTCCTCAGCACCCCAGTATCTGTCACGGCAGCGTCTTACGTACCAGTTGGAAAGCTCTTCAGTGAAATCCTGAATGAGTCTTGCAGACTGGGAGATGTCATAAGAATCCATCTTCTCGTTGACTACCTTGATGAGCGTATTGAGACGTGAGAGTACCCATCTGTCCATTGCGCCGAGTGTAGCCTTGTCGAGTGTATGCTTTGTAGGATCGAAGTTATCGATGTCTGCATACATTACGTAGAATGCATATGTATTCCAGAATGTACCGATGAACTTCTTGATGCCGTCGTTAACAGCTTCCTTGGAGAATCTTGAAGGAAGCCAGGGCTGGTTAGCTGTATAGAAGTACCATCTTGCAGCGTCAGCGCCCTGTGAATCAAGAACATCCCAAGGGTCAACAACGTTGCCCAAGTGCTTACTCATCTTGATACCGTCCTTATCCTGAACGATACCCATAACGATACAGTTCTCGAAAGGTGCTCTTCCGAAGAGAACTGTTGAGATAGCAATAAGTGAATAGAACCAGCCTCTTGTCTGGTCGATACCCTCAGAAATGAACTGGCAGGGATAATGTGTATCGAAGAATTCCTTGTTCTCGAAAGGATAGTGATACTGTGCAAAAGGCATTGAACCGGAGTCGAACCAGCAGTCGATAACTTCCGTTACTCTCTTCATCTGGCCGCCGCACTTGGGGCACTTGATGTGTACGTTATCAACATAAGGCTTGTGAAGCTCAATGTTATCCGGGCAGTCGTCACTCATGGACTTGAGTTCTTCGATTGAACCGATGCAGTGTCTGTGACCGCACTCGCACTCCCATACCGGAAGAGGTGTACCCCAGTAACGCTCACGGGAGATACCCCAGTCGATTACGTTTCTTAAGAAGTCGCCCATACGTCCGTCACGGATCGTCTCAGGCATCCAGTTGACCATATTGTTTGACTTAAGGAGTTCGTCTCTCTTCTTGCTCATTGCGATGAACCATGTTGATCTTGCAAAGTAGATCAAAGGTGTGTCGCATCTCCAGCAGAAAGGATATTCGTGCTCAAACTTGGGAGCTGAGAAAAGGAGTGATCTGGAATCGAGGTCCTTCAAAACCTCAGGATCTGCATCCTTAACGAACTTGCCTGCGAAAGGTGTTTCCTCTGTGAGATTACCCCTTGTATCAACGAACTGAACCATCGGGAGATCGTTGTCTCTTCCGACTCTTGCGTCGTCTTCACCGAATGCGGGAGCGATGTGAACGATACCTGTACCGTCTTCCATCGTAACATACTCGTCGCATACTGTGTAATGAGCCTTTTTCTTCTGCTTAGCAGCTTCATCTGCAGCACCCTGATAGAGAGCAACATAAGATCTGCCGGCAAGATCTGAACCCTTGTAGGATTCGAGGATCTCGTAAGCCTTCTCACCGTCTTTTGCAAGGCTGCCGAGTACGGAATCGAGCAAAGCTGTAGCCATGTAATATGTATAGCCGTCGCAAGCCTTTACCTTTGAATACTCATCGTTGGGGTTAAGGCACAAAGCAACGTTTGAAGGAAGTGTCCAGGGTGTTGTTGTCCATGCGAGGAAGTAAGCATCCTCATCAACGCACTTGAATCTTACGACAGCGGATCTTTCTTTAACTGTCTTATATCCCTGTGCTACTTCGTGTGATGAAAGAGCAGTACCGCATCTCGGGCAGTAAGGAACGATCTTATGACCCTTATAGATGAGATCCTTATCCCACATCTGCTTCAAAGCCCACCATTCGGACTCGATGTAGTTATTGTCGTAAGTAACGTAAGGATTCTCCATGTCAGCCCAGAAACCTACGCGGTCGCTCATGTGCTCCCACTGGTCCTTGTATGTCCAAACGGATTCCTTACACTTCTTGATGAAGGGCTCAACGCCGTATCCTTCGATCTGGGGCTTGCCGTTGATGCCCAAAGCCTTCTCGACTTCAAGTTCAACCGGGAGGCCGTGTGTATCCCAGCCTGCCTTGAAGACGATGGTCTCGCCCTTCATTGCATGATATCTCGGGATAACGTCCTTAATGACTCTTGTCTTGATATGACCGATATGAGGCTTTCCGTTAGCCGTCGGAGGGCCGTCATAGAGGGTAAAAGTCGGAGCACCGTCAGCCTTGGGCGCAATGCTCTTCTTATAAACGTCGTTTTCTTTCCAGAACTCGAGAACCTGTTTCTCTCTGTCTACGAAATTAAGGTCTTTTGAAACTTTGTTGTACATAACCTGCTTCACCTTTATATATAATTTAGCAAGTTATAATTATATGGTTTTGGTGTCTTTAAAGTCAAGCAAACAAGCTCCACGGAAATCCATCCGGCACAGGAGCCTCAAACGTAATGAATTCGCGCTTTACAGGGTGTTCGAAGGACAATTTGTACGCTTCGAGCGCAATATCTTTACATCTTTTGTCCTTATATCCGTACTTCTGATCGCCTATTAGAGGGTATCCGAAGTGCGCCATTTGAGCTCTGATCTGGTGTGATCTTCCCGTCCCGAGTTTAACTTCTGTCATGGTAAGGCCGTCTTTTGTGGCCAATGCCCTGTAATCAAGGTAAGATGCCTTAAATCCGGGCTTTTCGTTATCGATAACCGTTACGGTGTTGGTCTTTTCATCCTTGCTTATGAAGTTTTCGAGCCTTCCCCCGCCTTCAAGAACGCCGTTTACGATGCAGCGGTAGATCTTCTCCACCTTTCTTGTCCTTATCTGCTCGGAAAGTCTGGATGCGGCTTTGCTCGTGCGCGCGAAAACCATTACTCCGGATACCGGCCTGTCGAGTCTGTGGACAAGACCCAGATAGACTTCGCCCGGTTTGGAATACTCTTCTTTTATGTAAGCTTTAAGGATTGTAAGCATGTCAGGAGCTGCCGTTCCGTCACTTTGGGACAGCACGCCTGCCGGTTTTATGGCCACGATTATGTGATTGTCCTCATAAAGGACTCTTACACCGTTTGAGATTACTTTCACTTCGCTGTCCATCGTGCAGTCTGGCCGCAAGGCAGATATGCATCCATTTTCGATACGGGAAGCATAAGTTCCTCAGCATCGACCCTTCCGCCCGGAATTGCCAGATTCAGTATCTGTCCCGAAGCCTGGGCGGTAATGCCCGTTGCATATGAACTTGCGATGAAAAAGAGCGGATCGTCGGAGATGAGGTTTGCGCAAAGCTTGACCAGATCGTAGAAAGAATCCTCAAGCTTCCACAATTCGCCTGAAGGACCTCTGCCGTAAGACGGCGGATCCATGATGATGCCGTCGTACTTGCGACCGCGTCTGCTCTCTCTCTCGACGAACTTCTTGCAGTCTTCGGCAATAAACCTGACGTAACGGTCCTCAAGACCGCTCTCCTTAATATTCTCTTTAGCCCTGGCGATCATGCCCTTGGATGCGTCAACATGAACGACTTCATCAGCTCCGTGTGCCGCACAGGCAAGTGTCTGGGCACCCGTGTAAGCAAAGAGATTAAGTATCTTGATATCCTTCTTCCCTGACACTTTTGCCTTCTCGATAAGATCTCCGCAGAAATCCCAGTTGGAAGCCTGCTCGGGGAAAAGTCCGGTGTGCTTAAAAGCAGTAGGCTCAATTATGAATGTCAGCTTTTTGCCCAGAGAATCGTAATCTATCTTCCATGTCGCAGGAAAACTCTTAAGTTTAGTCCATGAACCGCCGCCTGTATTGCTCCTGTTATAAAGAGCTGAAGGCTTGTCCAGTTCATCCATGGAGATCTCTTTGCCGTCTCTGATAACAGGCCATACAGCCTGGGGGTCAGGTCTTCTCAAAGTAACGTTGCCCCAGCGCTCATATTTTTCGCCGCCGCCGCAATATAGCAGCTCATAGTCTTTCCAGTTATCTGATACGAACATTTATAAGACCCTCATGATCGAAGTAGTAGCAATGCTTTCCCCGTCGAAAACGAGCTCAACATAGTATTCACCCGTTTCAAATGTGCCGAGTCCTTCAAGACCGGCGCTGAAATCAGCCTCGGCAGTGACATTTCCGTTCATCCTGACTTCTCTTGTCAGGATCACCTCATCGTCTTTGTAAAGCCTGGCTTCAAATACAGTCGTAAGCGGAGTATTGAAATAGAAAACACCCTTAAGAGCAAAGGCATCTTCAGAATTTACTGAACCGTAATCAACAGGATTGTCATCTACGGCATCATACCAGCAGGAAATGAGATAAGCGTCCCTTACAAAGGAAACATCAATATCCATGGTCTCAACAGGAACCGTGGTAATGGTTCCCGTCGGCTCCATCGTCTCAAACGTTGTCTCGGAAGGCTCAGTAGCTCCGCCCTCAGGCTTGTGCTTATCAGAACTGTATGTCCTTCCCGATCCGCTGCTGTTGTCATCAAAAAATGAACAGGAACACATGGATATGAGAACAGCAAGCGACAATATCACAGCCGCAGCTCTTCTTAATCCTGTTGACGCTTTAGTATTTGCCATAAGACCTCTTACAATCAAATTGGTCTAATTATATCAGGCTTTATCAGCCGATAACATCATCGCTTGTTTCTTCGACAACAATGCACTGAGCAACAAACACGATGTTCTTCTTAGCTTGATCGCCATAAACAACGAGTCCGTAGAATCCGGGCTTAAACTCAGTGGACGGATAATCAAGGTCGTAACAGGCCTGATCGTCATAGAGTGAAGGATAGCATGAACCCGTATAAACAGGATCAGTCTCAGTTACGCCTTCAAAATCGGATTCTTCACTGTAATAGTATTCGAAATAAAGTTCAGCCTCGTTATCCGGGCTTACAGCCAGTGAGAAACCAAGCACCTTCGTATTGGAGGCAAACGCACTCTTACCTACTGAAGTTCCGTCATAATCCCACCAGCCGGAATTATAAACGAATGTATCTCCCATGAGGTCGCTGTCCTTGAATTCATATACAAGGTTGGAAAGATAGTAGTCTTTCTTGTGATCCACGAACTCTACGGTCTCCTGCTCGATCTCCTCGTTATCGACCATGCATCCGAACGAAGCTATTTCATTTGAATGCTCATCGTAGATCATGAAAGTATACTTGCCTTCAATAAGGAATCCGTCAGGATTAAGGCATGAGCCGTCTGACATGTCCGCAGTGAAATCAAGACGGATGGTATTATCCTCAAGATAAATGACATCAGATGCAAAAAGTGCCTCTTCGCCTCTGACTACTGTATATGTGATCCCGGGAATGAACCTGTAACTGAAAAGCTCTTTGTCGAAATTGATCCTGACACCAATGGAATCGGTATTTGTATAAACGCCATTTGGAGCAAGGACAAATGCGCCGTCCAGATAAAAGTCCGAAAGGAGTCCGGGCATGATCCCGTGGTCTTCGGTATTGTATGCATATACAGCATCGATAACTTCCTTCGGATTGACGATCACTGGTGTCTCACCATTAAGATCGACAGTTACGCTCGTTGTGATGATATTCTCGGGAGCAGACAATAAAGCTGTCTTATATTCGGAAATTGTTTTTGATGCCTGTGCGACTTCGCAGTTGTAGTCAGCCTCACCCCAGGATATGTAGACTAAAGCAGTCTTGGCTTTATAGTCGTATATGGGTTCCTGAACGTTATATCTGATAGATTCTCTGATAGCAGCAGAAAAAGCCGCCTCCTCACTGTTCATTTCAGAAGGCCAAACGAGTTCCTTCAGGTCATTTGAGGTCACCCCGGAATCGCCGAGATATGTAATAAGCTTATCCGCATCTCCTGTCTTTACGTCTTCACAAAACGTCTCGCAAAGAGTTTTGGCCGCATCGGTCTGCTTCTTGTTTCCGCATGCGCTAATTGAGAGCACGATGGATAATGCAAGAAGAGTTGACGTAAAAGCTTTAATCTTTCTGTTCATCAAATACCTTTTCTACATTTAAGTGGCGCCCTCTTATGAAGGCGCCACCGTATTTTTGATTATTATATCAAAACTTGTTCAATTCAAATTAGGCAACATTGCAGAAACCATACATGAGTATGTTGGATGTGCCTGACTCATAGATTACGAACATGTAGAAGCCGGGTGCTGCTTCACCGTTAACAGCATAATCGATATCATAGAATGTGCCGTTTGAATAAGATGTCGGTGATACAGTATTGGAAAATACAGGGTTCTGGAGAGCTTCTCCGATAGAATCTCTGTCTTCCTTATCTGTGTAGTAATAGCAGTAATCAACCGTCATGTTGCAGGAAGGTGTAACTTCGATTGAGAAAGCGATAGTCTGAACATCTGTTGAATATGTTGCATCGCCTGTTCTGTATCCGTCATAGTCAAACCACTTGCAGTTGATTACATAGCTTCTGAATGTAAGATTGTCAAATGCATAGTATTCGCCTTCACCGGGGAATGTATCTCCGCCGCCTGTTCCGCTGCCTGTTGTCGGAGGAGGAAGAACAGTCTTCTCTACAGTGCATGTCTTGATATCGACCAACTCATCGCCATCAGGACCGATATAGAAAAGATTGATCGTGTATACACCTGACTCGAAAGCTTCGTTTGAAGCAAGTCCGATCTGGTCACCGTCTACACGGCAAACAACGTTTGTGGACTCACCGAATACGAAGTTAGGGCTGTAATAGATTGCAGCGCCGTCCTCATAGAGAGCGAAATACATCTGTTCGCCGCGGCTTGCATATTCAAGAACAGCTGAATCGAAGTAATAGTCATACTCGATGAAGTTTGTATCTGTATAGCAGTCATTCTCAGCGAGCCAGAATCCGCTCATTGTTGTATCGATGAAGCTGGAGATCATATCAGCTGTAAGAGCGAGATTGATCTCTGCATTTCTGTAGTCATAAAGCTTCATGAACTTCTTGCTGCCTACATTGTCAGGAATCCATTCCTTGTCTTCCTTTACGAACTCAGCAGTAAAAGTAACTTCAGTGGTCTTAGCCTTCTTAACTGCAGCAGTAAGATCATCGATGTTTGTGTAGTCTTCCTGAAGAACCTTTGAATAATCGCAGATAGTGAAAACGATATCAATGGAAGCCTCGCCCTTATTGACGCTTACGGATTCCTCATCGACTTCATACTCGATCGTAGCCTCAACTGCCTTGTAGAAAGCCTTCTCATCATCTGAGCTGTATTCAGCTGATAAGAGTTCTGTCAAAGCAACTGCCTCGTCACTCTTCTTATCGAGAGTTGAATTCTTGATAAGCTTGTTTGCATCAGCTGCTGCCATATTTTCAGCCAGAGTTCCTGCTGCTTCGATAACGGCCTTCTTGCCGCCGCCGAAGTCAAGACAACCTGTGAAACCGAAGATAATGGCACCTGTCAATAAAACAGAAACAGCTTTTTTCATTTGATTTCTGAGCATTAACGTACCCTCCCTCATCTAGGTATTAAATCAATTTTATATTTAATTATTAAAAAACTCAACAAAATTTATGTCCGAATCAAATTTTAATTGAGATTTCACTTTTATCATAAAAAATAATATAATAACTCTATTAATTTGGGGGTTCCGAAAATGGCTGCAGCACCTAATATCTTAATTTGCGACGATGATCCGGTTGTACACGAATCATTAGGTCTTTATCTCGACAACGACAATTTCAAGCATTCAGATGCTTATGACGGCAAGGAATCGCTTGCCATGGCTCAGGCTACAAAGCCTGATCTTATCCTGCTCGATGTCATGATGCCTGAGATGAGTGGTCTTGATGTATGCCGTGAACTCAGAAAGACTATGGCTACTCCCATCATCATGCTTACAGCTAAAGGTGAAGAGATCGACAAGATCGTCGGACTCGAGCTCGGTGCAGACGACTATATCGTTAAGCCTTTCTCTCCCCGTGAGGTTATTGCCAGAGTTAAGGCGGTTCTCCGCCGTTTCGGCGATGCTCCCAAGCCGTCTTCAGTTCTTACTTTTGACGGACTCGAGATCAACCTCAACAATTACTCTGTTAAATCCAACGGCGAAGGTGTTCCCTGCACTCCTAAGGAAGTTGAGATCCTTTATCTTCTCGCTTCACATCCCGGACAGGTCTTCGGCCGTGATCAAATCCTTGAATCAGTCTGGGGCGTCGATTATAACGGCGACTCAAGAACTGTCGATACCCACATTAAGAGGATCAGACAAAAGATCACTTACGATAATGCTCCCTGGTCCATTCAGACCATTTACGGTATCGGATATAAATTCGAGGTCTCATAAATGTTTCAAAGTACGCTTCTCAAGCGAACAATGTCACTTGTCGTATTGTCACTTGTGGCTTCTGCCATTATTGCGACAATAGCATTCGTAGTCGCAGGTAAAAGTGCGACACTTACCATTGAGCTTGAAAACGCACTTAAGATCGATTCCAAGTTAAATGATGTTTTTTCAAACAATCCGGAGTATTTTGAAGATTCCGATTTCAGGTATTTTTTCTTCGGTTCGAGTTACGCGAACGGGCACGACTATTATCTCGTAAACATGAACGGAGATATCGTAAATTACACGAGCATCGAGAACAGAAACCTGAGCCCTACGGACACTGCAGAAATACTTACAAAATTAAATACCTTCGAATACCTAAAGTTTAAAGGTATGGATTATTATGTCGCCGAGACACTGGATTATAACATCTCCGATACTATCAATGTCTCCCGCATTAAACTGACCATCAACGATAATTACTACTATCTATTCTCGCTTAAATATCTCAACGGATATAACGATTTGATCGGCAAATATCTCAATATCCTTCTGCTTTCCACATTAATGGCAGCATGCACGATGCTCATTCCCGCATATGCATTCGTAAGCCGAATGGTCCTCCCGCTCCAGAAGATCAATGAAGTCGCAATGGAATACGGTAAAGGAAACTTCAGCGTCAGAGCTGATGAATCGCATAAGGGCGAGATCGGTGAGCTCGGTCAATCCTTTAACTTCCTTGCCGACAGACTCTCAAAATCCATCAGCGACCTTACTGCAGAGCGTAACCAGCTGCAGGATATCTTCGATGTCATTTCCGACGGTATCGTGGTTGTTGATAAGAACTCCGTTCCTGTTACGACGAACAAAGCCATCCATAAGCTTTTCGAGCGTGCCGAAAAGAACAACATGTTCACTGAAAGACTTCAGCTCATTCCTTTCGATGACGTATGGACTGACTTTGAAGACTGCATCGCTACAGGCGAGACAAAGACAAGACAGATCGACACGAGAGACTACGCTTACCAGTGCACGATCATCCCTAAGTACGATTCTTCCGACAGCACTCAGGTTATCGGTGCTACGGGATTCTTCCGTGATATCTTCGAAGAACAGAAGAATGAACGTTTCCGTCAGGATTATGTTGCCAACATCTCTCACGAACTCCGTACTCCTCTGCAGACTTTAAGAGGTCTTATCGAACCTCTCTCTGACGGCATGGTAAAGAAAGAGGCGGACCGCCAGCGTTACTATCAGATCATCTTAAACGAGACAATGCGACTTTCACGTCTCATCGACGACATGTTGGAACTCTCAAAACTCCAGTCAAGAACACTTGCGTTCAAGACATTCCCCTTCAACCTTAATACTCTTATCTCAAGCATCGAGATCAGATTTAAGCCCATCATGAAGGAAGCAGGTATCAAGTTCTCTGTACAGAACAACTTCGGAGAACTGCCTACCGTTATGGGTAACCCTGACCGTGTCGAGCAGATCCTCGTTATCCTTCTTGATAATGCTAAAAAATACACTCCTGCCGGCAAGAGCATAACTATTCTTACCGACTACATTGAAGCGGAGAAGAAAGTATATATTTCTGTTGCTGATACGGGCGCAGGTATCCACGAATATGATATCGGTCATATCTTCGACAGGTTCTTCAAGGCGGACCGTGCACGCGGTAAGAAAGGTTCAGGCCTTGGTCTTTCAATTGCCAAAGAGCTCCTCACTTACATGGGTGAAACCATCACCGTCAACAGTAAATATGAGGAAGGCTCCACCTTCACATTCACTCTGACAAAGGCTGAGGTTCCTGATGTCTGGGACTGATAACGAAGGAATTAGACTTAACAAATACATTGCTTCGTCAGGTCTTTGTTCAAGGCGTGAAGCTGATACTCTTATTGAAAATGGCAAAGTTACCATAAACGGTGTTGTTGCCGTTCAGGGCAGCAAAGTTCAGGAAGGCGACGTCGTCGAAGTATCCGGAAGAAAAGTAAGACCTGATGACGACATGGTCTATATTGCTTTCAATAAACCATTGGGAGTTACATGCACCACCGATAAAAGAGATCCTTCAAACATCATCGATTACATTGGTTTTGATGAGCGTATCTTCCCTGTCGGACGTCTTGATAAGAACTCTTCAGGCCTTATCCTTCTTACCAATGACGGCTCTATAGTAAACAAACTCTTAAGAGCAGAAAACGGCCACGAGAAAGAATATCTCGTAACCGTTAACCGCCCTTACGATAAAGACTTTATTAAATCAATGGAATCCGGCGTTCCCGTTCTCGGTCAGCTGACTCTTCCCTGCAAGCTTAAGCCTTCAGGCGACAGGACATTCAAGATAATCCTGCACCAGGGCTTAAACCGTCAGATCCGCCGCATGTGCGAATACTTAGGCTATAAGGTTACAAAGCTCAAGCGCATCAGGTTCATGAACATCATGCTCGGCGACCTTGAGACCGGCAAATGGAGATACCTTACAGCTGACGAAAAGAAAGAACTGCTTAAGGACATTAAAAAAGGCTGACTCATTGAGCCAGCCTTTTAAGATCTTATTTATCTTGAGATTACTCTTCGTCAGACTTTTCTTCAGAAGACTCTTCAGCAGTTTCCTCTGCTTCTTCAGCCTCAGCGGCTTCAGCAGCTTCAGCGGCAGCCTGCTCTTCTGCTCTCTTCTGAGCTGCAGCTTCTTCGTCAGCCTTCTGCTCTGCCTTAGCTTCTTCTACGAGAGCGTCGAGATCTGTTGAACCTGTGTCATTGGGATCAAGATCCTTTTCATAATAGAACTTAACCTTATCCTTGCTGTTGCGTGCGCCGTAAGCTTCTGCAATTGCAAAGCACTCTTCCCGGAGCTGCTTGAAGTCATCAACAGATTCAAGATCGGATGAAGATGTCTGATAGCAAGCATCCTCAAATACGTCATCAAGAACAAGATAGAATGTTGTGTCCTTCTTGAAGTTCTTATCGATAAGAGCCTCTGCCTGGTCAGGTGTACCGTCTCTTCCGTCGAAGTTCTCGAACGGAATAGCGATCTTGCTGTATCTGTATCTGAGAACAACGTTCTTCTCATTATAGTCAACAGCTACACGGAACTTTGCGATGAGGAAAGACTGTGCAAATACAAGGATGCTGATAAGTGCACTGAGACCGCCTACAACGAGCAATGCGATCTTTAAGATGTTGTCAGTAACCTTGAGCAATCCGATAAGTACGAGGAATACGCCGATCACACAGAATACAACGGAAAGGACTCTGTTGCGTGTGATCTTGGACGGATTGGCCGGATAGCAATGCACGCCCTCCTTAGGCAGCTTCTCAATAAGTTCTTTGTTTTCGAGTTCATTAGGCATATAAATACCCCTCCTTAATTATTTGCTCAAAACCTCTATCCTGTCTGAAAGATTAGCATACATTTCTTCATATTTTGCAAGCTTTGCTCTCTCCTGCTCAACAACTGCAGCAGGTGCCTTGCTTACAAACGATTCATTTGAAAGCTTGCCGTTAAGACGCTTGATCTCACCGTCGAGACGTGTCTTTTCCTTATCAAGTCTTTCAAGCTCTTTAGCGATATCAATGAGATCTTCCAAAGGAATGTAGATCTCACCGCCGCCGAAAACTGCAGTAACAGCCGTGGAAGGAATGCCGTCCTTGGACTGCCTTGTCTCAAGGCTGCTTACAGATGCGAGTCTTTCAAGGAAGCCCTCACCGTCTGTGAACATCTTTGCGATCTTCTCGGAAGACGTAACTACGATGATGTGTGCCTTGCGCGAAGGAGCAACATCCATATTCTTACGAACGGCTCTGATACCTCTGATAGCATCGATCATTGTATTCATCATCTCTGCGTCCTCAGGGCTGGACAATACCTTGTCTGCCTCAGGCCAGTCGGAGATCATGATGGATTCAGCCTTATCAGCAATAACGAGATTTGAGTAAACCTCTTCAGTGATGAAAGGCATGAAAGGATGCAGGAGCTTCATTGCCTCGCTCAAAACATAGTTGAGAAGGTAAATAGCATTGTTCCTTGTCTTGCATTCCTTGTCGTAAAGTCTGCTCTTTGTGATCTCGATATACCAGTCGCAGAAGTTATCCCAGAGGAAGTCAACGATCTTGCTCAGTGCAACACCGAACTCATAGTTATCGAGATTGAGAGATGCCTCGTTAATGAGGTAATGGAGTTCTGTTAAGATCCACTTGTCTTCTGTTGTGAAGAGAGCCTCATCGACCATGTCAGGTGTGAAGTCATCATCTGTGTTCATTACAACGAATCTCATGGCATTCCAGATCTTGTTGGAAAGATTGCGTCCCATGAGGATCTTATCTTCCTGGAATCTCTGGTCGTTACCCGGAGCATTACCTGTTACGAGTGCGAATCTCAAAGCATCGGCGCCGTTCTGGTCGATGATCTCGAGAGGATCGATACCATTACCCAAAGACTTACTCATCTTACGGCCCTGTGAATCTCTTACGAGACCGTGGATGAGAACGTCACGGAACGGAACGTCATCCATATGTGCAAGACCTGCAACGATCATTCTGGAAACCCAGAAAGTGATGATGTCGTAACCTGTAACGAGTGTATCCGTAGGATAGAACTTAGCGAGGTCTTCAGTCTTCTCAGGCCAGCCTAATGTAGAGAAAGGCCAGAGTGCTGATGAGAACCATGTATCAAGAGTATCAGGATCCTGACGCATCTCCTTACCGCACTTGGGGCACTTGCATGTCTCATCCTTTGTAACTACGAGCTCGCCGCAGTCATCGCAATAGAAAGCAGGGATCCTGTGTCCCCACCAGAGCTGTCTGGAGATACACCAGTCTCTGATGTCTTCCATCCAGTTGAAGTAGTTCTTGGAGAATCTCTCAGGAACGAATCTGATGGAACCGTCCTTAACCTTCTCGATTGCAGGCTTAGCGAGTTCTTCCATCTTAACGAACCACTGGAGAGATACACGGGGCTCGATCGTGGTACCGCATCTGTAGCATGTACCTACGTTGTGGGAATAGTCTTCGATCTCTGTGAGGAATCCGCCCTCTTCGAGATCCTTAACGATAGCCTCTCTTGCCTCGTATCTGTCCATTCCGGCATACTTCGGATAATCTTCTGTGATCTTGGCATCTTCTGTAAGAACAGTGATTACCTCAAGTCCGTGGCGCTGACCTACTTCGAAGTCGTTAGGGTCATGCGCAGGTGTGATCTTAACGGCACCAGTACCGAACTCGATATCAACATAATCATCTGCAATAACAGGGATCTTGCGGCCTACGAGAGGCAGAACGAGCATCTTGCCAACAACGTCCTTATAACGCTCATCCTTGGGGTTAACGGCAACAGCTGTATCGCCCAAAAGTGTTTCAGGTCTTGTTGTAGCGAGGTCGATATATCCTGAACCGTCTTCGAAAGGATATCTCAGATGCCAGAAGTGACCGGCCTGATCTGCATAATCAACCTCAGCATTGGAAATTGATGTAAGGCAGTGAGGGCACCAGTTGATGATCCTCTCACCTCTGTATATCAAGCCCTGATTGTAGTACTTAACGAAAACTTCCTTAACTGCATCAGAGCAGCCTTCGTCCATTGTGAAACGCTCGTGTGACCAGTCGCATGAAGAACCAATCTTCTTTAACTGTTCAACGATCCTTCCGCCGTACTGCTCTTTCCATGCCCAAGCTCTTTCAAGGAACTTGTCACGGCCGAGATCATCCTTTGTGATGCCTTCTTTACGCATCTGCTCAACGATCTTAGCCTCTGTAGCGATGGATGCATGGTCAGTACCCGGAACCCAAAGAGTCTCGTATCCTGCCATTCTCTTATATCTTGTGAGGGTATCCTGCAATGTGTTATCCAAAGCATGTCCCATGTGGAGCTGGCCCGTAATGTTCGGCGGGGGCATCACGATAGAGAACTTCTTTCCCTTCTTGCCTGCCTTGGGCTTAAAATACTCGCTGCTTGTCCACTTTTCGTAAAGCCTGCTTTCAGCTTCATTGGGATCAAAAGCTTTACTGATCGAATCAATTCTTGCCATAACTAAATCTGATATCCTCTCTTGCTTACTTCTTTATCATTGAGAGCGCACCATAGAGGATGGAATCATCTCCTAAAGCCGCTTTCTTGAATTCAACTGTTTCTCTGATCGAAGGCATGCAGTATCTGTCAACTTCTGCCAGGATCTTCTCCATGAAAATGTCGCCAACTGCTTCGATAACGCCGCCGCCATACACGACAACGTCAGGGCTGAATGTATTAACGAGGTTGCCTGAAGCGATAGCGAGATAGTGGCATGCACGGTCTACTGCTTCGATTGCAACAGCATCGCCTTCAGCCAAAGCATTCTTAAGCACCTTGGACTTGAACACGCCGCCCTGTACTGCTTCAGCCATAGCGGACATTCTGCCTCTGGACACCTGCTGTCTTATGTAAGAAGACATACCCTGTTTGCTTGAGAAAGCCTCAAGGCATCCTCTCTGACCGCAGTTGCACAAAGGTCCCTCGGGATCGAGGATCATGTGGCCGTACTCTGCTGCCTTAAACTTGTTGCCTGTAAAAAGGTCACCGTTTAGGATGAGGCCGCCGCCCATGCCTGTACCTACGAAAAGACCGACAACATTCTTGTATCCCTTTGCAGCACCGAACTTATACTCACCGAGAACGCCGACGTTAACGTCGTTGCCGATATAGAAAGGACAACCGAACTCATCTTCGATCGGCTTTCTGATGTTGTAGTTTCTCCAAGGGAGATTGGGTGAGAAAAGAACAACGCCTGTCTCCTGATTGATTACGCCGGGAGCGCCTGCAGCGATAGCGTGAATGTCGCTCTTCTTTATACCGGAGTTGCTGATAAGCTCTTTGACCACGCTGATGATGACTTCCTCAACGTTCTCAGAAGAATCTCCGCCAGCTTTTGTCTTTTTCTTGAGTCTGTACACGATATCTTTCTTTGAGTTGAATACAACACCAAGCACCTTGGTACCGCCAATATCAAGACAAAGATTATAAGATTCTGCCATAGCTTATGCCCTCCTTAGTTAATTGATTATTGGTTTATTTGCTTTTCAGCTGACGCCTAATGCAGCGCCTGCTTCGCCGAAGCTCTTTTCCTGTGTGCCGTTCTTGTAGATAAGCACAGGCTGTTTGCCCTCGACGATAGTCTCTTTCTTGATGATGCACTCCTTAACATCCTTCTCGGAAGGAATGTTGTACATGACATCTCTCATTGCTTCTTCGATGATGGATCTCAATCCTCTTGCACCTGTATTCTGTTCAATGGCTCTGTCGGCGATTGCCCTGATCGCATCTTCCTCGAAAACAAGTTCAACATCATCCATCTTGAGCATCTTCTTGTACTGCTTGATGATTGCGTTCCTGGGCTCTGTGAGAACTCTGACAAGTGCATCTGCATCAAGCTTATCAAGAGCTACAGTAACAGGAAGACGTCCGATGAACTCAGGGATAAGACCGAACTTCATAAGGTCATCAGGCTTAACATCGTGGAAATAGAAACCGCTGTTTCTGTCCTTCTTGGACTGAACTTCAGCACCGAAGCCGTACTGCTTCTGCTCTACTCTCTGTGCAATGATCTCATCTAATCCGTCGAAAGCGCCGCCTACGATGAAAAGGATGTTTGTTGTATCGATCTTGATGCACTCTTCGTTAGGATGCTTTCTTCCGCCCTTCGGGGGAACATTTGCAACGGTGCTCTCAAGGATCTTGAGCAAAGCCTGCTGAACGCCCTCACCGCTTACGTCACGTGTAATGGAAACGTTCTCGGACTTCTTGGTGATCTTATCGATCTCGTCGATGTATACGATACCTGTCTGAGCTCTCTCGATATCGTAATCAGCTGCGATAATAAGCTTTAAAAGAATGTTCTCTACGTCTTCACCGACATAACCTGCCTGTGTAAGGCTTGTGGCATCGGCAACTGCAAAAGGAACATTGAGGATCCTTGCAAGTGTCTGAGCAAGAAGAGTCTTACCTGAACCTGTAGGTCCGAGCAAGAGGATATTGCTCTTGGAGATCTCGGTATCGTCAGCCGGAAGATCTGAATAAACTCTCTTGTAGTGGTTATAAACGGCAACAGAAAGAGCGATCTTTGCATCATCCTGTCCGATTACATAGGAATCGAGCTTCTCTTTGATCTCATGAGGAGTAACAAGCTTCTTGGGCTTGATGCTGCGCATCTTGCGCTTCTTATTAACCTTTTCCTCTTCGGCTACGATGCCGTAAGCCGTTCTGATACAGTCAATGCAGATGTAGCAGTTAACACCTGAGAAAAGTCTTGGTACCTCATACTCGGATTTGCCGCAGAAAGAGCAGCTTAATACTTCTCTAGAGTCTCCGCCGTAGTTGCCATTCTTAGAATTAGCCATTAAAAATCTCCTAAAAAATGATATTTTTAGTCATGATATTTTATCACTACCTGCCATTTTAACAAATAATATATATATAAATATTTCAAAATGGTGATAATTTAGGCTCAATTAAGAAAACAAAGCGTTAAATGGCCGCAGAATCAAGTATGACGGTAAACGGACCATCGTTGATGAGGCCTACCTGCATATCAGCGCCGAAAACGCCTGTTTCAAGCGTTTTTACCTGGGGTTTGATCTTTTCGGCGATATAGTTATAAAGCTCTTCCGCTCTTTGAGGGCCCATGCTGCCGGTAAATGAAGGCCTGTTGCCGTGTTTGCAGTCGGCATACAGCGTAAACTGGGAAACCAGTAAGATCTCACCGTCAATATCGGCAATGCTTAAGTTAGTCTTGCCGTTGCTGTCTGAGAAAATGCGCATCTTAAGGAGCTTTGTGATCATCTTGTCCGCAACAGCTTCATCGTCTTCCTTGCCGATGCCGCATAATACGAGCATGCCCTGGCCGATAGAAGCCTTCCTGACGCCCTCGATATCAACTGATGCCTGTTTTACGACCTGAATGCAGAATCTCATAATTTAAAACGCCACGTCTTTCTGACAGCCTTCGAGCATATACCACGAACCATTCAGTTCGTATACGACATAGTAGAAATCCGCTGTGGCGCTTTCTGTGTCTTTGCTGAAGAAAACGGTAACCTTCTGGATCTGTATCCTTCCGACAGAAGAATACTCGAGTCCTGTAAGAAGACAGATGCCGGATCTCATGCTTGCCTCATCGTAACCGTTTGCGATCGTGTAATCCTTGTATCCCGTAGATGCAGTACCATTAACTACAGCATCGATCTTCATGACGTTTCTGTACTGTGTATAAAGATCGTCACCTGATGATTCACCAAGCTTATCCAAAAATCCTTCGGGATAGCATTTGTCGAACATTGCCCTGTTATCTGTAAACAAAGACTCAATATAAGCCCTTGCAACATATTCGCCTGATGTATTGACCTGGTCCATCGTGACCTGAGGTTCGATCTGAGGGTCCTTGGACTTGCTTCCACAAGCCGTGAATCCGAAAACCAATACAAGTATCAGTGCAATAGCTGACAACGTCTTACGCATCTTATTCCTCCTGCCCGGTCATCTTCTTAACGTAATCAAGATACTCAATGATCTTGCGCTCATATCCGATGTCCGTAGGTTCATAGTATTTCTTTCCGAGTGTTTTATCGGTCATGTACTGCTGCTTGGTAATATGGCCCGGGAAGTCGTGCGGATACTTGTATCCGACGGAATAACCAAGGTCTTCCATACCCTTTGCAGGAGCATTTCGAAGGTGCATTGGAACAACACCCGTATCAGTATTGCTTGCATCATCAAGCGCCTTGTTTATAGCAAGGTAAGCAGCATTTGACTTAGGTGACGTTGCAACGGTTATGCACGCTTCAGCCAGAGGGATCCTTGCTTCAGGCATTCCGACTGATCTGGCGCACTCATGTGCTGCAACCGCAACAAGAAGAGCATTCGGATTGGCCATTCCGACGTCTTCTGCAGCGCATATCATTATCCTTCTGGCAAGGAACTCGATATCTTCTCCGGCTGCCAGAGCCCTGGCAAGGTAAAGTATCGCAGCGTCAGGATCAGAGCCTCTCATGGACTTGATCATAGCGCTTATGTTGTCGTAGTGGTATTCGCCGTCCTTATCGAAAAGTACGGTCTTGGTCTGTATGCACTCCTTCATCACTTCATCCGTGATGGTAATTGATCCGTCAGCCGAAGGAGGCGTCGTGATGACTGCAAGTTCGATGCTGTTAAGAGCCGATCTTGCATCACCGTTGGAAGTCTCTGCGATCTTTATGAGGGTCTCATCGGAGATATTAACGTCCATCGAGCCGAAGCCTCTCTCTTTGTCATTCAAGGCATTTCTAAGCACCTTAACGATATCCTTGGCTTCAAGCGGTTTTAACTGGCAGACGGTAGATCTCGATACCAGAGCTTTGTTTACTTCAAAGAACGGATTCTCCGTTGTAGCACCGATCAATACAACAGTCCCGTCTTCCACGAACGGAAGAAGGGCATCCTGCTGCAGTTTATTAAATCTGTGGATCTCGTCTATGAAAAGGACCGTCTTGCGTCCTTCGGAAAGGAGCGGATTTGAAGCGTCGGATACTATCTTCTTGATGTCTGAAACGCCTGCAGTAACCGCATTAAGCTGTTCAAATCTCGACTTGGTCGTATTTGCTATAACACGGGCCAATGCTGTCTTGCCGACTCCCGGAGGACCAAACAAAATGATCGAAGACAGACGGTCTGCCTCGATCATTCGTCTCAACATTTTTCCTTTGCCGATAATATGCTCCTGACCCGCATACTCGTCCAATGTCAGAGGTGACATTCTGTAAGCGAGCGGTTTATCTTCCATAGTATCAGGGCATTAATCTATATCCCGGAGATCAAACGATATCGGGATATACGGGATACTTATCAGTAAGAGCCTTAACTCTCTTGATAGATTCTTCCTTCTTGTTATCGTAATCGAAGATGCAGTCAGCAATGATGTTTGCAACTTCAACGAAGTCTTCTTCCTTAAAGCCTCTTGCTGTAGCAGCAGGTGTACCGATACGTACGCCTGATGTAACTGTCGGCTTCTCGGGATCGAAAGGAATTGTATTCTTGTTAGCTGTGATGTTTACATCATCAAGACGCTCCTGGAGCATAGCGCCTGTAACTCCTGTGCCTCTCAGGTCGATGAGCATGAGGTGGTTGTCTGTACCGCCTGATACGAGGTTAACGCCTCTTGCAAGAAGAGCCTCGCTCATAGCCTTAGCGTTCTTAATGATCTGCTCTGCATAAGCTCTGAACTCAGGTGAGAGTGCTTCCTTGAAAGCAACAGCCTTAGCAGCGATGATGTGCATGAGGGGGCCGCCCTGCTGTCCGGGGAATACTGCGGAATTGATCTTCTTAGCATATTCCTCTTTGCACATGATGATACCGCCACGGGGTCCTCTCAATGTCTTGTGAGTCGTTGTTGTAACAAAATCAGCATACGGAACCGGATTGGGGTGAAGTCCTGCAGCAACAAGTCCTGCAATGTGAGCCATATCTACGAAGAGGTATGCGCCGACTTCATCAGCGATCTCTCTGAACTTCTTGAAATCAATGATTCTCGGATATGCGGAAGCACCTGCAACGATTACCTTAGGCTTGCACTCAAGTGCCTTGGCACGGATTGCATCGTAGTCGAGCATCTGTGTCTTCTCATCTACCTGGTAGAACTCGGAGTGATATGTTCTGCCGGATACGTTGATCTTCATACCGTGTGTTAAGTGACCGCCGTGTGAGAGGTCAAGTCCGAGGATAGTATCACCGGGCTCAAGAATAGCGAAGTAAACTGCTGTATTAGCCTGAGCGCCTGAGTGAGGCTGAACGTTAACGTGCTCTGCACCGAAAAGCTGCTTAGCTCTGTCGATAGCGAGCTGCTCTACGATATCCACATACTCGCAGCCGCCGTAATAACGCTTTCCCGGATAACCCTCAGCATACTTGTTTGTGAGCGGTGAACCTGCAGCTTCAAGAACTGCCTCAGAAACCATGTTCTCGGATGCGATAAGCTCGATCTTGTTTCTCTGACGTCCGATCTCCTGCATTATTGCGGAATAGACTTCAGAATCCTCAGCCTTAATGTGGTCGTACATATATAATCCTCCTGATGGGGTAATAATCAACGCGTAATATTTTATTATAAGGGTCAAGTTCAATCAAGCCGAAAAGGATATAAAGAAGTATATTTCGTGCATAGATTTTATCTATGTTTCCGCTTGGTTTTTCGGTAAAAAATCACCTGAGGGACTTCAGATCTTGTAGATCTCGTCAGCAGAAGGAGCCGGCATGGGTCTTATGACACCATCAAGACCAATTGTCCTGGCACCTTCAGAGGCATCAGTGAACTCTCCGATGACAGTTGCTCTTATGCCCTGTTCTTCCAAAGCCTTAATGACCTTGTCAGGTTCAGACGAAGCTATCATAAGCGCACCAGAAGAAATGAGCCTGAACGGATCAAGTCCCAAAGCATCACAAATTGCCTTTGAACAGTCTGTAAAAGGGACCAGTCTCTGGTCAAGCGTAACACCAACCTTCGAAAAGTCTGCCATCTCAAAAGCAGCGCCCTCTACACCGCCTTCAGTAACGTCATGCATGAGGTTGACACAGGATCTGGGGAACCCGTCATCTCTTAAGGCGCCTGTCTCTGAAGCCAAAGGACCTAATATGGTTCCTTCCCTTACAACGGAAATAAGGCTGCTGTATGTCCTGGCCTCTTCGATATACTCATCAGGGACTTTACCCTTCAATTTGTCTGCATGCTCATTAGCGGCAATAAAGCTGCCTTCGATAGCTGCTGTCTTGGTGATTATAAGCTTATCTCCGGGCTTCGCATGTCCCAAAGGAACAGGGCTTCCCTTTTCAACTACGCCGAACGCAGTGGAAATTACAACGAACCTGTTTACGCAGTCAGATACTTCCGTATGGCCGCCAACGATGTCTACACCGAGTTTACCGGCCTCACGGCTTGCCTGGTCAACTATGGAACTTATCTCTTCTTCTGTTGAATCCGGAGGAGCAATAATGACGATGAGAATGCCTGTGGGAGCAACTCCGCAGGCTGCTATGTCATTGCATGAGACATGGATTGCAAGAGTACCGGACTCACTTCCGCCTGCAGTAATGGGGTCGGATGAAGTAACCAGAAGATTCTCACCTGTCTTAAGCCATGCGCAGTCAGCACCGATTCCGGCACCTGAGAGCGTATTGCTGGACAGCTTAGGAAGTCTTGATAAAACAAGAGATTCAAGCTGCTCGTCTGTAAGCTTTCCTATTCTCAAAGCTTCCTCCTATGTTCCGCAAGATCAGAACGGATCGATGACAATATCTTCTGTACCGAGAACACCGGCTTCGACCAGTGACTCTATATCAAGGTCTTTTTCAGCCTCGATTATATCCTCAGGATGAGGATGTGTCTTCGGATGCTTTGCAACAAACACCGTGCAGCAGTCCTCATAAGGAAGGATAGATGTCTCAAAAGCGCCGATATTTCTTGAAATATCGCATGTAGCCTGCTTATCGATTCCGATAAGAGGTCTTAAGATAGGCATCTTAACGACTTCGTTTGTTGCTGCGATCGCTTCCATCGTCTGTGAAGCAACCTGGCCCAGGCTCTCACCTGTGATAAGGCACTTGCAGTCGTTCTTCTGAGCAAGACGCTCTGCTATCTGGAGCATTACGCGGCGCATTGTTACCGTAAGCATATCCTGCGGCGAGTGCTTATACAAATCAAGCTGGATCTGTGTAAAGTTAACAATATGAAGTGTCATTCTTCCGGAGAAGCCTGATACGATCTTTGCAAGGTCGATTACCTTCTGCTTTGCAAGATCGCTCGTATAAGGATATGAGTGGAAATAAACCGCATCCAAAGGCATTCCTCTGGTAGCCATCATGAAACCGGCAACAGGGCTGTCGATACCGCCGGACAAAAGGAGCATTCCCTTTGCACAGGATCCGACAGGAAGGCCTCTGTGAGCCATCATCTTGCCTGAATAAACATAATTGGATTCACGGATCTCGACATTCAGAATAAAGTCGGGATTCTTGACCTTAACTGAAAGATTCGGGAATTTCTGAAGGATCTGATATCCGAGTTCTTCGCAGATCTCAGGTGAGGTCATGGGGAAAGTCTTGTTTCCGCGCTTGCTCTCAACCTTGAATGTCGTATAGCCGGGATTGTTTTCGAGAAGTTCCTGAACGCAAATAAATGCGTTCTCCTTAATGGACTCAAAGTCTCCCTCAAACTTCCTGGCAAGGCTTACGGAAACGATACCGAAAACCTGGCATACGGCCTTCATTATGGCTTCAGCCGAAGCCATGGACTGGAAATTCGGGTTATCCTCTTCCTTTGGTTCGATCCAGATCCTGCTCTGGCTCTGATATATCTTCAGATTACCGAATTTCTTAAGTCTGTACTTAAGGTTGCTCTTAAGCTGGATCTCAAAAGAACCTCTGTTAAGTCCTTTGAGGGTTACCTCACCCATCCTTGCCAAAAGGACATTTGCCATATTTATATCCTCACTTCACCAGAAATTGATCGTAAATCTCATCTACACGCTTAATGAACTCAACTGCTTCATCCATAGTATTATACCTGGAGAAACTGAGCCTTACAGCGTTTGCGGCAGTCTTCCTGTCAACGCCCATCTCGAGAAGAACATAAGAAACTTTCTTCTGCTTGGCTGAGCAGGCTGATACCGTCGAAACATATATGTCGTAGATCTCAAGACAATGAAGCATCGTCTCTGATTCAAAACCTTCAAAAGAAACATTCAATACGTAAGGAAGCGAATCGTCAGGAGACAGTATCTTTGCGCCTCTTTCAGCAAGTTCTTTACGGAGATAAGAGTTGATCTTCAGGACCTCCGAACGTGCCTCATCGATCTCAGATGACACTTCCTTCAATGCCGCAAGGAAGGCTCCTGCAAGCACTGGACTCTGGGTACCAGAACGCATACCCTCCTGCTGTCCGCCTCCGAGGATCAAAGGATCGATCTTTACGCCTTTTCTGATATAAAGAACTCCGTTGCCCTTGACCGAATGGATCTTGTGGCCGGAGAAAGAACACATGTCTGCACCCATGGCTGACAAATTTATGGGCATCTTTCCCAATGCCTGAACACAGTCAAGGTAGATTGCAGTATCGGGCGATACAGCTTTAATAGTCTTAGTTATTTCTTCGAAAGGAAGTACGGAACCCGTCTCATTGTTTACGAGCGTGAAGCATGCCAGGGCAACTCCGCCCTTCTTAAGTTCCTCTTCAAGACTCCCGATAACAGGCTTTCCGTCCATTCCGACCTTAACATATCTGATCTCATAGCCGAGCTTGGACAGATACTCAAGACATTCAAGAGTAGCCTTATGCTCCGTCCTTGTGGAGATAACGGCATTTCCCGCACGCTTGTTGCGGCTCATGTAGCCCTTGATAGCCGTATTGGCACTCTCGGTCGCACATGACGTGAAATATATCTCCTCGGATTTAGCACCGAGAAATTCTGCCGTTTCTTTCCTGATGCCTTCGTAAAGCTCTGCAGCCTTATTGCCGAGCTTGTGAAGAGCTCCCGGATTTGCGGATAAAGAATCCTCCGTGAGTTCGATAATTCTGGCCTTTACTGCGTCAGAAACAAAGGTAGTTGCACTGTTATCAAAGTAAATCATGGATATACATTATATATTAGCGGGCTTATTACGCAACTGACAATTTGGCATATGTCCGCATAGAATGGCACTTCCGTCAGTTACCATTTACCATAAGGGCACTTTCCTTTCCTGGTGGCTGCCCTTATCTCAACATAGCAGCCGCAGGCAAGGCATGTTCCCTGATTGATCTTTTCGCACTCTTTGCAGATCCCTAGCCTTTTGGATGTTGTCTCATCAGAAACAAGCTCTTCCGGGGGAAGAGCTTGGATTCCTTCAACAATGATCTTTTCGTATTGTTCTCTGCTGAAATCTTTAAGAAGACAGCGCGTGCAGAACTTCGGCATTATCAGATCTCTACTTCGATATGCATTACGCTTGATGCGGGGATCTTGAAGCTGAGCTTGTCGCCTTCGAAGCTTATGCCGTCGAAAGCCTTCTCGCTTACCACGTCAGGTTCATCGAACGTATTGTGGTCGTCCATCTTGCCGCCTACGACAGTCGCCTTAACGGACTTGATGCTGTTGCCCATGAGCGTGCTGCTTACATCGTAAGCTTCAGAGCAAGAGAGGTTGCCCAATGTAATATGGATCTTGCCGTCCTTATCCTTGGATACTGACTCATGGAGATTAGGTACCATGTACTGATCCTCTAGTCCGATCTTATCCGTATTAACAGAGCTCTCTACCAATGTGCCGTCCTGATGGCAGCTGAACATCTTGAAGACATAGTATGTAGGAGTCTTGATCATCTTGTTGCCTTCTGTGAGGATAACTGCCTGAAGGACGTTTACAAGCTGTGCGATGTTAGCCATCTTGACTCTCTTGCAGTGCTTATTGAAGATGTTGAGGTTGATACAAGCAATGAGAGCATCTCTTATCGTGTTCTGCTGATAGAGGAATCCGGGGTTGGTTCCTTCCTCAACGTCATACCATGTGCCCCACTCGTCTACCATAAGACCGATCCTGCAGTCGGGATCGTATCTGTCCATGATTGCGGAATGCTTCTCGATGAACTCTTCCATTGCAAATGTCTTTGCAAGAGTCATGTACCATTCCTTGTCGTTGAATCCTGTTGCGCTACCCTTGTGATCCCAGTCATAAGGAAGTGTGTAGTAATGAAGCGTAAGACCATCCATGTAACCGAAGTTCTGAGGGAAAGAACCCTGCTGTCTGAAGCACTCTCTCAAGAGTGTCTCTGTCCAGTTATAGTCCTTATCGGTAGGGCCTACCGCGAGTTTCTTGATCTTCTCGTTCTGATCGTAGTTCTTAACGAATGTCTGATACTGCTTATAGAGGTTTGCATAGTACTCGGGGACCATGTTTCCGCCGCATCCCCAAGTCTCGTTTCCTACAGCAAAATAATCAACAGTCCAGGGCTTCTCCCTGCCGTTTGCTCTTCTGAGGTCTGCCATGGGAGACACACCGTCAAAGGTCATGTACTCTACCCATTCGCTCATCTCACGGACAGTGCCGCTGCCGACATTTCCATTGATGTAAGTCTTGCATCCGAGCTGCTCGGCAAGTTCCATGAACTCGTGTGTACCGAAGCTGTTGTCCTCAGTAACGCCGCCCCAGTTAGTATTGATCATCTTCTTACGGTTTTCCTTGGGACCGATGCCGTCCTTCCAGTGATACTCGTCTGCAAAGCATCCGCCCGGCCAGCGCAGAACGGGGATCTTCATCTCCTTGAGCGCCTCAACGACGTCATTACGCATACCATTTGTATTAGGAATATCGGAGTTCTCTCCGACATAGATACCTTCATAGATGCATCTTCCGAGATGCTCTGAAAAATGTCCCTGGATCTCAGGGTTGATGTGGCCTATTTCTTTTTCTGTGTTGATGAAAAGATTGTACATAGGGGACCTCTCTATAGTCAGAATAGTAAAAGTATAACTTTTTTACTTTTGCGATAATACCCTTCAATCGTCACATAATTACCCGACAAATTTTTAATCCTGCAAAAATATTAATACCCTTCGTTCTATAAGTGAACAAAGGGCATTGTATTTTGGTGCAGATGGCGGGACATAACCCCACAAAAAACGCGTTATCGAAAACATCAATAAAATCAAGGTTTTCACGGTTTAAGCAATGGTAAATTTTCGCAACTTACCAAAAACTTACCAAAAATTTACCAAAATAGTTTATTGATGAACAAAATCAAAAAGGAGTCTGACACTCATGACCGGATCACTCCGGTCATGTTTTTTTGTTCCGATTTTACAATCTAGAAAAACGCATATTGCCACCCTCTTCAGTGTTCATTTTAGGGTGGCGTTTACTTTATTCAATTAAAGAATGACTGATTGGAGGATTTTATGACTTTTAAGAACAGAAAACATGCAGAAAGATTCTTTATAACAGTGGATGACCAAAAACTGATGGAATCTAATGAGCCAGAACTCATGGCTTCTGTCTATCTACCCACCTGTTACAAAAGAGTTTGGAAACACTTTGAAAATGCTCTTAACAAGAAAAACGGCATCAAACCTGAAGTTTTTGAGAACTTCGTACCCCAAAACGCTTCAGAACAAGCAATTGTTACTGCTGCTTATGATTTGTATTTCTTTGGAGACTGTATAAATCTTACAGATTTAACTGATAGAGATATGGTTCCTGACAGTGCTTTCCTGGCTATCTGTAATGCAATCGGTTATCTCAGATACGGATTCAAGTCCACCACGAATATATCTGCAGTCACAAATTACGACTAAATAAATATAAGTATATTAAAGGAGACACAATATGCCCACTATGCGCAGAATCCTCGGAAAGCGAGGAAGAACTACTATTCCATTCGAATTTAGACAGATTTTGGACCTAAAACATAATGACGTCCTTACTTTTGCTATGAACGATGACAAAACATGTGTCGTTATTACCAAAGAAAAGATCTGTACTGACTGCATCAAATATGTTCCATACGGAAAAGATATCTCTCTTGATGATTTTCTTTCCAAGATGAACAGGGACGAGATGCTCCAGACCATAGCAGCCTTATCCAAGGCTCTTGTCAGCAAGGAGGATAGACATGAGGCTCAAGATTTATCAGATCGATCATAACAAAGATACCGACAGAAAGCGGTTTGAGCCGTTTGAGCGGATTGATAAGGTGGATCCTACCATATATCGCAAAGTTTTTGATGCTGAAGCCGAAGCAAAAGACCTGGAAAGTTCCTTTGTCTTATTCAATATTGAAGGCCATCCTCTTCTGAACGGTGCATCCATGTCAGTATCAGACATTGTTATTACGGAAAACGGAGCATTTTATTGCGACTCATATGGTTTTAAGCCTGTTGAATTTGACGAATCACAGGCAGATGCGTCCGATATGATCAGGGTTTTATACGTACAACCGCACGAAAAACCTTATGAGGCCGAGATTCCAAACACTCTTGAAGCAAAGCAAAAAGCGGTAGGCGGTCTCATAGAATTTGTCTACAACACAGACGAGACGGCACTCGTTTGTGATGAAGAGGCCAAGCTCAAATGCAAAGAAGGTAATCGGTACTTGGACGGCGGTGGCATTATCGCTGGAAACTTCCTTGTAGTCGGCTTAGGCGAAGAGGACTGCAGATCCTTAAATGATGAGGAAATTCAGAAATATATGAATAAATATGCTGAAGCTCCCAATATTGACGATGAAGAAACAGCTGCAGATGTTGGCTTCAAATTCATAGGTTTCATGTAATAAGGAGGAAATCAACATGACAAACACAATGACACCCAGTGTAAGGGCTAAGATAACATGGTTAAACGATGACCCTGCAGGAGCAAAGAAAGCATCTGCGTCCATTACTATAGCAAATGCCTTTCAGGTTCACGGATTAGGCATTGTAGAGGGGCCAAAAGGTCTGTTTTTATCAATGCCCCAGAGGCAGACCAAAGACAAAGATGGATCCAAGAAATACGTTGAGATCGCACATCCTGTCACAGCAGAAATGCGAAAAGCCATTAATGATGCGGTTTTCGATGCATATTCTCAGACTTTGGCAATGTCGAATCAGTACAAAACAGACTTTCAGAAGAATCCTGGCCCTGATGAGAGCAATTCTTCCGCGGAGTCAGCTAAGGACAATTCCCTTCCCTTCGAAGTCACATCTGATAATACAAGCGATTTTCCGGATGATGACCCGGAAGAGTCTGATGAAGAGTCCGAAGATGATGTCCAAGCCCCAATAATGGGACAGTTTGCGTAAACGGAGCCTAAATATGTGGACATTCTGATAAAAAGCTAGTAAATTGCAAGTAACAACCATATACAGGAGGTCACGGCCATGAAGACTTTTAGGGTTATGCCTAAAGTCTTGATCGCAGCTTTGATCCTCGTAATAGCCGGTTGCAATAATCAGAGTGTCACAGAAATCCAGGAAAACGGCTTCGAGATTACAGAGTCATCGATTGAGACAACACTAGGCGAATACAACGTTGACAAGACAAAAGAAGCTAATGTGGCAAACACTATTCCAAAAAACAATACACTTGGAACTAATGACATAGCCGCAAATCCTACCATCTCAACTGATGACTCTGCGCCTGTCCCGAGTGTTGCAGAAAAAGACGTTGGTACAACACCATACAAAGATGATTCAAATAGCGGTTCAGATCATGTTGGATCACAAACGACAGCCAGCCCCACTTCAAAGCCAACAATGACAGGTGATACGGTCAATCCGACCAGTACGCCTAAACCAATAACATCAAACTCTCCTACCCCGACATTGAAACCAACGTCGACTCCTAAACCGACTTCTAATCCGAAAGCTACAAGTACGCCGACGCCAAAGCCGACTGCAACATCAACACCCAAACCTGCTGCAACAAACACCCCGAAACCGACGGCAACTCCTACGCCTAGAGCTACGGCTACACCTAAGCCGACTGCTTCTCCGACACCAAGGCCTACGAATACGCCTACACCCAAACCGACGGCGACACCTACTCCGGAACCGATCGTCACGCCGACGCCAGAACCTACGGCTACACCTACGCCGGAGCCAACTGCGACTCCGACACCTGTGCCTGACCCTGATCCTGTAGCTGCGATCGTTGAAGTCAATTACACGGTCAGCGGTTATGACGATGACGGCAACGGAGACTTCGTTAAAGTGACCTTTACCAGAGAATACGTTGTTCAGCCGCTTTCAGACACGGAATATCATTCATACAATCCCTACGATTATGTTCTCTACGACTATCAGGAGGATATTGACGGTCTGTATGCGGAGTTCTACAGCGTATATCCTATGGGTGTCGTTTCAGGGTACTCTTCTTCACCGCACATCATCGGCTTTGTCGATGACTGATCAAAAGCTTATAAGTCCCGGCCGCTACAGACCGGGACTTATTCATTAAACCCAAAGTAAACCTCGCAATCTTTTGCGGGGTCTTTTTATTTCCAGAAAACAAGGAGGAAATCAGAATGAAGGATTCAACAAGAAAGATCATCCTTCTCGCTAACAAGGCCCGCAGCGCCATTGTCGGGAACCGCATTGCAAGACGCACAGTTTCTGCATTCGTTGCACTCTCGTTAGTCATCTCTCCCCTTACGCCTGAGCTTGCAGTATATGCAGCTGAGAACGTAAACGTAGACGAGACTATCGAGGAACAAGCATCTGAACAGTCCGAACCTGATGAAACTGAGGCAATCATGCCTACAGAATCACTGCTCCCGGACTTTTCAGACTATGCCGTAGACGAGCCTGTTATCGTGGAGAATGATGAAGACATCGATGTTACCGATCCTTCGGACAGCATCGATTCAACCGCTCCCCCCACAGAGCAGACAGAAGAGACTTCCGAGACAACTGCTGAAACATCAGAATCAGCAGAAACAACGGAACCGTCATCTTCTGAAACGACTGAGGTTATAGAGACAACACAGCCTGATCCGACCGAAACAACAGTGGTTGAACAGCCTGTTGAGGAAACAAAGAGCAACATAATCAAGGCAGCTTCTGCTGACGAGTATTATGACCTCGTTTCCAAGCTCCCCGAAGGCTATCAGAGACTGATCGTCGACACCAATGCTGATCTCTCTTCCCTCGTTTGCGCTGACGGTGTCTACTACGACGGCACTTATATCCTCGTCTTCGATGACTCAGACACAACAGCTTCTGCAATCGTTTACTGCGACAAGATGGGATATGAGTATGCAATAGACGGCACTCTCGGTGTTTGCGGTAATTTCGGTCCCGTGATCTCTTACGGCGCCGTTAATCCCTCAGCAAAGACAAAGGTTGCCGTTATCGACACGGGTTCCAACCTCGCAAATGAGAGATATTCCGTTATCGGAGACGATGTTGCGGACCACAACGGTCACGGTACAGCCATGTGCGACTTCATCTTAAACGAGACAACAGATGCTTATATCATCTCCATCAAGGCAATCGGTGATGACGGCAGAGGCAACATGACTGATGTTTATGCCGCCGTTCAGCTCGCAGAAGATCTCGGTGTCAGTTATATCCTCATGGCGATCTCTATCAGAGACAACGGTCAGTACGATGCATTCAGATCCCTGATCGAAAGCACAAAGGCAAAAGTGTTCGCATCCGCAGGTAATAACGGAGCAGATGCTTCCGGTTATCTCCCCGCAGGTGTCAAGAACGTAATGACCATTGGTGCAGTAAACAGCGAGCACCTCAGTTGATTACTATGTCATGAGAGCGAACTCTACTTCAGAAGCGGCAGCAACAGCTTTGGGCTGGTATATCAGAGATGCCGCAAACATGAAGGATATCCTTGGCTCTTACAGAGCATATAAGCCTTCAGGTGACGGATACTGCTATTACGTCGGCTCATCCGAATACTTCGTTACGGACTCACCCAGTTCAAGCGGTTCCGGTTATGAAGTCTATTCAACAGTTGATGGTTCAACCAGCACATCTGACGACGACAACTGCATCGTTTACTACGACGACTATATCTCAGGCTGGGATAACCCTAACCAGAGAAGAATGTATGTCTACTACGAAGGTTCAAGCAATTACGATACCTGGGATAAGTCCGTGTATTGTATTGAGTGGGACCAGACAAGCCCTGCAAGCGGAAAGGCATACTACAACTGCCACCCGAGCGTATTGAACCAGACAGTCAAAGTCGGAAGCTATACCGTTACAAGAGAGCAGTACTTACAGGCTGTCTTCGCTTTCGGTCCCGGCGGCCGTTTATCAAGTTATGGAAAGTCCTGGCTTGATTCGCACGACAAGTCCGGTGCTCTCAAGGATCACGGCACATACGGTCGATATATCCTGACTCATATCCTGGCTGATATGGCATTTGACGGTGAGACAACGACATCCTGGGGTTCTACCGCATGGATGAACCTTGTTGCAGACTATGCAAAGTATATCGTCAGTGTACGTATGGGCGGAACAACATTGTATTCTTCCGGTCATCCGTTACAGCTTACAGGCTGGTGGGTACAGGTATGTGAAGCCGGTCAGTATCCAGACAGTTTCCAGAAGATGGCGTTCGGTAACGTAACACTCACACCGATCAATACGCCTACTCCGACAAGCAGTCCCACACCGACTCCCACGAACAGCCCTACCCCTACACCTACAAACAGTCCGACACCTACACCAACCAATAGTCCTACGCCGACACCTACGCCTAAGGCATATGTTGCTGCAAGCAAATCTCTCGGCACGAACTATCAGCTCCTTAGGAACAGGACATACACGTTTGTACTCCGTGACAATACGGCAAATTCGCAGGTCGCAACGGGCACAGCAAAGTTTGATGCTAATGCAACGAACAACACGACAGTATCAGTAACATGGTCGAACATCGCTAGCGGATATGCTTCCGCATCGAACAACAGAGTACAGGTCGTTCCCGGACACACATACGAGCTTCGTGAGACAGTTACAAGTGTTGAAGGCCGTGCTCTTGATACACCTTCAGGCTGGTCAAAGAGCAGCGACGGCACATACTTCTACAAGACATTCACGGTAAGTGCCGACAACACTACGACAATTACTCTGACAAACGACACTACAGTACCGCTCACTCTTACAAAAGCGTCAACAGACACTTCAAAGACGAACGGAAACAGTGCTTACAGTCTTGCAGGAGCTAAGTATGTGATTGCAAAAGACACCGCGTTCTCAGCTTCCAGCACAGTCGGAACTTTCACCATGAAGGCGGATGGTTCTGCTGACAGGAATATCAACGTGGTATGCGGCACAACCTACTACCTCAAGGAGACAGAACCTGCTTCAGGTTATGATCTCGATACGGCTGTTTACAAGATCGTGATCGCCGCAAACGGTGCCGCAACGGTATCTGTACAGTCAGGCACCGCACCGAAAGCACCGACATGTACTAACGGCAACCCCATCGTTATCGGAATCTTTGACAGACCGAAGGATACGCAGATCAGTCTTACCAAGGCTTCTGCCAACCCGGGTGTAACGAATAACAACAGCTGCTACTCCCTGAACGGTACAACCTATAAGCTCTATCCGTCAAAGGCTGACGCCAATGCGAACATCAACGGTTTAGCAACGTTCACGGTCAATGCAAACGGAGTTACGGCTACAACACACACGGTTACTTATGGCTCGACCTACTATCTTAAGGAGACCGCAGCCGGCAAGGGATATGACCTCGACATGAATATCTATACGGTTACGGTAAGTGCTTCCGGCGTTGTTTCCGTTGACAGAAACGTAAAAACAACAAAGTCCGGTGATGTTTACTATATGAATATGACGGATATCCCGGGCCGTGACCCTCTTACCATTTCCTTAAGGAAGGTCGATAAGGTAGGCAACGTTGTTCATAACGCATCTTTCTCCGGAGCCAAGTTCAGGATCTCCTACTACGCTCAGGACCTTGGTGCAAGCGGCAACAGCAATGCTGAAGCAACTGTAGTTTATGAGTACACATTGAACGGAAGTTCCGCAACGATTAAGCTTTCCGATCTGCAGACACTTACACCTGTCGGCGGAAACGATAAGAACTACCTCAAGAATCTCTCAGGTACACAGTATCCGTATGGCACGATCCGCATTCAGGAGATTGAAGCTCCTGCCGGATATATGCTGAACGATCAGATCGTCAGGATCCGTCTCTTGGATGACGGAACTACTCCTCGTTATGTTGAGAACAACTCATCTTACGGCACAGGAAATAAGATGTACTGGGAACACCTCGCTGACGGAACAATGCAGCTCACCGAGCTTCCCGAAGTCGGATACTACTCTCTTACAAAGTCTCTTAAAGACAAGACTATCCGCTCTTCCGTCGCAGGTTTTAAGTTTGAACTCTACAACACGAGTTCTCAGGCAACTCCCGTACAGATCGCGACTGGTATATCACAGTCAGACGGAAAAGTCCTCTGGACATATACGGTACCGAACTACTACTCCAACACCGATACGTCAAAACTCTTAACGGGAACAACGACATATAACCTCGAACTTCCCGCAACAGAGAAAAACGCTTCAGGCACTGAGGTAAACATTCAGTATCAGGTACGTGAGATCAAGAGTTCCGTTGCCATCGCATACGGAGCATCCGGCATTCCTTATACTTACTCAACTCCTGCAGGCTGGAACAATGCAGCCGATTACTTCTACAAGGCAGTAACGGTCAACAGCAGCTCCACTGTTAAGCAGGACGGCGTAGTAAACAACTACGAGTACACAGGAATCAATGTCAACAAGGTCGTACCTTCAGGCAATCCTTTCGACATGACCAAGGTCACCTTCAAACTCTACAATACCGACAGCAACAAACTCATTGCCAACGGTTCTGTAGACAGCAAAGGCAACGTTACCTGGAACAGAGTCGACAAGACGGGTTATGGCATCTCTCCCGCCTCAAGCGTAAATGTCATCAACTTTCTCCCTCTCGGCCACTACCGCATTGAAGAGACCTGGGATAAGGAATATGTTGACGGTGTCCTCATAGAGGAACACAACAACAGCGGCTGGACAAAGACAGAAACGGCTACTGCTTACACCTACTCCAAGACTCTCGATCTTACGGCGAAATCCAACAACGGAAAGATCACTGCTTTGGCTGTAGAAAACGAAAAGGACGTCCAGAAGTTCAACCTCACCAAGCAGGTAACTGTCGCAGGTGATGCTTCCACCATTACCGCACAGCTTTACAAAGTAAACGGCGGCACTGAGACACTCATAGCTACGGGTACTGCAAAGACAAACGGTATTGGAACTTACGGTTTCACATGGACCTATTCCGGTAAACACACGACAGAAGATGGCCTTGATACTCTCATACTTCCTGTCGGAAAGTACAGAGTAGTTGAGCTCTGCCCTGTTACTTACTACAAGAACACACAGGTCCCTTACACTTACAAGATCCCTGAGGGTTTTGCTTCCAGAACGGTCAACGGCAAGCTCCAGTTCTACAAGAACTTTGAGCTTAAGGCAGGAAGCTATGCAACTCTCAAGTCGACAGTTACCAATGTAAGGACTGAAGGCTCATTCAAGATCGTCAAGATGGAGCGTTCCGGTGAAGACACAAACAAGACTTTCACATTCGAAGTCTACTATCGCGGGAACGGTTCTTCCGCTTCCGATACGGCAACACTCCTTGAGAAAGTCACTGTCACAACGGTAAACGGTAAAGGCTCAGCATCTCTTTCCAAGCTCCCTGAGGGCTGGTACGAGATCCGCGAAGTAAATGCCGGTTCCAAGTGGACAACACACTGGCTTAACGGCTCAACCAACGAAAACAAGGTATTCCGCATCTCAGGCAGCACCAATGCAGGCGAAATAGTCTGCTACAACGATGTTGCACCCGAGATCAGGACAACATTGGTTGACAGAGGAACCGGAGATCACATCTTCTCCTGCTCTGCTTCAGCAATACTCGAGGATACGGTCTCCTATAAGAACCTCATGCCGGGACATTATGTAATGAGCGGCGTGCTTATGGATAAGAATACCGGCAAGGCACTTCTCGATAAGAACGGAAAGCAGATCACGGGCAGCGCTGAGTTTGACGTTAAGACAGTACTCGACGAATACGGTGAGGCCGTTCCGCAGTCAGGCTCAGTCAAGGTAACATACACTCTTGATACAACAGTGATCAGGGATGTTACGGTCGTTGCTTTCGAGGAACTCCATGCAAAGACTGCCACAGGCATTATCGTTGCAAAGCATGCGGATATCAACGATGTTAACCAGACGGTTTATATCCCCGATATCCATACAACTCTCGTTGATTCCAAGACAGCCGATCACGTATCGTCCTGCTCCAAGACAGCAACACTGGTTGATACCGTCACTTATTCGAACCTTATTCTGAATAAGGAATACACGGTAACAGGCACGCTGTACAACAAGGCAACAGGCAAGTCTTTAGGCATTACCGCCACCAAGACATTCAAGCCTTCAGCTATAATCGGCACCGTAAACATTGAGTTCACGGTCGATACAACAAAGCTTGCAGGCATCACGGTCGTTGCTTTCGAATCTGTTAAGTACAAGAATGTTGAGATCGCAATTCATGCTGATATCAACGATGTTGATCAGACAGTCGAGATCCCTGACATCCATACGACTCTTGTAGATTCAAAGACAAACAATCACGTTTCAGCTTGTGATAAGACAGCAAAGCTCGTCGATACAGTAACTTATTCGAACCTTATTCCCGGAAAGGAATATACGTTAACCGGTACGCTTTATAACAAGGCTACAGGCAAGTCTTTAGGCATCTCTGCTTCAAAGACATTCAAGCCTACAAAGGCGAACGGAACTGAAACGATTGAGTTCATTGTTGATACGACAGTCTTAGCAGGTGTGACAATCGTTGCTTTCGAGACAGTGAAGTATGCAGGAAAGGATATTGCAATCCATGCCGACATCAACGATGTTGACCAGACTATATATGTTCCCGAGATCCATACAACACTCGTCGACTCGAAGACATCTGAGCATATCTCGGCATGCTCCGCAACAACTAAGCTTGTCGATACGGTTTCCTTCAAGAACCTTATTCCCGGAAAGGAATACACAGTTACCGGAACACTGATGAACAAGGCAGACGGAAAGTCCTTGGACATTACCGCCACAAAGACATTCAAGCCTTCGGCAGCAAACGGAACCGTAGACATCGAGTTGAGGTCGGAACACTTTACAGGGCTGAAGCGACACTCTACAAGAATGACGGCACACAGATCATGATTAACGGAAGACCTCTTAAGAGCATTGTCCAATTCACTCCTACGACAAAGGACGGAACAGTTAAAGTAAGCATAACCTTCTCAAGCGAAGGATTTGCCGAAGGAGAATCCGCAGTCGTATTTGAAAAAATATTCGATGTGGCAACAGAAACGGAAAAGACAGCCGGAACGCAGACAACTGATCTTCTCGTAGCAAGACATGAAAATCTCAACGATAAGAATCAGACAGTTACGGTTCATTATCACCCGCCGATTCCGCAAACAGGAGAAGGAACTTCCGCAAGCCCTCTCTCCTTCTCAGACTTAAAAACATGAGACTGAAAAGGAAAGGGTTGCCCGAGATAGAGCTCCCTGCTGAGAAAGTGCCTCAGGGCATTGTTGTCGGGTGTTCCGGCAACAATGAAGCAATCGTGGATACGGGAGATGTCCACGCGCTTATGCTCGGAGCTGCCGGTGTCGGTAAGACGGCATTCTGGTTATATCCGTGTATTGAATATGCCTTAGCATCCGGTATGAGCTTTCTGTCGACCGATACCAAGGGCGATATTATGAGAAACTACGGGAACATCTGTAAAGAATACGGTTATAACGTTGCTGTCATTGATCTTCGTAATCCGACCAGATCTAACGGAAACAACCTGTTGCACCTCGTAAACAAGTATATGGATCTTGCTTTGGCAAATCCTGAGAACGTTGCTTACAGGGCTAAGGCAGAAAAGTATGCAAAGATCATATCCAAAACGATAATTCTCTCTGGAATGGAAGCAACCGCTTTCGGACAGAATGCTTTCTTCTACGATGCTGCTGAAGGTCTTCTTACAGCAACAATACTGCTTATAGCCGAGTTTGCTCAGCCTGAACATCGACACATTGTGTCGGTATTCAAGGTAATTCAGGAACTCTTATCGCCTACCGGAATCAAAGGAAAGAATCAGTTTCAGCTTCTTATGGACGACCTTCCGGACGATCATAAAGCGAAATGGTTTGCCGGTGCGGCATTGAACTCCCCAGAACAGTCAATGTCGTCAGTTATGAGCACGGCGTTATCAAGACTCAACACATTCCTTGACTCCGAGCTCGAACAGCTCCTCTGCTTCGATACAGAACTTGATGCCGAGAAGTTCTGCAAAGAAAAGAGTGCGCTTTTCATTATCATGCCGGAAGAAAACCCGAACACGTTCTTCCTTATCTCCCTTATTATTCAACAGCTTTACCGCGAAATCTTGTCTGTGGCCGATGAGAACGGCGGTAAGCTTGAGAATCGTTGCGTATTCTTCTGCGATGAGTTCGGAACTTTGCCGAAGATCGACTCCGCAGAGATGATGTTTTCCGCTTCGCGTTCCAGAAGACTGCAAATAGTACCGATAATCCAGTCTTTTGCCCAGCTCGAAAAGAACTACGGTAAGGAAGGTGCGGAGATAATCATTGATAATACGCAGCTCACTATCTCCGGAGGATTTGCTCCGAACTCTACATCAGCTGATGTCATTTCAAAAGCATTGGGCACAAGAACAGTATTGTCCGGTTCGGTAAGCAGATCCAAGGAGAACCCGTCGCAATCGCTGCAGATGATCGAACGGCCGCTTATGACTGCGGATGAGCTTAGAAATCTTCCCAAAGGCATGTTTATCGTCATGAAAACAGGCTTCCACCCTATGAAGGTTCATATGAAGCTGTTTTTCAAATGGGGAATTACTTTCGATGAAAACAATCCGTATGTCGTAAGTGAACATGCAAGCCGCAAAGTCGAATACTCTTGTCGAGATGATATCAAGCGCGCAATCAACGACAAGTACCACAAAAATATCGATGCAACAGAGACTGAGAATTCCAAGAACAATGGCGGCCAGAAACATGATCCCAAGAATCCGCCAGTAGAGGTCTTCACTGGCCCGCCGGAAAACAGAGAACGATATGCCAAGTATATGACCATGAAAGAGGGCAAGAACAATGATTAACATCTCATTTCTCTACTCAATTGAGGGCATAAACAACAGGGCTATCGTTGTTTACCTGTACCTGAATGACCGGGCAAACAAGGAAGGCGTATGCTGGCCAGGCATCAACACGATTGCGACAGACCTTCATCGCTCCAGGTCAACCATAAAGCGAGCGATAAACGATTTAAGAGCCTTAAAGCTCATTCAAACAGAACAGCGGTTTCGCCCTAATGGTGCGAAATCGAGCCTTGAATACAGATTATCAAGGCCAAAACACTATTAATTTGGGAGGAAATAATATGAATTACAAAGAATTTAGACAGAAAGTCTTCGATAACATTAAAGATCACCTTTCCGAAGAGTATCAGGATTATGATATGAGATTTCAGGACATCAGAAAGGGCGCCGGGAACCAATACGAGGCTCTTATGATCGGTCCTAAGGACAGTAAGATGAGTGTCACACCAGCTCTCAACCTTACCAATGCGTTTAAGGAATACGAAAATGGCATGCCGTTTGATGAAATCTTGGACAAGCTTGCAGATATCCGCATGCACGCTGCACTTCCCAACTTCAACAAGGAAGACATATTTGATTACGACAAGATTAAGGATAGGATCATCCCCAGACTCATTAACACAGCTGCAAACGAGGAATATCTTGCAGACAAACCTCATAAGGACATGGAGGACCTCTCCATTGTCTATGCAGTTAGGGTATCCGAGGACGAACAGGGCTTCGCAGATGCCGTAATTACAAAGGATCTTGCTAATATGTGGGGTGTTTCAGCTCAGGAACTCCACGATAAGGCAATGGATAACATCGCGGAAAGACCGCCTGTCTTCCAGAATATCGAATCCGTCCTTTTCGGCAAAAAGGAAAATCTCGAAATCGAGGATGTTGAGCCTGAAGAGTACGATGTTCCTTATTTCATCTTGACCAATCAGCAGAAAACCAAAGGTGCTGTTATGGCTGTAAACCCTAAAACGATGGATAGAATTACCGCAAAGCTCGGCGAAGTCTATGTTATCCCCTCTTCCGTTGACGAGACTTTGATTGTGCCGGAGCCCAATGAGATATTGGAG
>CAJOJI010000004.1 GCA_905234715.1 uncultured Saccharofermentans sp.
ACGGTAGGTCCTGTTGCGATCGCAGGAATCCTTCTGGTTTTCGCAGCGATAATAATACTCAGCATCCGTAAAAAGAAGCCTGAAAATCTGTTTTCGAAAACCGTTAAGTAAACAAATTAAAACCCCTCCGGAATTATTCCGAAGGGGCTTTTCATTATCAGTTTAAGCTCTGATCAGGCCTGCGGATTAGGATCTGCAGGAGCGGGAGCCGGTGCAGGTGCCGGAGCAGGAGCAGGTGCTGCAGGAGCTTCAGCGGCGGGAGCTGCAACAGGTGCAGGAGCCGGAGCGGGTGCAGGTGCGGGAGCTGCTGCGGGTGCAACAGGTGCTGTGGGAGCTGCAACGGGAGCAGCCGGAGCCTCAGCTACAGGTGCAGCGGGTGTAACAGGAGCAGGTGCAGGTGCTGAGAAATCGATAGGTGATGCAGGCTCAGGTGAAGAAATCGGAGCTGATGCGGGTGCTGCAGGAGCTGCTGTGCCGTCTGCAGGAGCCTTCTTTTTCTTGAGAATGAGAATGATAACAACTACTGCTGCAGCTGCGATAAGAACTACAACGATTGCAATGATAGCAATGATCAAGCCGACGTTGAGAAGTGAGAATGTAACTTCGATCTCGTCTTCTTCAAGAAGATCCCAAGTAAGTGTCTTTCCGTCCTTGGAAACGTCTGTTGCATTTTCCTTTTCAGCAGGAGAAGGAAGCTCGATTACGACTTCCATGAATCCGCCGTATGTGGAAAGATCCTGAGAGCTGATGCCCTCTTCTTCAACATCGCCCTTAGCCTGGGTATCCCACTCAATAGTATATGTTGAACCCTTCTTTGTAAGTTCGAAATCACCGAGTTCGAGTTCATCTGTGAAGCAGTCAGCGTTGAAGATCTCTTCAAAATCCTTGACGTTGGCACCAGTCATTGTGAAGGTATATCCCTCATAATCACCCTTTTTATAATCGTCTACCGTCCAGCCGTCATCTTCGAAAGCATCTGCTACTTCATCCATTGCATCCTGGACGTCATCATCGATTATCTCGTTGTAATAACCGTAGATGATCTCAAGATCAGCCTTACCGTTATTCTTGATGCTCATTGATGTGCGGAATCTTACACAGCCTGTTAAGCAGAACGCAGCCATCATGAGAACAACAAAAACGGAAACTGCCTTAGCATAAGTTTTTCTCATACTTTACCCTCCTTGTTCAAATAGAAACTGATTAGATTATCTCATAGGATAAAAGATTTTGACATTAACAAATAAAATCTTTAAGCATGCGCGAAAAGATCTTTATTCAATGCCCAGGAATTCGCGCAAGTCCGGGAGCACGCGAAGAGCTTCTTTGCGGCCCATTTGATATGCCTTTTCGAGCTTGTCGGGATCTTTTTCCGTGCGGCCTATTCCGATCTTTTCGGGCGGTCTGATAACAAACGAAATGCCTTCTGCTTCGCGCTTTTCTATACCTTCAACCTGTCTGTTATACATCACGTGGCGCTTTGCCATGCCTTCAGAAATTGCAGGAAATTTTTTAAGAGCAAGCTGCATGACAAAAGGTGACTTTTTCTTCACATAACCTTTGGGCTGGGTAAGCACGATAACGTTGCGGTTATAACCCTGACTTTCCATATATTCGTAAGGGATCGAATCTGCGATACCGCCGTCAAGATAAAGGTCATCTCCGATCGGAACGGGCTTTGAAGCCACGGGCATTGAAGCAGACGCCCTCATCCATAAAAGATCGGTCTTTCCGCCGTCCGTACATTTGTGGTAAACACACTTGCCGGTCTTAACATCTGTCGCACCGATATAGAATTCCATCGGATCGTTTTTGAATGTCCCGGTATCAAAGGGATCAAGAACATCGGGCAGTTCGCGGTAACAGAAATCCGCTCCGTAAAGATCGCCCGTTTTTATCAGCGAACGGTAACTGCAGTATCTCGGATCCCTGCAGTATTTCTTGTTGTATCTTACCGGTCTTCCGATCTGTCTTGACTTGTAGTTGCAGCCGAATACCGCACCTGCGGAAATGCCTGCCGCCCCGTCAAATCTTATGTTGTTTTCCATCAGGACATCGATGACTCCGCATGTAAACATGCCGCGCATCGCACCGCCCTCCAGGATCAATCCTGTTTTGTAATTCACTATTATCTCCTCTTTAAAGACACTACCGTCTCAACGGGATTTCCATTGTCCAAACTCATATATAGTTCCTCATCCCCAATTATCGGCAGGGAAAACACTATCTGCCCATTTTATAATAGAGAGTATCGAAATACATTAACGTCTTTAGTCACTTTGGAATCACATAGTGTTTGCTTATTTATTCCGGTATCTCAGAGCGGCATGTTTTTCGCGTTTCTCAAAAGATCCAGAAGTCCCTTTTCCTTGATTATCGCAAGGCCCTGGCCTTCATCGCCGAGTACTAAAAGCCTGTCGCCGGGATTGATATCAAAGATCTTTCTGGCCTTTGCGGGAAGTACGATCTGACCCTTGTCGCCAACCTTTACGATCCCGAAAATGTGCTTCCCCTTGGGCGGCACGGCAAGGCCTAAGCTCTCGCTGCTTTTAGAATCGTAATTCAGAAGGTCGTCGATCGATACACCGAAGACATCTGCAATGAGCTTGCATTTCTCAATGTCAGGCAGGGATTCGCCGGTCTCGTATTTCGAGAGAGTCTGCCTTGAGACACCGATCTTATCAGCCAGTTCCTCCTGGGACATGTCGTGGATCTTACGAAGTTCGACGAGATTATCCTTGAACATTTTTCTTCTCCTTTTTCTTTGTTATTCCCAATACAGCCCATCTGTAAACCGGTATTTTCGAGATAATAAAATACAGTACATATGACAGGGCAAATCCTGCAACAGTGCTCAGAAGATATGCTGCCCATGCAGGGATCAGGCCCGGCTTTGCAAGATAGAGAGCGACTGCCGAAATGCCCAGATAGTGGAAGATATAAAGGCCCCAGCTGTGTGAGCTCATCCACTTCGTGAAGTTATTTGAGAAGTCAAAAAACTTCGCGAATCCGCCGATCATGGCAAGCGATCCGAACCATGCATAGAGTAGGAACAGAGGTGATCTGTATACCGGATTATCAGCATAGTTCCGGCCAAAGTAAACGGCGCAGAATGCGATGCAAAGACCTAATGCGATTACTGCGAAAAGCGGGAAAAACTTCTTCGTAACTTCTATCACCTCATCGTGTGAGAATACGAAGTATCCGAGTAAGAATCCTAAGAAATAAAGTCCGAATCTGTAGCAGACGATAATGGGCGTATTGAGGATCTGGCCTGCACCGTAAACCAGTGCCGCAATAAGGATCAATACCCAGAAAGGAGTCTTTCTGCATACATTCCAGAAACGGTCCTTATCGATCTTTTTTATAAGGACGATAACAAGGGAGAATATCCAAAGCATCTGCAGATACCACAGAACACCAATGCCGCTTAAGATGCATGCAATTACCTGCCCTATAAGAGGCATATCAGGATTGTCTGTAACGCCCGAAAAGGAAATATTGATATATCCCTGAATAAACTGGAATGCGATAAGACCTACCGTAACAGGAACAAGAAGCTTTGTCGTTCTGCTCTTAATAAATTCCCTGCCGGTGCGCTTTTCGAGCGCGTATCTGGCGCTTGCTCCCGATACGATGAAAAGGAGCAGCATAAACCACGGATATACTATGTACTGATATATGTCGTAGTACTGTACTTCAAGGTTCGTGATCTTGCCGAGCGTACCCTGGACCCCCTGACCGTTATACATGTAAAACACGTGATAAAGCACGACCAGTACGACCGTTACCCATCTTAAGTTGTCTAAGTATGACTTTCTCATAAATCTACCACCTTTGCTCATATTTTTAACATCATTTTAGTTGGCGGGCAATAACAAAGCCACCAACTGCTGTTAACAGGAGGTGGCATTTCATGTTAAAAATCGTGGCAACAAGATATGTTTTTCTGACAACATTTCTATAGCCTCGCCCCGTCTCGAGACATCAATACCACGCACTCAACATGACTCGCATTCGGGAAAAGATCCGCAGGCGTTACTTCCCTGATCTCATAGTCTCTCGTGAGCATCTTGAGGTCTCTGGCAAGCGTTGCCGGATCGCATGAAATGTAGCAGACATAAGGCGCATCGAGTTCCGTGATCTTCTTTATAACGCCGATGTCGAGGCCCTTTCTCGGAGGGTCTACGATCACGCAGTCAGGGGCCTTGATCTTCCCGCTTTTTATGAGCGAATTAAAATCTGTTTTAAGTACGTCCTTGCATATGAATTCGCATTCTGAAGCTTCATCTTCCGAAAGCGCAAGAGAGCGGTTTATCTTTGCGGACGCGACTGCTTCCGGCACGACTTCGATGCCGAGAAGACTCTGTCCCTTTTGCTTTACCGCAAGACCTAACGTTCCGCATCCGCAGTAAAGGTCGTAGATGACATTTGCACCGCTGCATGCCTCGGATGCTTTGCCTGCAAGCTTTTCGGCCTGTGCCGTGTTTACCTGGAAGAACGATCCGGCCTTGATCCTGAACTTTCTTCCACAGAAGATCTCGTCGTAGTGGTCAACGCCTTCAATTATCGTGCGTACGCCTGTGCGGGTCCTTTTCGAGACCTTGTTGGGACTTATCCTGAATAAAAGGCCGTTAAGCCTGAAGCCGTCTGTTTCACATGTTTTCTTTATTGCGTCGTTAAGACCGGTTGAAGCGATATACTGCTTTGCGTCGCGGATCGCGACTTCATGGGTCTGCGAAGATGAACTCGTTAACTCGGCAAGGATCTCATTGGTCCTAAGTGAACCTCTCAATACAAGGCCGTCGAAAAGCCTTGTCGGCGCGCGGTTGAAAACATCTTCCACGGCTTTTTTGATCTTGCCGAAAATCTCGTATTCGATGAGCTTTCCGTCGTAACTTCCGAGCTCGTCAGATTTTGCGCAGAGAAGACCTATGCGGCCGTCTCTAACCGCATACTGCATGTGATTTCTGTATCTTGAAGGGTCGTCTGCAGCCATGATTGGCTTCATTACGCCGTCTATCAGGGCCTTATCGAAGCCTCCGATCCTTAAAAGACAGTCGCGGACACGTGTCTGCTTTATCTTAAGCTGCGCTTCATATGAAAGTGATGCAAAAGGAAGTCCTCCGCTGACCCGGTCTGCAGGAATAAAAGGCGCGGTCCTGTCAGGAGACTCCTTAACGAGCTTTGTGGCTTCAGCCACGGCATACTTGGATGTTTCGGATTCGATACGGACTTCACAGACCTCGCCCGGGAACACTCCGGGGACAAAACAGGTCTTGCCTGAAGGCAGTGCGCCTATGCCCTGTCCTTCGCTGCCAACGGCCGTAATTGTAAGCTCTGTAACCTCCAATAGATGCCCGTCCCTTCTCTTTGCCTCACAATAGTCACTTAATTATAGATGAAATCGTGGTAAAATTGTCGTTGTACTATTAAAAGAATTATTAGAGGAGATGGTTATCTTGCCCTCGAACGTTGATAAAAAACAAAGATCTACAAGACCCGTAGCGCCTGAGAACAGCGCTCTTGCTGACGAGCTTCGAAGCCAGCTCAAAGGTAAGCCGACCAAGTGCGGCTTCAACAGAAGCCTTACCCACGAGATCGCAAGCTTTGTGGGCGACATCTTAAAGATCGCCATAGTTGCAGTCTTATGTCTCGTATTTACTTTCGGAGGTTTCGGTGCCGGAATGCTCCTGGGCTATGCTTCAACTACAAAGCCCCTTTCCATCGGCGACCTCACTTCAGCAGAAGAATCACAGACTTCTTTCGTATATGACAGCGAGAACAACGTTATCGCCAAGCTCACAGGTTCCGAAAACGTCGACAGAATCTATATTTCTTACAGCGAGATCAAGAACACATACCTTGATGACGCGATCATTGCGATCGAGGACGAGCGTTTCCGCGAGCACTCCGGTATAGACATCAAGCGTATCGGCAGCGCGCTCATCTCAGCTATTGCAAACGGCGGTTCTGCCACACACGGCGGTTCCACGATCACCCAGCAGACAGTTAAGCTCATAAGCGGCCAGGACGAGCATTCCACTTCACGTAAGGTTCAGGAGTGGTTCTCCGCAATGCAGCTCGAGCAGAATCTTTCCAAGGACGAGATCTTGGAGCTCTACATCAACCTTGCGCCGATGGGCAACAACTACGTAGGCGTCCAGGCTGCCGCAATGAACTATTTCGGCAAGAACGCATCCGAGCTCACACTTCCCGAGTGCGCGCTCATCGCAGGACTTCCTAAGAGCCCTTCCTACTACAATCCTTTGAGAGAGTCCGGCAGAAGAAATGCCCAGAGAAGAATGAGAACTATTCTCGGCAAGATGTATGAACTCGGCATGATCACCGAAGAAGAGTACGAGGAAGCTCTCAACACCGAACTCGAATTCAAGCAGAGAAACACAGACCGCACATCCACGGTCAATTCATATTTCGTAGAGTACGCGATCTCCGAAGTAATCGGCGACATCGCTGAGCAGAGAGGAATCTCCCGAAGTCTTGCGGCATCGCTCGTTTACAACAGGGGCTACCACATCTACACGACATTGGAGCCCAGACCCCAGGAGGTCCTTGACGATGCATTCAAGGATAAAGACCTTTTTCAGGAGGATCCGGACAGGATAGCCGACTACCCCGAAAAGCCTAACGGGTCAATGGTCGTCATAAACAATGCAACGGGCGCGATAGCGGCAATGCAGGGCGGCTTCGGCGAAAAGACCATGAACCTGTCGCTGAACCGAGCGGTCTCCACGCACCGTAACCCGGGTTCTTCCATCAAGCCGCTTCTCGATTACGGACCTGCATTTGAGCTCGGCCTCATCGCTCCGGCTACAGTAGTCTGGGACGAACCGAAACACTTAGACCCTCAAAGACCTGACGTTGACTGGCCTGTTAACTATGGCCGTTCATACAGCGGCGCCGTAACCATCAGAGTCGCTCTCACATATTCACTTAACACGATTGCCGCAGAGCTCTGGACTGAAGTCGGAGGCGACACGGCACTCTGGTACTTGAAGCAGGTCGGCATCGACAGAACAGCAGAAGGAGCTTTTCCTTCACAGTCCGTCGGCGGCTTTACCAAGGGTATGACGACTCTCGAAATGGCAGCCGCATATCACACATTCGCAACGGGCGGCACCTATGTCGAGCCTTATGCTTACACTCAGGTCCTCGATTCCGAAGGCAACGTAATCGTTAAGTCCGACCCCATCAGCTACCGCGTATATTCTGAAGAAACTTGCTTCTTCATCGCAGATATCCTGAAAGCAGTCGTTAACAACAATACTCCTTCCGACTGGGGTTCCGGCCAGATCGAGAATGAAGACGGCGAGCGCATCGACACATGCGGCAAGACAGGTACTACATCAGATAACATCGATAAGTGGTTCTGCGGCTTCACGCCGTACTACACCGCTGCCGTATGGTACGGCTACGACAACAGACTCAGGCAGACTGAGATCCCTCAGTGCGACTGGGACAGCGCTATCAAGATCTGGGTATGGTGCATGCAGCACATCCACCTGTATCTCCCCGGCGCCTCTTTCGAAAAGCCTGATTCTATCGTTACCGAATCCGTATGTTCTTCAGGCTACTATCCGACAGATGCATGCTGGGCTGAGGAAGGCAACAAGGTATACACGGATTACTTCGTATCCGGCAGCTATCTCTGCCCGACAGACGACAGACCGTGTCCGGTACATGTACCCGCTACGCCCACACCGACACCCACGCTCCCGCCTCCGTCTCCGGGCCAGGATCCGAACAATCCGGGGCAGCCGGGCCAACCGGGACAGCCGGTATAGTTCTTTTCGAGAACTTATAAACTCTTTCCTTGCAATTTATCAAACTAGAGTTTATTCTTGTTTGGTCTGATTATTAGAAGATAAGGAGAATCACTTTGAGCAAATACAGCGGATCACGTACACCGGTCAACTTTGCGAAAAGAATAGTCGTTAAGGTCGGCACTTCGACACTCACATACGACAACGGCAAAATGAACCTCGGCAACATCGACAGGCTCTGTCGTTCCATCTCCGACCTCATGAACCGCGGCAAGGAAGTCCTCCTTGTAAGCTCCGGCGCCATCGGTGTCGGCATCGGTTACCTTGACCTCAAGGAGCGCCCGACCACAACACGTGAGAAGCAGGCAATCGCTTCCGTAGGCCAGTGCGAGCTCATGAACGCTTACGCAAGAAGCTTCTCTGAGTATTCTTACCGCTGCGGCCAGATCCTCCTCACAAAGGACGGCATCACAGACAAACTCACACGTGCTAACGTTACAAACACCATCGAGACACTGCTCGAGATGCGTATAATCCCCGTCATCAACGAGAACGACTCCGTATCAACAACGGAGATCATGCACAACGGCACATTCGGCGACAACGACACGCTTTCCGCTGACGTTGCAGTCCTCGCAAATGCCGACCTGCTCGTAATCCTCTCCGACGTTGACGGTCTCTACGATTCCAACCCGCGCGAGAACCCTAACGCAGTACGTATTTCCTACGTTGATAAGGTAACTGAAGACATGCTCGACTTCACCGCAGGCAAGGGTTCCTGGCTCGGCACAGGCGGCATGGCCACAAAGATAACAGCCATGAGCAAGGTCACAGAGAACGGCATCATGGGCGTCATCGCAGACGGTTCATCTGTCCAGACACTCGAGAAGATCATCGATCAGGACGACGTCGGCACATTCTTCGCAGCACAGTAAAAACCTTGTAAATACGGCATTTAACACTGTTAAACCCGCTTTTCCGAAGCGGGTTTTATATTAGAATAACAACAGTTCCACAAAAGGAGGACGAAGTCATGAAGATCGGGATAATAGGTTACGGCAGCATGGGCAAGATGCTCCTTTGGAAGTTCTCATCTAACAGCAAGATCGCCAGAGAGGATCTTTATATCGCGAACAGGACCCGCGAAAAGGTTTTAGAAGCAGAAGAAATCGCTGTCGTTTGCGACAATCGCACTCTCGCTTCAGAATGCGACATCGTTTTCGTATGCGTGCGCCCCGTCGACATGAAGGCCGTTCTGTCCGACATCAGTACATCTCTCAAAGATGGCGCCCTGCTCGTCACCCTCAACGGCAGCATCACTTTCGACATGATAAAGAAAGTTGTTGACGTTAAGACCGCCAAGGTCATCCCCAGCCTCACAGCCGAGATCGACCGCTCACAGACCATCGTCTGCTATAACGGGCTGGTCGGCGCTGACGATAAAGTGATTCTCTGCGAGCTCCTCTCCTCCATCGGCGGAGTGATCGAGCTCCCCGAAAACGAAGTCGGCATGGGCTCCGAACTCGTAAGCTGCATGCCGGGCTTCATAGCTTCTATTTTCGACGTCATCTGCAAATCCGCAGAAGGCCACACCGAGATCCCCAAAGAGCAGATTGTCAAAATGGTCCTCAACACAATGAGCGCCACCGGCGACCTTATGCTCCAAAAAGACCTGTCCTTCAACGATGTCGTAACCCGCGTCGCAACCAAAGGCGGCATCACCGAAGAAGGCACGAAAGTCATCTACGACATGTTCCCCTCTGCTGCAGACGAGATGTTCAACAAGACTCTCGAGAAGAGAAGACTGACTGCAGAAAAAGCCGCCGCTTCATTTGAAAAGTAAGCACTATCTGAAATGCGTTTCAGTGATCCTGTCCAGCGTCCTGATATCCAGCGGCGTCATATCTGACTCGAACGTATAGAAAAGCCTGTCACCCAGCACGATGCCGGCCTCGCTATAATCATTGGCCCTTTCCACCATATTCTCTTTATAGTCAGCATCATCCATCTTTCCGCAATGCTCGTGATAAAGGATCTTCCTGTCACTCATCCTCAAAATAGTGAAGTCCGGGTGTATGATCTTGTTCCCTACCTTAAGCGGGCATTCATATCTGTAAGGGATGCCTCGCGCAAAAAGCCTGTCTGCGATCATTGCCTCCGACTTCGACCTGACGCACTCTCCCTTGAGGGTATAAAACTTCGGCATGCCCTTCTTGAACGGCTTGCGCTTATATGGCGTATTCATCCACTTTTGGGCGAATGAATCGTCACAGATGTTGATCGGCGTAGCGTACTTCTTTCTGCCTTCAGACAGATTATCGTAAACATCTTCAGCTACTGAATCAGGATAAAGCTTAAGCATTTTTGCGATTGCCGACAATTCTGTTTTTGTGTCCTTCAAAACTTTTTTGAGATAGTCCTTTTGAATAAGTTGCTCAATGAGAACAACATCATTTGGCCCCAAGTATTTGTCTGCAGATTTTGTGTCTGCCAAATAGTAATATGTGTTGCCGTTACGCTCTTTTATCTTTATTCTTCCTTCCGGCAGAATCTTTATTTTCTTTTCAATATCTTCAATGCTTTTCGAGAGTAATATGTATCGTGAATTCAATGCTTTCATAATATCAATAGCCATATAAAGCACCTCACAGTTGCATATTTAACTGCAGTGTATAACGCTGAAACTCTCTTGTGGGGACGAATTGTCACAAATTGAATATAAGGGCTCGAAAATGAGACTTTTGAAGAAAAATTGAGACTGGTCTCTGTTTCATATTATTTCCAAAAATCGAATATTAACTCATCAAATGAGGCATAAAAATGTGATTTTGTGCCCCAAATCGAAAACAAATTCACTATATGGGGCATAAAAAGGTAATTTTGTGCCCCTTTTGGCCTCTTTTTTATTGAAATGGGGCACAGGGGGGCCTGGTTGAAAACACAAATAAAAGCGGGCCGCACCCGGAGATGCCGCCCGCCCCTGATAAGGATTTCGCAACGCTTTAAGCGCTTGCTTTTACTGTGTTCCAGATCTCTGTGTATCTTTCTTCAAGCGCGTCAGATGTGTAGTAAACCTCAAGTGAGCTGAATACTTCTTCATCAGGATAGTAGTACTTGTTGCCGGATACTTCAGGATCGAGCATATCCTTGGCTGCAACGTTAGGTGTTGAATAGCCTACGTATTCGCAGTTCTCAAGAGCAATGTCGGGATCGTACATGAAGTTGATGAAATCCATTGCGCCGTCGTAGTTCTTGCAGTTTGTGGGAACGCACATCATGTCTACTGACCAGTTGGATCCTTCGGGAAGAACGAACTGGAGATCGATGTTTGTATTGCCGAGTTCCTCAACTCTTTCGAGCATTACGATGTGGTCGCCGGACCATGCGATGGATGCTGCGAGCTCGCCTGCTGCCATCTTGTCCTTGAGGTTGTCTACACCGTATGCGGGGTGAAGCGCGCTCTTCTGAGCAACGAGAAGATCGAGTGCCTTGTTGAGCTCTTCGTCGTTCATTGAGTTGATGGAATATCCGTAGTAGTTAAGAGCTGTTCCGATGGACTCACGCATTGAATCGTACATGCCGATCGAAAGGCCGCTGTCTGTGTTGAAGAGAACGTCCCAGATAACAGCGGGATCTGTTGTGCCCTCAGGAAGTGTTACCTTGTTTGCATCGTAAACAAGACCTACCGTGCAGTAGAGATAAGGAACTGCATAGTCGAGTACCTGGCCTGAGATCTCAGCATTGTCCGTGTATGTTACGTCGCGGAACATGGGATCCATGTACTTTGTGACGTTGGGAAGTTTGTTCCAGTCGAGAGGCTGGATCCAATCTTCCTCGATGAGACGGCATACCATGTACTCGGAAGGAATGATTACGTCGTAACCGTTTTCGAGGTTGGGGTACATTGTCTCGTTTGTCTCGAATGTTCTGTAAACAACATCGTACTGGGGATACTTTGCTTCGAACTTAGCGATTGTATCTTCAGCGATGTACTCGCCCCAGTTGTAGATGACAAGCTGCTGCTTCTTAGAGCAGCCGCAAGGCAGGATCATGGAGCCTGCCATAACAAGGGCTGTGGAAGAAGCAATTAATGTCCTTACTTTCTTGTTCATTTCTTTACACTCCTTTTATGCTCATTTGCTTTTTTACTTTATTCACTCGGGCCAAACCCTGCCCGGATAAATGGCTTACTTGTCTTTCTTTGCTTTCTTGAAAGATGACAGGTTGGACAATACCATGAGGATCAGGACTGCGCCGAACATCAGTGTTGTGAGCGCGTTCATCTTCGGGTTAACGCCGAGCTTTGCCATTGAGTAGATCATCATGGGCAGTGTCTGGATCGAGCTGTCTACATTGAAGTTACTGATGAGGTAGTCATCGATAGAAAGCGTGAATGTGAGAAGGGCCGATGAAAGGATTCCCGGCATTATCTCAGGAATGATTACCAGTCTTAATGTCTGGAATCTCGTTGCGCCGAGATCCATTGCAGCTTCGGTAAGGCTCTTGTCGAGCTGCTTGATCTTTGGGCTTATCGAAAGGATCGCAAAAGGCACGCAGAGTGCGATGTGCGACATGATGAGCGTGAACTCACTCTTCTGAACGCCGAGGAACGAGAACAGGAGCATGAACGAGATACCCGTTACGAGGTCGGGCATTACGTTCGGAACGTATGTCATCGTCATGGCGAGGTTCTGAAGCTTCTTGTTTAAATAAGCAAGTCCCAGAGAACTTACGACGCCGAAAGCAGTTGATGCTACTGCGGCAATGGATGCAACCTTGAGTGTCTCGATGAGTGATTCAAGGATGCCGCTGCCGTCTGAACCTTTGAAGAGGCTCTTATAGTTATCGAGTGTGAAGCCGCCCCAGATGAATGACTTGGGCAGGGAGTTGAATGAGTACACGATCAGGATAACTATCGGAAGATAGATAAAGATCAGGAGGAGGCCCAAATAGATGTCGGGTACGAGCTTTTTAACAAATCTCATAATGCCATACCTCCTCCGGCCTCTTTATCCTGGCCGCGCAAGATCCCCATTGTTATGAGAACGAATATGAGGAGGAGCAGTGACAAAACGTTGCCCGCCTGATTGTATGTTGTACTTTCATTCAATATGAAGTTCTGGACAGTGTTGCCGATCGTTGTTTTCGAGCCCTCGTTAAGGATATCGGGGATCATGTAAAAAGTCAGTGAAGGCATGAATACCATCTGGATGCCGGAGATAACGCCGGGCAGTGACAGAGGGAATATAACCTTGAAGAATGTCTGCGTCTTGGTCGCGCCGAGGTCGTATGCAGCCTCCGAAAGGCTGTCGTCGAGCTTAACGAGAACCGAATAAAGAGGCAGGATCATGAACGGCAGGAAGTCATTTGTCATGACGAGCTTCGTAATGATGTCTGCCAATACCTCATTCTTGAGGAACATGATGGGCGCGTCGATAAGGCCGATCTGCTGGAAGACCGTGTTGAATACGCCTGTCTCGCTGAAGAATGCACGCCATGCATAAGTTCTGAGCATCGTGTTCATCCACATCGGCAGCACGAAAAGCATGAGGAGTCTTGAGCCGCTCTGTCTCTTGAGCTTGGATCTTCTTGCAAGGATATAGCTTGCGGGATAACCCAAAAGGAGACATCCGATCGTAGTCCATACAGCGTAATCAAGGCTTCTCAAAAAAATCGAGAAGTATTCCTGCAAAGTGACGTCCGCACCGTAGAATCTGGTCGTGACGGTCTTGTTCTGGAAAAGGACCTGGAAGCCTGCCGTGGTGAACTCATATCCGCCGCCTGCAGCCTTCTTGAAGAATGCGCGGAAGAGTATGAGGATCAAAGGCAGGATCGTGAAGACAACGATCCATGCAATATAAGGATATGCAAAGATCTTGTAGTTCATCTTGAGGTTAAGTGCTCCGTAAAGGCATGCAGCTGCGCCGATGAAGAGCACGATCACCAGGAGGTTGCCCGCAAAAGACTGGGCAACGTAAAGTCTTTGAGGAGTAAGGTTGTTGCTGCTGATCATCTCTTCGGAGACCATCTTGGACAGCGTGATGACATGGCATGCCGCGCGTCCGATGAAGAGCGCGAGAACGCTGAAATAACCGATCTTTCTCTTCTTGCTCGAATTGTAGTAGAAGGGATAAGAAATCGAGAGCGTTAATGCCGCAACGGCCAGAACGATCGTGATTACGAATGCCCATGCCGCAAAGCTCTGGAAATTAAGATCAACAGATCCGCTCCTGATCCTGGTGAAGACCCTAGGATCCAAAAGGAGCGAGAAAAGCGAATATGTGCGGAAAGGCACATACTGCACGAATAACTCAAACATCGGTATGAAGATGCTTGCAAATGAGTAGAGGGCAGCGAAGATCATGACAAACGCATGAACCGGCATGACCTTTAATCTGGCTTTGAGTTCAGTCATCAGTCCTCTTTCTCAACCTCTGCACTTTCTTCAGCGTCTTCATCAACTTTAATGTCAGCTTCCTCGACGACATTCTCGCCGATGCTGTTGGATTTGGCTTCCTTTGCCTCGCTGCTCTCTTCAGCAACCTGATGCTTGATTCCGAAGCTGCCGAAATCAGGCGAGAGCTCTGATCTTCTCATGATCTGAATGTCGTCAGGATCCACATAAAGGCCTACACGGCTTCCGACTTTTGAAGGGTCGACATTCTGAACGAGCCACTCGATGCCGTCATCGGATCTTACGATCATCTCGTAGTGAACGCCCTTGAACACGAGGGATTCGACCGTTCCGTTGATCCTGCCTTCAGCCTCTTCGTCAACATAGAAGTCCTCAGGTCTGATAACGACGTCGACAAGGTTTGCGATGCCTTCCGTGAACTCAGGGAAAAGCGGGTCGACGCACTCGAATGTGATTCCGCTCGAAAGTACGACTTCCTTATCCTTCTTCATGGTGCCCGCAACGATATTGGATTCACCGATAAAGTCGGCTACATAAGCATTCTTGGGTTCGTTGTAGATATCGATAGGTGTACCGATCTGCTGGATGACGCCGTCCTTCATGACAATGATAGTGTCGGACATCGTGAGCGCCTCTTCCTGATCGTGAGTAACGTAAACGAATGTGATGCCGAGTTCTTTCTGCATCTCCTTAAGTTCGATCTGCATCTCCTTACGCATCTTGAGGTCCAAAGCTCCCAAAGGCTCGTCCAAAAGAAGGATCCTGGGGCGGTTTACGATGGCTCTTGCGATAGCGACTCTCTGCATCTGTCCGCCTGAGAGCTGGTCAATGTATCTCTCGCCGTAGTTATCAAGGCCTACTGTTTCAAGTGCCTTGTTTACTCTCTGCTCGATCTCCTTCTTGTTGACCTTCTTGATCTTAAGGCCGAATGCAACGTTATCGAAAACGTTGAGGTGCGGGAACAAAGCATATCTCTGGAATACGGTGTTGATGTTGCGCTTATTGGCAGGAACGCTCTTTAAGTCCTTGCCTTCGAAATTTACGATGCCTGAATCTGCCGTCTCGAAGCCTGCGATTATCCTGAGCGTCGTGGACTTACCGCATCCGGAAGGACCCAGAAGCGTAATGAATTCGTTGTTTCTTATATAGAAAGTAATATTCTTTAATACTTTAGTGCCGTCAAAGCTCTTGCACAGATCTTTGATCTCAATGATGTGTTCACTGCCTGTATCGTCTTCAAGAATCTGGTTATATGCCATTTCTCTTTACCCCTTCCGGAAATCTTTTAGTGGTCCCGATCAAAAGCTCGGCGGCGAAGAGATCCATATCGCCTTTGCCTGACGGCCTGTATTGTTCTCAAGGAAGTGGGGTTTGTCGCATTCGAGATAGAAGCTCTCACCCTTCTTAACCTGATGTCTCTCTTCATCTATAACTACGGTGATGGTGCCTTCCAGTACATAACCGAACTCTTCGCCCTCGTGAGGATTGTCCGGATAGGTCGAACCGCCGGGTTCGATCGTGACAAGGATCGGCTCCATCTCGTTCTTCTGTGCATTCGGTATGAGCCAGCAGATCTCATTCTTGAGCTCCTGGTCCTGCTTGACCGAGAAATCTTCTTTTCCGAATACGACCCTCTGACCTGACTCTTCCTTGAAGAAATGTGCAAAATCAGTGCCCAACGCATTCAGTATGTCTTCTAATGTTGCCATTGAAGGAGATGTCTTATCGCTTTCAAGGAGTGAAATGAAGCCCTTTGAGAGTTCGCATCTGTCACCCAGTTCTTCCTGGGTAAGACCCTTTTGCAGTCTGAGATTTTTGATCTTTGATCCGATTTCCATAACAACGCCTGTCCTAAACTTCGAGTTTACTGACACTAAACTTATAATGTGCGCAATTATACACTCTGCTAAACCGCGTGTAAAGTATTTCTAAACAGAAATACGGGCATTTGTGCCGTTTGGGCAAATACTTTGCAAAAACTTGCCTATATGCACAAATTTGTCCTCAAAAATCGGTGATTCATAAGTCAAAATGTCTTGAAAAAATTGACAAGCCACGTATAATAAATAAAGTAATGAGAATTAACAAAATCTTTACAAAAGCTTGACATTCAGGGGGCACAGGGATGGCAAACATTTTGGGCAACGTATTTAAGGGAAAAGACGGCGTTAACGGCGGCCTTGCTACTCAGGGCGCCGGACAGTCTAACGTCCAGCCGGGCGTAAGATCTTCCGGTAATATCGTTAACCTCCAGACTTCAGGACGTCCGGGCGGCAACAGCACGCATACGGCATCCAATTCTGCTGCTGCTCAGCTCGCAAGAGAGCGCGCTGAAGCTGCTAAGGCTCAGATTGAGATGCGTAAAGCGGCTGAAGCAAGACGTAAGGAAGAGCAGAAGGGTTCTGATTCTTCAGATAAGAACGGCATTACTCCTGTCGGATTAAAACCGCCGATCAAGCGTCCCAAGTCCGCATCAGTTAACCATGCACAGTATGTTCAGGAAGTTAAAGAGGCTGAAGCTGAAGGCAGGCCCGTTCCTGAGCGCGACCGCGAGCGTGTAGCTCCGCAGCCGGCAAGAAGCGCTGCACAGTCAGCATTGGCTCTTGCACAGTCTGTCGCATTAAGAGCTCAGAACGAAGAGCGCAGAGCAAGCCAGAAGGCTAAGGCAGCAACTGCTAAGGTTGTTGAGTGCAGAAGCGCCGTTACTGCAGCTGAGGAAGCTCTCCTTACAGCACGTAAGGCAGAGGAAGCTACGATCTCCAAGGAAAACATCGCCAAGGAAGCAACACTTGCAGCAGTTAAGCGTGCTGAAGAAGCAAGACAGGCTGCAAACAAGGCTGAAGAACTCGCAAGAGCAGCTGTTGCCAAGGCTGAAGAAGAAGAAAAGGCTGCTGCCGCTCTCACAGCTGAAGAAGCTAAGATTACAGAGCGCAGAAAGGCTGACGAGAGAGCAAGGATCGAGGCTGAGAAGGTTGAGCAGGATTCCAAGGCAGCTGTTATCACCGCTACCAAGGAAGAAGAGATTGCTTCAGCTGAATATGAGGCTGCAAAGCAGGCTCTCGCAAAGGCTCAGGATGATCTCGATTCCGCTAACCAGATGAAGGCTGAAGAAGATGCACGTATCGCTGCTGAAAAGGCTGAGAAGGAAGCACGTCTCGCAGCAGAGAAGGCTATCGAAGAAGCAAGACTTGCAGCTGCTAAGGCTGAAGAAGCAAGACAGGCTGCTCTCCTTGCAGAAGAGAAGGCAAAGGCTGCTGCTGCTAAGGCAGAAGAGGAAGCTCGTATCGCTGCAGCTAAGGCTGAAGAGATCGCTAAGCTCAGAGCTGCTGCCGGCCTCGTTGATCCCGAACCCGCTAAGCCTTTAGATACAACGATCGCTAAGGAACCCGCAGTTGAGGAAGCAGCCGCTCCCATGAGACCTGCAGGAAGACCCGGATCTGAAGCAGCTCCCACAAGACCTGCTGCTAAGCCTGCAGTCTGATCCGGATCACAATTGAATTGTTAAGAGGATGTCCCAAACGGCATCCTCTTTTTTGTCTGTTTATTCGTGAAGTTTAAATCAGCACGGCGGCTGTTCTACCGTTATCTGTGCTTTGCCGTTAAAGCTTGCGTAGATCCTTACAGGCGCATTATATGACTGGATCATGATATCTTTCCTGTAATTGATCTTGCCGATCTTAAGGATAATAGTCTGGGGGCCCGGCTGAAGCATATAAGACAGCGTCATGCCGTTAACATAGACACTCTTCGTGCCTGTCGAAACTATTCTCGTGACCATCTGAACTCTCGGATCGGCCGTGCTGTATGAAATATAAAGGTTGCCTGCGTTTGCTGACTGCGGCTGGTTTGAAACATCCTGCACGACCGGCTGTGTTATGGCAGGCTGCGGTGCCGGACTTTCCTGAACGGGAACTGCGGTTTCCACAGGTTCAGCAGTCTGAACCTGCTGAACAGGCTGTACTGATGCCTGGGCTGCCACTGCCGGTGCCGTGGGAGCAGGCATAAGGTTGGCATTTTCCGTCTTGTAGTAAATCGAGATGATAGCATCTACCGGGAACCACGCATCTTCAGCAAACGTGGAATTGCCGTTGACGTTTACCGCAAGTACCGCTCCTTCCTTCTTCAGTTTATCGAGCGGTTCTTTTGAAAAGCCTCCGTATGTTCTAACATTCGTGAAGCCGGAATCTTCAAACATCTCTTTTACTTCTTCATAGTTTTGTCCTGCAAGCTTTTTGGATGAATCAGGTGCGGGAAGCATAAAGGAATCCAGATCAGCCTTGTCGCCGTTTTCGAGATAAGCGAAAATGTGACCTGCTTCACCGCTCTTTGCCCACTTATCGGCTTCAAATGCCCTGACAACATTGAGCGGATGATCGATCATCCTGTACTGATAGAATTCCATCAGTTTGTTTACTTTGGAATCCTTCATCATCTCATAGTATTCGTTTGCCTGTTCCAGGTAATCACTGATTTCTATCTCACCGCAATACCTGGGATCATATCCGGAAAAACGCATGCAGAGTTCCGTCATTTTCTTTGCGTTTCCGTCGCAGATGATCGCTGCTCTGTCCGCGGAAAATTCGCTGCAGCGCATCCAGTATGCGAAAGCCATCTCAAGAGGTTCGGTTATGAGCCCGGCCAGATTGAACCTGTTGGCAGTAAGGATCGTGCCGCCCAGTATCAGTCTTCCGATCGTCAGATAGAGCGTATGGTGGCAGACAATGTGACCGCACTCATGTGCAAGAACAGTTGCGACCAGATCATCATCGAATCTCTCGAGAAGTCCTGCCGTCACCACGATGATCGGCTTTGTATCACCATATGTGTATGCATTTGCATCGTCATCAAATTTCAAATACAGTTCCGGTACGTCAATGCCGAGTTTCTCGCAGATGGGAATCAGCATATCGTGGTATTTCTTTGCCTTGCGCTCAGTTACCTTGAGATTGCTGGACATGTTCTCAATCCTGAACAGCTTCTCATTCCACACGCTCATGAAAGCCTTCATGAACTGGTGGAAACCGGGAATTGCTTTCAACGCCTTCAGCGCTGCCCTGTCAGACGGATGCGTAAAAAACCTGGAATCGATCGGCATACTGATACCCCCATAAAGACTTCAGAACTGTAATCGTCACTAATCCATTATAACTTACAAAAAAAATAGGACTCTTATTTCAGAGTCCTAAATGTTTTATTTTTGTTTTGATCTGTCAGCCTCGCTCGTCCAGCACTTTCTGCACCCTGTCCTGAGCTATCACGATCACGTCTTCAAGGTTCTTCTGGCCCATAAAGTATGCCGGCATCTCTTCTATCAGGATCAGATTGACCGTTCCGTCCGGCGAATAGATCCTTGAGCAGTTCAGAATGTTGTTCTCCATATCGGTGATGTTCTTATCGGAGAATACCAGACCGTTGTTTGCGGGCCTTCCCGTCTCTGCGTCGTAACCGAAGATGTTGTATCCGCCTTCTCCGTTATAGAATTCGACTGCTTTTGCCGCGCTCTGTCTGAATGCATCACGGCTTAAGACGAACTTGTCGTTCATGGCTACTTCCTGCTGAACCTCATCTGAGAGGAGGAGCTTGATGAATTCACCGCATGCTTCGATATTCTCAGCATGTGCCGATATTGCAACCGAGATGTCGTTCTCGAACATAGGGCCTCTGCCGTCGGCTGAAGGAATGCCGAGGATCGCCGTGTTATCTCTTCCGTATGAGAGATTAATAAGATAGCCCGCCATTCCGTTGCAGGTGACATAATCCGCTCTGCTATTGCCGTCAGGGATCCTGTCTCCCTTTACCGGTGAAGACTCAACTGCGGGTATAAACGGCTGCTCGGCACTAACTCCGTCGTAATAATAGCCTTCATAGAATTCGGCATCGCTCCATGACTTTGCGCTCTCCGGAACGTTATCCTTTACGAATCCGGCAAGAACAGCAAACTCAGGTGCGGAGAAATCGGCTTTACCGTCAACGATAAACTTGTCGCTCATTACACTGAATAATCTCGCAAAATAATAAGCCTGTCCGACAGGGATAACGTCTTCCCCGTTTAAAACTTCGTTAAGGAACTTCTCATATTCCTCAGTGGTGAATCCGACACCTGAAGCACCCGCATACTGAGGCGCTGTCTGAATGCCGTCGACCTTGTAGCTTACAGGCAGATGATAAAGTCTGCCGTCGACCATGGATCCTTCCACGATGTTCGTGAAATACTTATCCGGATCGAGCGTACCAATATAAGGAGTGAGATCGGCAAGATAGTTCTGATTGTTGAGCTGGCCGTAAGCACTGCAGTTCATGAGGATGTCAGGGCCATCGCCGTTTATGAGGTCAAGCGCAAGATCGTTGCTGAGCTTTGAGTTTCCGTTGAGATTATAGGATTCATAATCGTCTTCGCTGTCGATACGCTGGTTTTCGTCGTAGAAATCACCGCTGTTATACCGGTCGGTAACTTCAATATAGAAATTACTGTTTGTCTCGTTATATTTCAGGATGGCATCACCGATCTCGGAATCCACAAACCCATAAGGCGAATACAGTTCCAGTATTGTCTTTCCCGCGTGGGGATTCTGGGATTTCGTAAACTCTACGATGGTGAACGTATTGTAGTCCGAATTTGAATAACGGTTTGGTTTGTATATCTCTCCGCAGAGAAGGACCTTCCCGTCATCGTACTCGGCTATCTCAAGATCGGAAAGCTTGCTCCTGTTTACTCCGCACCAGCTGAAATCAAAAGATGTTCCTGCCGTCTTATTCTTCATGTCGATGAATTTGATGCCCGTGTTGGTAAGATAGTACAGTTTACAGTCACTGCCATAATAGATCGAGGACATGTAATCGAGGGTGAGCCATTCATAGTCTTTCTCTTCAACAGGAGTAACCGTGCCTCCCTTAAGATCGATCTCATAATAGCTCTTTCCACCCTCACCGCCGGCGGGAATCAGGACCGTGGTATCGGTTAAGGGGAGAATGACAGATATGTCGTAAATGCCCTTTTCAGGATCACTGAGTTCTATTATTCTCTCGGTTCCGTCAGGTGCATGAACATGAAGGTTGTAGTAACTGATCTCATCCCAGACAAGCTCGGTATCGATCCTGTAAGAGCCGAGATCAAATGTGTTCTCCACAATGACTTCAGGAACCTGACGTGCATCCAGCACGTATCCTCCGGCCGGATCAATATATGTTTCCGTATATGTTGCAATATCGTTTGTGGAATCGTAATTCACTGATACTGCCATGATCCTGCCGTCTCTGTACTTAACACTATCAATATATGTTTCCAACGAAAGCAGTTCATTCAAATCTATAGTGTTTACTACCTGCTTTGTAGCCCTGTCGAGCACCGTTGCGGTATATATGGCAAAGTCGCTGTTGTTGAAATAATTCCAGTCGTAATCATTAGGGATCTTATAATATCCGTTCGTCATTACAACTATGTAATTGTCATCGGAACCCGCATAACGCGAATATAAAGATTCAAGTTCCCTGTTCTTATCTATGACCGGATTCACTTCTATGATATCGCTTGAATACCATGGCGAATCAGAAGCTATCTTTGTTCCGCTGTGGCTGACCTCCTCCGATCCTATTCCGGATTCGCCGGTCTTCTTGCTGCATGCCGCAAACGACAGCGACACTGACAGCGCCAAAGAAGCAGCTACCGCTTTCCTGACCGTAGTCTTCATCCTTTTTCTCTCCTTTTAACCCCAATTAAAATTTAACCCTGTTCTCGAAAATGGCTGCTCCGGATAAAGAGCAGCCATGACTTTTCGATCAGTATGGAAAGCGTCAGCCTCTTTCGTCTAATACTTTCTGTGCTCTGTCCTGAGCGATCTTTGCTACTTCCTCAAGGCTCTTCTGGCCGACAAAGTAAGCGGGCATCTCCTCAACAAGGATGAGGTTGATGGCTGCGTCAGCCGAATACATTACGGAACAGCTCTCGACGATCTTTTCGAGCTCGTTGATGTTCTGTTCGGAGAACTTGATGCGGTTCTCAGTGGGCATGCCTGTCTCGTAATCGTAGCCGAACATGTTGTCTCCGCCTTCACCGTTGTAGTATTCAACAGCTGTCAGGCCGCCTTCTCTGAAAGCCTCACGGTTAAGAACGAAGTTGTCGTTCATTGCAAGATCTTTCTGGACGTCGTCGGAAAGAAGGAGCTTAATGAACTCGCCGCATGCGTCAACATTCTGAGCCTGTGCGGAAATCGCTACGGAAACATAAGGTTCAACCGCAGGGCCTCTGCCGTCAACTGAAGGGATTCCGAGAATTGCAGAACCGCCCTTTAACTGTGCGATGTTCAAGAAATATCCGCTGATACCGTAAACGTAACCGTACATAGCCGGAGAATCGGAATAACCCATATCACCCTTTACAGGTGCAACAGCGGCACCTACTGCAATTGTTGATGAATAGTAATCTCCGTCTGAAGAATACATTTCATCCCAGGATTTTGAGGTCTCAGGAACGTTGTTCTTAACGTATTCAGCAAGCTCTGCGAACTCAGGAGCTGAGAAATCAGCCTTGCCGTTGACCAGGAACTTGTCGCTCATATTGTTGAAAAGCTTTGTAAAATAGAGAGCCTGGCCGAGCGGGATTACATCGTTGCCGTTTAATGTCTCTTTAAGGAACTTCTCATATTCCGCAGGTGTGAAACCGACACCTGAAGCGCCTGCATATTTAGCATCTGTCTGGATACCGGAGATCATGTAGCATACAGGGAGATTAAAGAGCTTTCCGTCTACCTTGGATGCATCGATGATGTTTGTGAAATACTTATCCGGATCAAGTGTGCCGACATAAGGTGTAAGGTCTGTAAGATAACTTGTGTTGTTGAGCTGGCCGAGTTCGCTTACATTCATGAGGAGATCAGGGCCTTCACCATTAAGGATATCCATTGCAAGCTCATTACTCATCTTTGCATTTGAGTTGAGATTTGCACTCTCGTAATCGTCTTCACTGTTAAGATCGCTGTAGAAGTTGTTGCCGACATCGGAATAACGGTCAGATACTTCAATAAAATAGCTGTTGCTGTTTTCGTTGTACTTGATGATCGCATCGCCGACCTTATCTTCAACATATCCATATGAAGAATACATCTCAAGAATTGTCTTTCCTGCATGAGGATTGGACTCAGCCCTTGTTAATTCAACAATGACAAACTCTGTCTGTGATGTTGCCTGATAAGGGCTTGCGTTATATCTTTCGCCGCAGAGAACAATCTGGTCGTCATTGCAGTCTACGATCTGGAGATAATTCAGGATCGATCTGTTTACTGTGCACCAGCTGTAGTTCATGAACATTTCGGTGCTCTTCTTCTTTAAGTCGATCTTAGAAATGCCGATGGGGGTTGAATAATAAACTGAACCGTCATCCGCACTGAATGTTGATACCAGAGCATTGAGATCAAGCCAGGAATAGTCCTTGCCGTCGACCAAGGTAGCTGTTGAAGTCTTGAGGTCGAGTTCATAATAAACACTGTCCTTATCGGTGGATACCGGAACAAGCGCCTTGTCGTCGCCGATCGAAAATACAACCGGGATATCATAAAGGTTCATTCCGGATTCCTTAAGCCTTACCTGTGACCTTGTTCCATCAGCTGCCGTAATATACAGGTCGTAATAAGCGTTATCCATATTGTCCCAGTTTAAAGACGTGTCGACAGTATAATCTGCTACCTTGAACGTGCGCTCTATGCTTCCTCCGTCATTGTCGGTGCTGTTTTCATACTTATCCAGAACATCGCCTGTCATAGGATCAAGTTCAGTGACTGTTGTAGACATCTCGTATGTGAGATCGTTATAAGTTGTTGTATAAGCGCAGATCTTTCCGTTCCTGTATGTAACGGTATCGAGATAAGCATTTTTGGGAAGATCTGATGTGAGATCCAATGTGTTGATGCTTTCGTTTGTTTTTCTGTCGATAATAGAAACGAGATTGATCGCATACTCGTTGTAATTGAAATTCTCCCAATCGATATCGTTGCCGTTAGGCATCTTGTAATAGCCGTTTGTGAAGATGACGATGTAATCACTGTCTACACCTGCAAGACTTGAGTAAGAATACTCGAGGGGCTTGCTGACATCGATATCGGGCTTTACTGATATGATCTCGGAATTATACCAGGGTGTGTCAGCAGCGATCTTCTTGCCGCTGCGGCTTTCTTCTCTGTCATCACCGCTGCTGCTTCCGCGCTTGCCTGAATTGCTGCATGCAGCAACAGACAGCGCCATGGATGCTGCGAGTACGACAGATGTGATCTTCGTAGCTGTGCTTTTCATGTTTATTCTCCTTTATCCCCTTTTAAGTTTTGTTTTGGTTCAAATTCAGTATGATTGTAGTTTCGCAAAATATCATATCTGCATCAAAAGTGTGGCAAAAGTTAGGTTACGGCGTTTCAAACACATTACATGGGCCGTCCCCCAATAAAAGAAAGAGGTTGCCTCATATGAGACAACCTCTTGAAATAACAGTTTTTGTTAGTTCAGTTCTGATCGAATTACTCGATGATTGTAGAAACTGTACCAGCGCCTACTGTGTGACCACCCTCACGGATAGCGAACTTAAGACCCTGCTCCATAGCGATAGGAGTGATGAGGTCTGCTTCGATTGTTACGTGGTCACCAGGCATGCACATGTCTGTTCCATCAGGAAGCTTGATAACGCCTGTAACGTCTGTTGTTCTGAAGTAGAACTGAGGACGATAACCAGTTACGAAGGGCTTATGACGGCCACCCTCTTCCTTTGTAAGAACGTAAACTTGGCCTGTGAACTTTGTGTGAGGAGTTGTTGTGCCGGGCTTAGCGATAACCTGACCTCTTTCAACTTCCTTACGGTCGATACCACGGAGGAGGCAGCCGATGTTGTCACCAGCCTCAGCCTGATCCATCTGCTTACGGAACATCTCAACACCTGTGATTGTTGTTGACTTAGGCTCGTCCTGGAGACCAACGATCTCTGCAGGATCACCAACCTTAACAACACCTCTCTCAAGACGGCCTGTAGCAACTGTACCACGGCCGGAGATTGTGAATACGTCCTCAACAGGCATAAGGAAAGGCTTGTCTACAGGACGCTCAGGTGTAGCGATGTACTCATCAACAGCGTTCATAAGCTCGATGATGGAAGCATACTCAGGAGCGTTAGGATCTGTAGATGTAGACTCAAGAGCCTGGAGAGCAGAACCGCGGATGATAGGTGTATCGTCACCAGGGAAGTCATACTGGTTGAGGAGGTCACGGATGTCCATCTCAACGAGCTCGAGGAGCTCTTCGTCGTCAACCTGGTCGCACTTGTTCATGAATACTACGATATAAGGAACGCCTACCTGACGAGCGAGAAGGATGTGCTCACGTGTCTGGGGCATCGGGCCGTCTGCAGCGGAAACTACGAGGATAGCACCGTCCATCTGAGCAGCACCAGTGATCATGTTCTTGATGTAGTCAGCGTGGCCAGGGCAGTCAACGTGTGCATAGTGACGTGACTCTGTCTCGTACTCAACGTGTGCTGTGTTGATCGTGATACCACGAGCTCTTTCCTCGGGTGCGGAGTCGATATTACCATAATCCTTGAACTCAGCTCCACCCTTCATAGCGAGTACCTTTGTGATAGCAGCTGTAAGAGTTGTCTTACCGTGGTCTACGTGACCAATGGTACCGATGTTTACGTGCGGCTTGCTACGTACAAACTTTTCTCTTGCCATTTTAATTTCCTCCTAAGAAATTATTATTAAACTTAATTATTTACTCGCCTTGATTCAACACAGCGGTAAACACCATTTTACAAAGTTTCTTAATTTCTTTCAAGTAAGAAACCTGAAATATATATGTTTCCGTGCCTTTGAATCAGGCGGTTCGGAGTCTTATTTCTTTAAGATGGACTCCATGATGCTCTTCGGCGTCTCCGCGAAGTGGCTTATCTGCATTACGAACGTACCACGTCCCTGTGTTGAAGAACGGAGGTCTGTTGCGTAACCAAACATGTTTGCGAGCGGAACCTCAGCATGTACCTGCTGTGAACCGTTCATAGGCTCGATTTCCTTGATTGCGCCACGGCGTGCATTAAGTCCGCCGATAACGTCGCCCAAGTACTCATCAGGAACCTCGACGTCTACCTTCATGATAGGCTCGAGGAGGCAAGGATCGCCCTTCTGCATACCAGCCTTGAATCCCATGGATCCTGCGATCTTGAAGGCCATTTCTGAAGAGTCGACATCGTGGTAAGAACCGTCGAAAACGGTAACCTTAACGTCAACAACAGGATAGCCACCCAAGATACCGGCCTGCATAGCTTCCTGAATACCTGCATCGATAGGAGCGATGAACTGCTTCGGGATGCAGCCGCCGACTGTCTCGTCGACGAACTCGTAACCCTTACCGGGCTCCTGAGGTTCGAGTCTGAGCCAGCAGTCACCGTACTGACCGTGACCACCGGACTGACGTACGAACTTACCCTGAGCTTCAACAGTTCTTCTGATCGTCTCTTTGTAGGATACCTGAGGTGCGCCTACGTTAGCCTCAACCTTGAACTCACGGAAAAGACGGTCAACGATGATATCGAGGTGAAGCTCACCCATACCTGCGATGATTGTCTGTCCTGTTTCCTGGTTGGTGTATGTACGGAACGTCGGGTCTTCTTCTGCGAGCTTCTGGAGAGCGATAAGCATCTTCTCCTGTGATGCACGGCTCTTTGGTTCGATAGCAACCTCAATAACCGGCTCAGGGAACTCCATGGACTCGAGGATGATAGGATGCTCCTCGTCGCAGAGTGTATTACCTGTAGTTGTATCCTTCAGACCGATAGCAGCTGCGATGTCGCCGGAGAATACTTCTGTGATCTCCTTACGCTCGTTAGCGTGCATCTGAACGATACGTCCGATACGCTCCTTCTTGTTCTTAGATGAGTTAAGAACATAAGATCCTGCTTCCATAACACCGGAATAAACTCTGAAGAAGCAGAGCTTACCGACGAACGGGTCAGTAGCGATCTTGAATGCGAGAGCAGAGAAAGGCTCTTCATCAGAAGAAGGTCTCTCTTCTTCTTCCTCTGTCTCAGGGTTAACACCCTTGATAGCGGGAACGTCGAGAGGTGAAGGCATGTAGTCAACGATAGCGTCGAGCAACATCTGTACGCCCTTGTTTCTCAAAGATGTACCGCATGTAACAGGGATGAGCTTGCATGAGCAGCAAGCCTTACGGAGAGCAGCCTTGAGCTCTTCATTGGAGATCTCCTCACCTTCGAGGTACTTCTCTGTGAGCTCGTCGTCGGTCTCGCAGATAAGCTCGACCATCTCTTCTCTCTTTGCCTTAATGAGATCGACCATATCAGCAGGAACCTCGCGGTCCTCATACTGCATACCGTCTTCTGAAGTGTAAACCTCAGCACGGAGAGTAATAAGGTCGATAATGCCCTGGAAGTTGTCTTCCTTACCGATAGGGTACTGGATGGCAACGGGGACATTCTTAAGTCTGTCACGGATCATCTCGCAAACATGTTCAAAGTTTGCACCGATGATGTCCATCTTGTTGACGAAAACCATTCTCGGAACACCGTAGTGCTCAGCCTGTCTCCAAACTGTTTCCGTCTGCGGCTCAACGCCGCCTCTTGCAGACATAACCGTAACGGCACCGTCAAGTACACGGAGTGAACGCTCAACTTCTACTGTGAAGTCAACGTGACCGGGGGTGTCGATGATGTTGATTCTGTGGCCCTTCCAGGGAGCTGTTGTAGCTGCGGAGGTAATTGTGATACCTCTCTCCTGCTCCTGAACCATCCAGTCCATGGTAGCAGCACCTTCGTGAACCTCACCCATCTTACGGTTAACACCTGAGTAATAAAGAATTCTCTCGGTTGTTGTTGTCTTACCGGCGTCGATGTGAGCCATAATACCGATGTTTCTGGTCTTCTCAAGCGGATATGCTCTTGTTGTAGCCATTAGTATTAATGTCCTTTCTTAACCGGTGATTAACGATTGAAATGTGCGAAAGCCTTGTTAGCTTCAGCCATTCTGTGCATTTCTTCTTTTCTCTTGAATGCTCCGCCAGTCTCGTTTGCTGCATCCATAAGTTCAGCAGCAAGACGCTCCTTCATGGTGCGCTCAGATCTGTTTCTCGAGTACTGAACTATCCAACGAAGTCCGAGTGTCTGTCTTCTCTCGGGCTTAACATCCATAGGGATCTGATAGTTAGCACCGCCTACACGGCGTGCCTTACACTCGAGGGTGGGCATTACGTTAGCAAGAGCCTTTCTGAATACTTCGAGGGGCTCTTCATTTGTGCGCTCTTTGATGATATCGAAGGCGCCGTATGTAATTTTTTGAGCTACGCCCTTCTTGCCGTCCAGCATGATGTTGTTGATAAGCTTACTTACTACAACGTCATTGTAGACAGGATCAGGAAGAACCGTTCTCTTGGGTGTATTGCCTTTTCTTGGCACTTTGCTTCCCTCCTAACATGATTATCAAAATTTTACTTTCTAAAACTTGAAACCATAGGTACTCACGTTTCAGTTTGTTCTTGTGGACCGTGTTAAGTGTTTCAGTCAGGCAATGTCCATATATGAACAATGTACTGATCACTTATGTCCAACCCCAGCGCGAAAATAATTCACGCGGGATTACTTCTTAACCTTAGCAGCCTTCGGCTTCTTAGCGCCGTACTTAGATCTGCCCTGCTGGCGATCTGCGACACCTGCTGTATCAAGGGTACCTCTAACGATGTGGTAACGAACACCAGGGAGGTCCTTAACACGTCCGCCTCTGATGAGAACAACAGAGTGCTCCTGAAGGTTGTGTCCGATTCCCGGAATGTAGGCTGTAACCTCGTAGCCGTTTGTAAGTCTTACACGGGCAACCTTACGAAGCGCTGAGTTAGGCTTCTTAGGTGTTGTCGTCTTAACAACTGTGCAAACACCACGCTTTTGAGGTGAGTCTAAATCCGTCTGCTTGTTTCTGATGGTATTCATCGAGAACTGCAAAGCCGGGCTGGCAGACTTGTAAGTCTTGGACTGTCTGCCGGACTTAACCAATTGATTGAACGTTGGCATCAATACATCTCCTTTCTTAATTTTTACGCGCAAATATGAGCACAAAGTCCCCTTTGCGAGCAATTAAGTATACACCCGTGTTTTTGGAATGTAAACCGCCAATTTAAAAGGGCTCTTCCCTGTCTGCGGCCTCCCTCTTTTCGAGGGTTGGATAATTATACCCAAAAAGCATTAAAAAATGTCCTTTAAACATAAAAAATCGTATTCACATATCCAGGCAAAGCCTATATACTTACTAAGGTTATTTTTTAATTACAAGGAGTGTGACTTCAATGAAAGTAAAAATCACAGAAACCGTGCTGCGTGACTCTCAGCAGTCCCTTATCGCAACACGTATGCCTTTCTCCGATTTCGAGGGCATCCTTGAGACTTTGGACAATGCCGGCTACTACTCACTCGAGTGCTGGGGCGGCGCTACATTCGATTCATGTCTCAGATATCTCGACGAGGATCCGTGGGAAAGACTCAGAAAGATCAAGGCTGTCTGCAAAAAGACTCCCCTTCAGATGCTCATCCGCGGCCAGAACATCCTCGGATACAAGCATTATCCCGATGACGTCGTAAGACTCTTCTGCCGCAAGGCTGCAGAGAACGGTATGGATATCTTCCGTATCTTCGACGCTCTCAATGATTTCAGAAACATTGAAGTCTGCATTGACGAGGTAAAGAAGTGCGGCAAGCATGCACAGGGCTGCATCTGCTACACTACTTCACCTGTTCATACAATCGAGAAGTACGTTGAAATGTGCAAAGAGCTTGAGAGCATGGGCGTTGACTCCATCGCTATCAAGGACATGGCAGGTATCTGCTCTCCTAAGGAAGCTTACGATCTCGTAAAGGCTATCAAGGACGCAAAGATCTCCGTACCTCTCTTCTTCCACACACACCACACAACAGGCATGGGCCCCATGACACTCATGAAGGCTATCGAAGCCGGTGTTGACGGTATCGACTGCGCTATCTCCACAATGGCAGGCGGCACATCACAGCCTGCAACAGAGACAATGGCTTACACAATGGGCCAGTTCGGTTACGGTTCAGGTCTCGATATGGACAAGCTCAAGGAGATCGCTGATTTCTTCGTACCCGTAAGAAAGAAGTTCCTCGACAACGGAACACTCAATCCTACAGTCATGGGCATCAAGGCTGACATCCTCAAGTATCAGGTTCCGGGCGGAATGCTCTCCAACATGATCGCTAACCTCAAGGATATGCACGCTCTCGACAAGTTCGACGAAGCTCTTGCTGAGATCCCTGCAGTACGTAAGGACATGGGTTATCCCCCGCTCGTTACACCTCTCTCACAGATGGTTGGTAACCAGGCAGTCCAGAACGTTCTCTTAGGTGAGAGATACAAGAACATCTCCAAGGAGATCAAGGCTTACCTCAGAGGCGAGTACGGAAGAGCACCCGGAGAAGTTAACCAGGAACTCATCGACAGATGCTGGAAGCCTGAAGAACTCGTTCAGGGCAGATATGCTGATTCCCTCGAGCCTGCTTTCGAGAAGACAAAGGCAGAGCTTGGCGACAAGGCAAGATCTGACGAGGACGTCCTCTCCTACATCGCTTTCCCTCAGGTTGCTGAGAAGTTCTTCGCAGCTCGTGAGGAGAAGGAATCCAACACAGTTAACTACACCATCGAGAAGAAGGAGGATTGATTATGATCCCTGTAGTACAGTTGACTGTTGAGCGCGGAACACATCTCACAACACCCGAGATGCTGTTAAACGCCGGCATAGTCATCCTCGTGGTTTTCGCTGTGCTCCTGCTGATGTACATCCTTATCTCAATTTCAGGTAAGATCATCCAGGCAATCACAAAGATCGGTTCAAAGGAAGAGCCCGCAAAGGCTCCCGCTGCCGCTCCTGCCGCTGCACCTGCAGCTGCTGCAGCAGCTTCCGAAGAAGTATTCTCCTCCGGATCCTTAAAGCTCAAGAACTGTGATGAGAAGACAGCTGCCATGATCATGGCAATCGTTGCAGATGACTCCGGAATACCGCTCGAAGAGCTCGTATTCAAGTCCATCAAACTCGTCGAAAAGAATTAAAGGAGAACGTTAACCATGATTTATAACGTAACTATCAACGATAAAGTATATGAGGTAGAAGTTGAGAAGGGCAAAGCCAATCTCATCAAAACAACAGCCGTAGTTGCAGCTCCTGCTGCAGCACCCGCTGCTGCTCCCGCTCCTGCCGCTGCACCTGCTCCCGCAGCTGCTCCTGCACCCGCTGCCGCTGCTGCCGCAGGCACAACACCTGTTAACTCACCTATGCCCGGCACGATCCTTGACGTTAAGGTTGCTGTAGGTCAGGCAGTTAAGGAAGGCGAGCTCGTTTGCATCCTCGAAGCTATGAAGATGGAGAACGAGATCTACGCTCCCTGCTCAGGTTCAGTTGCTCAGGTTCTCGTAACAAAGGGCCAGTCAGTAGACACCGGCACACCCTTGGTATCTATTTCTTAATCAGGGGGTAGCAGGGTAATGATTGAAGTATTAAAAAATCTGTGGGAGACATCAGGTGTTGCCACTATGACATGGCAGCAGGGCGTGATGATTCTTATCTCGTTCATCCTGTTCTATCTCGCAATCAAAAAGCAGTATGAGCCTTTGCTTTTACTCCCTATCGCATTCGGTATGCTCCTTACAAATCTCCCTTGGCCCGGCGGCGGAATCTTCCACCCCGATTGGTTCAACGGCGATATTGACTGGGCAGCATTGGGCGGACATGGCTACGATGCCGCAGGCAACCACGTTGATCCGGGTCTCTTCGACTTCCTCTACATCGGCGTTAAGATGGACATCTTCCCCTGCCTTATCTTTATGGCAGTAGGCGCTATGACAGACTTCGGACCCCTGATCTCCAGACCTTCATCCTTCTTCATGGGTGCAGGCGCTCAGTTCGGTATCTCCTTCGCATTCGTAGTAGCTTGCCTCCTGGGCTTCGATCCTCAGGGTGCAGCTTCCATCGGTATCATCGGCGGTGCTGACGGCCCGACGGCTATCTATCTCACATCCAAGCTCGCTCCTGAGCTCCTCGGTGCGATCGCTATTGCAGCTTACTCATACATGGCGCTCATCCCTATGATCCAGCCGCCTATCATGAAGCTGCTCACAACAAAGAAGATGCGTCAGGTAAAGATGGAGCAGACCAGACCTGTTTCCAAGGCTGAGAAGATCTGCTTCCCTATCATCGTAACTGTTGTTTGCGTTCTCATCCTTCCTTCCGTTGCACCTCTCCTCGGCTGCCTCATGCTCGGTAACCTCTTCAGAGAGTCAGGCGTTACAGACCGTCTTTCCGACACAGCTCAGAACGCTATGTGCAACATCGTAACCATCATGCTCGGTACATCAGTTGGTGCTACAGCAGTTGGCGTTAACTTCCTCAAGCTCGAGACAGTTAAGATCATCGTTATCGGTCTTTGCGCTTTCGCCTTCGCTACGATCGGCGGACTCCTCATCGGTATCGTTATGTACTTCCTGTCCGGCAAGAAGATCAATCCGCTCATCGGTGCAGCAGGCGTTTCCGCCGTACCTATGGCAGCACGTGTTGCTTCCAAGGTAGGCCAGAAGGAGAATCCTTCCAACTTCCTGCTCATGCACGCTATGGGTCCGAACGTTGCAGGCGTTATCGGTTCAGCAGTTGCTGCCGGCATCCTGCTCACACTCTTCGGTTAATAGAGTTGTAATTAAATAACCTATAGAGGCTGTCTCATGTGAGGCAGCCTCTTTTAGTTTTCGGGTAAGCGGTAGAAATCTGAGTTGTTATGAAATAGAATCGAAGTGTATGAGGAAAAAAGGAATTACAATCTTACTGATACTGTGTATCTATCTTTGTGCCGCAGTGGTCACCCTGCTGCCCCTTTTCGATGGGAACTTTATGGCAGATGCCAGAGTAAAAGACCACAAAGTGGATGTTGAATACATGTCGATCCATACGACCGGCGGATATACAGGCCGCATAGACATAAAGGTCGAAGTGTTTCAGGAAGGCGATAAGTTCTATCTTGTGAGCACAGAAGATGACTGCGTAAAACATGAGCTGACCAAGTTCGAATATCTTTTGTGTACCGATATAGATTTCGATGCTCTCCGCGATCAGGATGGTCTTAACGGTTCAGACCTTACATACGATCACATTGAATACAGACCGGCAGGCGGCAAGACTGTCTCGCTCCCCGCAAAGTGCTATATGTATTTCCCCGGAATGATCTATTTCTTCCAAAGTATCCTGACTACACCGGATTACGAACTTACGCGCGCTGACGAGCTCGCTGTTGAATTTGCCAAGTACAGTTACCTGAACGGTTCACCTGACGTGATATACATCAGCTGCCGCGTCCTCTTTGGCGGCGATTCTTCAAATTACATCAATCTTTATTTCGGAAACGGTACCTCCGAAGAGAGATATGCATTCTGGAAGAAATGCGAAGACCGGGCCATTAACCGCACCGGCAGCATAACCTACAATCTGGCTGGCGGCCAGCTCCCTGAAGAAAACGAAGAACTAATGAACGACTTTACCAAGCTCCCCTCAGGTTCGGGCAGCATTTATTACCGTGTCCAGACCAACGAGGACATCGTGCTGGTCTCCATGATCGATGCAGAAAACAACACCTATTACTGCGCATACGCAGACGGATCGCGCCAGAAAGATATCCTCCGCATCATGACGGGCAATAAGGCCGGCCTCGCCGGAACCATTATTGCGCTGGCTATTGAGACCGTGGTGTTCGCTGGTGTGGTTGGTACAGTTATGGTAATCTCCAAAAAGAAAACAGCAGCCGCTTAAATCAGCGGTTAATGTAGTTATTTATTTCTTTTATCTTTAAATCATTTTTGAGTCTTTTTTGCCCTTTTGAGCTTGTCGGATTTTGTCGGATTTGTTTACACAAAACCGACAAAGCAAGGGGCTATAATCACGGCATGAATATCATAGATAAATACATACCCAGAGAATATCTGGCACTTAAGATCAATTACTGCCGCCGGCTGCTTGAACAACTTCCGAAGGCTAAAATCCATGAGCGTATGTTGGATGGATCTCCAAGACAAAGGATCATTGTTGGTAAACACCGGTACAGTCTAAATTCTCTGCCCGGAAAGGATCTGTATGCCAAAATGAAATTGCGGGAACAGGTTGAACGTGAACTTGCCGTCTATGAAGCAATATGGAACTTGTACTTCAGAGATCAGATACCGGAACTTGAACCGATGAAGACTGTCAGAACCCTTTATACAGGTTCAAATACACCTGTCATTATGAATAAAGCTTATTTTGACAGTCTCAAGAACGATGCCAACGCAAATTACCCTAAGCCTGTTTTCTATCCTTTCAATGGCACATACTACCGCTCTGAAGCAGAACGAAGTATTGCTGTTTTCTACACGAATATGGGAATTCCTTTCAAGTATGAACCAGAAGTTATGCTCGCAGGCCTGCGTAAACCTTTCTATCCTGATTTTGTCCCTTATTTCAAGGAGATAGATTCCTGTAAGTTCCACGAGCACTTCGGAATTATGAGTTCATCTGATTATATAAGGGACTCAAAGATCAAATTCGGGAACTTTACAAATGCCGGTCTTCTTCAGGATCTGGATTTTTATTTTACATATAATTCTGGTGACACTGCTTTAGATACAAGATTCCTGCTCGCAAAAATCAACGCGATGATATTTGGTTCTATGACTTGCTGCACCGAAAAAACAGCACACTAAACCGTACTCTTTGAGGCAACCGGAAAGCGAAAAAAGCAGCGTGCAAAAACCGTACTCTTTTCCATCTCAAAAGAGTACGAAAAAACCATTTGCACTTTGCAACGCACAAAATCGTACTCTTTTCGCCACCCAAAAAGTACGATTCTAATTCAGCAAAATAATTAGCCCCTCCGGAGATGATCTCCGGAGGGGCAGTTTTGTTAATCAGTTGTAGCAACTAATCACAGCTTTAAATTAAGCTTCTGTCGTCGGCGCGGTGGGTGCCTGAGGTGCAGCAGGTGCTGCCGGAGCGACCGGAGCAACGGGTGCTGTTGAAGCAGAAGCGCCGCTTACTGTCTCATTTAAATCGCCTGTGGAAACGTTCAGTGTCTGAACTCCCTCAAGGCCGCTTACTGTGATGTTCTTGTTTACCTTAGCGTCATAGGTATTAGCTCTCATGATCTCTCTGATGTCGATACCTGTTGTCTCCTTTACGGACTCAATTGTCTGTGCAAGGACAGAAGGTACATAAGATCCCATAGAACCTACGCCTGTGTCGCCGCCATTGCCTGAATCGATGATCGTAACCTTGTCGATCGTGGACAGAGGCTTTGCGATCTCTGCTGCCATTTCAGGAAGAGCCTTAACGATCATTTCCATCATGGCTGCCTGGCCGTACTTCTTCATAGCTTCAGCCTTCTTCTCGAGAGCCTCAGCTTCTGCTAAACCCTTAGCAGCGATTGCTGCAGCTTCAGCTTCACCGACCTTACGGATACCTTCAGCTTCCTGCTGCTTTGCGAAGAGGTCTGCCTCAGCCTGTACTTTACGAGCTTCAGCTGCCTTCTCGAGTTCGAACTTCTCAGCTTCTGCGTTTCTCTGTCTCTCATAGAGAGCAGCGTCTGCAGCCTGCTGCTTTGCGAACTTCTCAGCTTCTGCCTTCTTCTTGACTTCAGCGTCGAGAGCCTGCTCTTTAACTTCAGCTTCCTTTCTCTTGAGGTCGACTTCCTTCTCCTGACGAGCGATGTCGGCATTGGTCTTTGTGACCTCGATTGTCTTACGCTGATTCTCTTTCTGAATCTCGTAAGCTGCGTCAGCTTCAGCCTGCTTTGTGTCCTCAATCGTCTTGAGTTCTGCTCTCTTGATGGAGAGTTCATTCTGCTTTACTGCGATCTCTGTATCAGCTGCGACCTTTGCATCGTTTGCTTCCTTCTGAGCCTGAGCCTGAGCGATTGCTACGTCTCTGTCAGCCTGAGCCTTTGCGATGCTTGCGTCCTTCTGGATCTTAGCCATGTTGTCCTGACCAAGAGCGTTGATGAGATCCTTCTCATCTGTTACGTGCTGAACGTTGCAGGAGATGATCTCGATACCGAGACGCTTCATGTCTTCCTGAGCTTTCTGCTGAACCTCGTCACCGAACTTCTTTCTGTCGTTGCAGAGGTCCTTCAGTGTGATCGTACCGATGATCTCTCTCATGTTACCCTGAAGTGAGTCAACGAGAGAATCTGCGATCTGCTGCTCTTTCATGTTGAGGAAGTTCTTCATGGCGAGCTTAACGCCTTCACCTTCGCTCATTACTCTTACCTTTGCGACTGCGTCGATGTTTACACCGATGAAGTCTGCTGTAGGTACGTAACCGTCGGTCTTGATGTCGATCGAGATCTGCTTGATGAGGAGCTCGTCCTTTCTCTCGAAGAAGGGCATCTTGAGGCCTGCTCTACCGATCAGGATCTTAGGGTTCTTGCGAAGACCTGAGATGATATATGCTTTATCCGGCGGTGCCTTTACATAGCTGCAGATAATGATGATGATTACCACAATGGCAACAATAACTGCTGCAATGATGGGTGCTGTTAAAAAATCAGGCATTTTCCTTATCCTCCTATTTCTTAAAAAACCCCACACCGTGTTGACCGCGGTACGGGGACGCCATATGTTTATAAAGATATTTTACATTATGGGTACCCCTGGTCAAGAAAAATCGTATCCGGGCAAATCCGATTTGTACAGTTGAATAATTTGGAATATCCCCGATTATGCGGGTTTAATATTTTTTCACAATCCCGGACACCGGAAAGGGCTCAAACGCAACTATAGGTGGCATCACAGCGGTTTTGCAAAGTAAAAGAGGACGCCTTAAAAGGCATCCTCTTCAACAAAGATTATCTTTTAATAAATTAATAATCAGAACCTACAAAATACGGATTAACTTCACAGAGTTTGATCTCACCGCCTGAGATCTCATAACCGATAACTCTGGAGTTATAGAAATCTCCGCGCTGGTCATAAATGCTTGCCATGCCGACATAGTATCCGTTTGAAAGAGGCTTGCTGACGATCCTTGTAGATGAAGAATACGTTATCTTCTTGCCTTCAGCCTCAGATTCAACTCCGTTAAGATCCAATGTCGGATAGAGCGGGATGATCGTATCCTTGAGCTGTGGCTGAATGATCTGCTTCGTATCTACCATATAGTTGATCTGATCGGTGGAATCCGGAAATAAGCGTATGCCCTTTATCTCGAACTCTTCGGTATCACGGTCAAATGCAATTGTAAGATATGCATCTTTGCCGTTGTAAAGCACATGGGAACGGTACTCTACGGTTGAAATGGTTCTGGATGTCATCTCAATTGCCAGAGGCTGGCCGTCTAAAAATACCCATTCTCCGTCAAAATCACAGCAGAGATTTCCCTCGCCGTCCAGATAAACAAATTCATCCTGGCCGTAGTAAGTGATAACGCCTGTTCTGTCATCATATACCGCCAGCTCGAATGTGTAATCCTGAGCCATGCTCTGCACTGAATCAGGTATAGCAACAGAGAAGTTATTACCCTCTATTACTGGCATTGTCTGCTCGAAAACATAGAACTGTGAGATATCAAGAACCCGGGGTTCGGCATCGGTCAGAGTCTTGACCACCGCCTTCATATCATCATCGAGACATCCCGAAAGCTTATAGTAATACAGTGCACGGACATAAGGATCTTCACAGATATCGTAAATATAGTTCAGGAAATAATGCAGACCCATATAAGATGAGATGCTGCCCGGAAGATAGACACTTATACCCTGTGTATCTGCAAGGGTTCCGGTCTCGCGGTGATACAAAACGGATTCATGCAAAAGGTTCTTTATCTTAGAGCACTCTTCCGGATAGCTGTCTATCATCAGGTCAACATAACAGCCGAGATCAACCAGATTATAGATATCATAACTGCTTGAGGCCACATGGAGCGTATTGTTGCTGCAGCGTCCGATATCAGCCAGAACGCTGATGTCTTCAGCAGCATCTTTCAGCTGGTGTTTAGCAAGTTCCGAATATGCCTTATAAAGCTCTTCTGTTTTATTGGCATCCAATACTGCGAAAGTGACATCTGTCATGGAAATGTACTTGGTCATATTAACATGAGTCTTCATGCAATAGTCCACAAAAGTATCAGCTATGGTTTGGGCAACTGCAGCCGGACTCATGGTCGGATCCGCACTCATCCGGTTTAAAAGGTTCAGATAATCCCATCCATCACCGGGTTCGGATTCTTCACTCAATGCATAAAAGGATGCAAAACCGTACAGCTCATGTGTAACTTCAAGGTTAGACATCAGGCATGCATCAAAACCGATGATGTCAAATGCGGGATCGGGAGTATAAACATTTGAAAGCGCCGTATTGATGTCTCTAATGCTCATGTTTCCGCCGCCGAAGATGGAATCCTTGCCATAACCGAACGGTCCGCCGCCGTGATCCCAGAGAATGAGCATCGTGTGATCAGCCGGGTAGTCATCTCTGCAAAAGCGCAGAAAATCCGACAGGGTATCAGGATCGGTGGCACGCTGCAGAGGCATGTTCTCCACCTGCTCGAAATATCTGTCTTTGGTTATTATAAATCTCTGGGTCTTATTGGGATTTACCAAAGAATTGCTCCATCTGGTAGCACCGCCTGTCTGAATAACGATCGTAATGTTTTCTGACAGTTCAGCAGACAGCATCTCTGTGATGTCTAATGTTGCTGCACCGTCTTTTGTCGCAACTACGGTCTTATCCATGACATATTCACTTCTGGCAACCGGCTTTTCGGGAGCATAAAGGAATTCAGGCAAAGAGAGACCGTTCTTACCGAGATCATTAACGTACATATCAAGACGGTTATGGTAGTCAGCAACACGCTGTTCTTCTCTGGCTGTTCTTACAGGACCTACCTGAACAATGGCAGTCTCTGACAGATCATTCTCGTTATAATCTTCCAGATCTGCACCGACCATATAAATGCAGATAGTCCATGTGTCGTCAGGATCCACTCCGGGATATGCGGCGATCCTTTCCGCGCCTTCAGTGTCTAATGGAGCGATCTCATATATCTGTTCCTGAGTTACTTCATCATTCATATGGAGAAACGCAAGACCGTACTTAAGGTACGGAGCCAGCTTGCTGATGCAGACACCGATATAGATCGCAACAGCTGCGACTAATCCCCAAAAAATGACTTTGGCAGCAGGTCGCAGCGCAAGACGGGGAATCCGGATAAACCAGGGTGCATCTTTGTAATGCTCCTTAAGCTTCCTTCTGTCTTCCTTCCTGGTTTCCTTCCAGCGCTTTTTACGCTCTTTTTTTGCAAGTTTCTTCTGAAGTTTTCTTTCTTTACGGCTTGGTTTTTCCGTTACGGCCGCTGCCGTCACGGAAGAGTCTGCCGTCTCAATGGTCTTCTCTTCTGATTCCGTGTTCTTGTCTATGCCGCTCATTTTTCATCCTCCTCATAAATGCGCTTTAACACATTTACATATTAACTGACCAAATTCAAGCATTACCTGTTTTGTGGTGAATGGTAATCATTTAGTGGTGAGTTGAATTCCGGGCAACAAAAAAGGAGGTCAAATAACCTCCTCTTTATATATGATTATTAATTTAATTAACCGAAGAAATATACGAATCCCAAAACGTGGAGAACAAGACCTGCAAGGATGAAGAAGTGCCATACCATGTGGGAGAACTTGAATCTTCTCTTTGAAGGAGCGAAGAAGATACCTACCGTATAAACGATCGCACCTGAAATAAGGAGCCAGAAGCAAAGGTGAGATACGTTGTTGTAGAACTCGATGATCCTGAAGATGATCGCCCATCCCATTACGGCATAGATGAAATATGTGAATCCCTTACCGACCTTTGTGTGATAAGCAAGTGCCGTAACGAGTACGCCGGCAATTGCCATCAGAGCTTCCAAGGCCCAGAGGACTGAACCTGAGATGGGACCTAAAACATTTATGCAGATAGGTGTGTAAGCACCTAAGATGGCAAAGTAAGCAACACTTCTGTTGACCTTGTTCATTACTCTCTTGTGGGGAGTGCCGTGCTTCATGAGGTGGTAGACCGTGGACATGAGCAGAGCAAGGATCAGTGTGATGATGAAAGCGGAAATGGCGATTACGGACATTACGACATGTGCCTGTGAAACGCCAGCTTCAGCAGAAGTGCTTAAATACGTATTGATTGCTGCGAAAGGAAGAAGTCCTAAGAGATAGAGAGCGGGAACGCCGGCTGTAAGTGAGTTGCCCACTTCTTCGCCGAATGTCTCGTATGTCTTGTGAAGACCTCTCTGGACTGCACGCTTGGAGCTCTCAAACCATGTCAGATCCTTCAGACCTTCTTCAAGAGGGTCCTGTCCGGTCTGCGCGGCATGTTTCTTATCTTCGCTTCCGGCAAGATAAGTTTTCCAGAATTTATTATTCTTTGCCATTGATTCGAATCTCCGTCCTATTATTCAACCGATATATTTTACAAGGTGAGCGGTAGGTTTTCAACCATTGCGCCCTTATCCCTCTTTATCCTCTTCTGAAGGTGCTCCGAGAGGGATAGCTTCGTCAGAATGGGGCTGTGGCGCTCCAAGAGGAATGGCTTCATCAGCCTTGGGCTTGGGTGCTCCCATGGGGATGGCCTCATCAGGCTTCGGCTTCGGTGCGCCCATCGGAATGACTTCGTCTGTCTTGGTCTCCTTCTTAACGGGACCGGAACCCAAAGATTCGACCTTTTCTTTCTCGGGTGCGGCAACACCTACATGGACGGGTCTTACCGGTGCTCTCACGCCGGCGCGCTTTGTGGAGCGGCCTTCCTTCATGGCAGGCTTCTCTTCAGCTTCCGGAGAAGGCATGTTTATTGCATCGTCCGTCTTTTCGACGGGCTGGTTCTTACGTGTGATGTCTGCAGGCGTCTGTGCTGTGACGGGCGCGCTGATTACGGTGCCGAGTACCTCAGGCTTCTCAGGTGCTTCAGGCGCTTTTGAAGGCGCAGGTGCGGCCTGGTCGGGCGTCATGGGGTTGAGCTGCTCTGAAAGATATGCTCTTCTGTAGAAGCGGATGATCCTGAAGAGGATCGGCCAGATAACGGCGACCGGAAGGATCCAGTAAACGACAGAGGAAGCGGCATCATTGCCGATGAACTTTGAAAGCGCTGCGAAAGGTGCCTGCATTACCGCATAGATGGCTCTTAAGCAGAGGGAGCCGAAAATGTGGAGCATGTCTGCATTGTCGCCTTTGATGAGCTCGGGTGCGGGATAGAACCACAGAGGGAAATACGCGAGAATTCCGTATGCGGCAAGTCCCCAGTTGATCCATTCCTTCTTCTTGAATGCCGCAAAAAAAGGCAGGAAGAAGATAAAGAACAGCGTGTAAAGGACGCTCATGAGGCGCTCGAACGTGGTGAAATCTCTGGGGATTATCTGATCCCAGGTGAAATAGAGCGGCTTAAAACATACGAAAGTCAACGCTCCCGCGATAAGTCCCAAGAATACACATGTGAAGTAGTCTCTTCTCATATATCCCCTAAATCAGATAAGGTCGGCTGATAAAAAGCCGACCCTATTTTAATACAAATTACTTTGTTTATAAAATGCCGTTATTCTGCATTAGGTTCATCGAGCGATCTTAAGTACTTAACCTTAAGTGATGTGATCGTTACGCCGCCTGATGCGAAGTGCGTGCGGAAGACGCAGTTCTTGGCATACATCATGCACTCGCAGCTCTTGGTGACGGGCTCACCGTTCGTGCCGTTCCATGTGATTACTGCGCAAGGAATGCTCGTGATGTAGACCGTCATGGGGATCTGCGCAAGCTCGCCTAAGTTGGAATAACCGGTGAACTCAAGTTCGTAGTAACCCTGTCTCTCGCATGTGATTCCGAAAACGAAATCCTTGCCTCTTGATGTCTTCGTCTTGCACTCGATCGTGACCTCGTCGTCCATGGAATAGAAGACATCGGTATCGACTTCAACGTCATCGTCCTTGAAGGGGCTGTCGATGTGGTTGATAACAACTTCCTTGCCTTCGACTCTGTCCATTGCGGGAGTGTTCATGGCGAAGTTCAGGATGTTGATAGCATTTCTCTGAAGCTCGGCACGTGTGATGAGAGAGCCGTCGCCTTCGGTAAGTTCCTTATATGTGTCAGTCTCTAACAGGTTCTCCTTTTCGACGCTGGTGCATACCATGTAGACGTCGTTTTGGGATCTTGCCATTGCGGAATGGTCTTCGAGAGAATACTTCTCAGCAATCGTTACTTCCTTGTTGATGTATGCCCACCAGTCTGTCATTACGAGGCCCGTGAATCCCCACTGCTCGCGGAGGATCATGGTGTTCTGGTCGTAGAGGCAAGCGCTGTAGACATCGTTGATGCGGTTGTAGGAAGTCATTAAGCATCTGCATCCGCCTTCTTTGATGGCGATCTCGAAAGCGGGCAGATAGATCTCGCGGAGCGCACGTGATGAAACTGTTGAGCTCATCTCACGTCTGTTGGTCTCACGGTTGTTTGCGCAGAAGTGCTTGATTACGGGCGTTACGCCGGACTTCTCGAGAGCCTTTACCTGGGCAACTGCCATAAGGCCCGTGAGGAGCGGATCTTCGGAGAAGTATTCGAAGTTACGGCCGTTTAACGGATGTCTGTGAATGTTGATTCCGGGACCTAAGAGAGCATCGATCTTGTTTGAGAGCATCTCGACGCCGAGATATGTATAGAGCTCTTCAACGAGATCAACATTGAATGTGGAAGCAAGGCATGTACCGTTAGGGAGCGAGAATGCCTTCTTGCCGGAGTCGAGTCTCATGCCTGAAGGACCGTCCGTGCAGCAGAGCGTGGGAACGCCCATGGCCTTGAGCTCTTTGGTGACGCCTCCGAAAGCAGCAGCGGTGCCGATGGTAACCTTGGGGCTGCCCATTCCCTCACCTCTGATAATGAGCGAGAGGTCTTCGTCTGAGAGCTGTGCAATGAACTCGTCCATCGTATTCTTGCCGTGTTTAACATCAGCAAGCTTGATGCCCTTGTCGCCCGTCTGGGGGATCTCGGGTCTTACGCGGTCAAGACGTGAATCGAGATAGTTGACCGTTGCAAGAGGAGTGTCTTCCTCACCCATTGAATATGTACCGTCGCCGTTAGGAACAGCGGTAAGACGCTTGAATGCCTTTGTCGGAGCCAAAGCCGTGCCGAGCTCTTCGAGAAGCCTGTTCTCTGAAAGTCCGAAAGAACCGACAGGTGAAGCGGAGATGAAATCGCTTCCGAGGAAAAATTCATATGTACCCTTCTCGAGTACGAATCCTGTCGTTCCTAAGCCCGTTCTGCCGTCGTCATCGAAAGATGCGAATCTTCTGACGGGAGCTGTGATCGTAACTCGCTCTTCTTCGCTCTCAGGGATATTGCCTGTCTTTGCAAATCCGACAAGGACTCTTGAAGGCTTGGAAAGCGCTCCGTCAGGTGCCTTGCAGTAGAGCATGACGGCCTTCTTGCCCGGAACAGTTCCTGTGTTCTTTACCGTAACGCTTACAGTTACGACATCATCTTCAAACTTGAATTCCTGATCCTTAAGCTCGAATTCAGTATAAGAAAGACCTGCACCGAACGGATAGAGAACGGCGTCCTTTGCAAATGTCGAGAAGTATCTGTAGCCGACGAAAATGTCATCGTGATAGATGTCTTCTTTGAGGTCCTTGCAGAAGTATGCGTCTGAAGCGTAGTCCTGAAGAGACTTTGCGATGGTATCCGGCAGGCATCCTGAAGGATTTACCTTGCCTGACATGACTCTTGCGACGCTGATGCCGCCGATCATGCCGGCCTGCCATACATAGAGCACGCCCTTGATGTTGTATCTGGTTACGAATGACATGTCGATGATGTTGCCGACATTTAAGAGAACTATCGTATTCTCAAATGCCTTGGTTACGTTCTCGAGCATGCCTTCTTCACTGTCGCTTAAGAAATATGCGCCCTTTTCTGCGGAGTTGTCTCTGTCCTCACCTGCTGTTCTTGCGATGATGATGACCGCTGTATCGTTGCGTGAAGCGAGAGTCTTTGCGAGCTCCTCCGATACAGGCATCTCGGCTTGTGACCATGCCTCCTTGCCCCAGCCGAGACCTATTTGTCGTATATGTCCATGAGCTCGGAATCAAGAGTGATGTCCGGGCAGTCATTGAGACCTTCTCTGATATCTGATACATGGTTAACGTTTACCATGCCGCCGGAACCTGTTCCGGACTTGTAATAATGGATCTGCATCCTTCCGAAAAGAGCGATGCGCGAGCCTTTCTTCAAGGGCAGGACATTGTCTTTGTTCTCGAGCATGACGATGCCTTCTGCGGCCGTATTGATCGCTGCTTCGGTATATTCATTCCAGTTAAGGGTTATCTCATTCATTGAAAAAACCTCCGGTAATTTGGTGCTTTTTTGCCGTTTCATTTGCGGGCTGTAAAGACTATACAGCATTTCGCAAACGCCCGATTTTATTTTACTTGCATTTATTTTATTTTTCTTGTTATCGGGGTGTTGCTTATGTAAATAAGCCGTTAACAATGCTTAAAAGGTCCTGTTTTATTTCGGGTATCGACAATATTTGCAAGTTTTCTGATATTAAAAGAAAAATCCCAGTCTTATAATGTGCAAAAATCAAATCAGAGAAAGATCTTATGGCACCTAAGAGAACCGACACTGACATGACGAAGGGCTCTCCCTTTGCGATCATATTGAAGTTCACGATGACACTGCTGCTAGGAAACATCGCTCAGCAGCTCTATAACATCGTGGATACAATAATCGTCGGCAGAAATGTCAATCCTCAAGCTCTTGCCGCAGTAGGATCAACAGGCACCATCGTATTCCTCATCATCGGAACCTCAAACGGCATGGTCACCGGCTTCTCGGTCGTAACCAGCCAGAAGTACGGCGCCCTGGACAGCAAAGGCGTAAAGGCATCCGTCACAAACGGTTTCTATCTCAGCATGATAGTTGCCGCCATTCTTTCAACTGTAAGCCTTGCGGTAATGCGCCCTCTGCTCGTGCTCATGAATACGCCTTCAGATATTTTCGATTACGCATATGAATACATCACGACGATCTGCTTCGGCATCGTCTTTACTGTCATGTATAACCTGTGCTCGTCTTTTATGAGAGCCATCGGCAACAGCAAGATGCCGCTGATATTCCTTCTCTGCTCTGCAGTAACGAATGTCTGCCTTGACCTCCTGTTCATCATAAAGTTCGGTCTCGGCACAAGAGGCGCAGCCCTTGCGACCGTTATCTCACAGGCACTTGCGGTAATCCCGTGCGTCATATACATCTATGCAAAAATGCCTGCTTTAAGGCCCGACAAGTCTGACTGGAAGATCAATCCCGCCATCATAAAGCAGCAGCTCCGGCTCGGCATTCCGATGGCTATCCAGTACAGCATCACTGCATCCGGAACCATGATCATGCAGAGCGCATTCAACACGTTTGATTCAATTGCAGTCGGTGCCATCACAGCTGCAAGCAAGTTCCAGGGAATAATCACTCAGGGAATGTTCACGGTCGGCCAGACCATGGCTGCCTTCGTCGGCCAGAACTACGGCGCGCGAGACATGAAGAGAATTAAAAAAGGCGTCAGCAGCGCAATGAAGATCTACATCGTATATTCGGTCGTCGCAGCAGTGATCGCCATCGTTGCGCTTCCGCACGTGCTGTGGGTATTTTTCGATGCCGACGTAGACGTATCGGTCTACATTCCGTGGGCTAAGACATACATCATTGAGTGCGCAGTATGCTACTTCTTCCTCTCGATGATCTTCATCTACAGGAACACGATACAGTCCGTTGGTTATGCCGGCGTTGCAACGGTCCTGGGCTTTGTCGAGCTCGGCGCGAGAATGATCACATCCTTCTACTCGATCTATGTCCATAACTACAACATCGCCGTAGCCTCCGACCCGTTCGCATGGATTACGGCAGGCATTGCAGGACTGGTGATCACACTCATCATCTTCAAGAAGATCGAGCACAGATGGCATGAAGAAAGCCCTGCCTGTGACTTAAGGCATTCGCCCGTAAGCATCAAGAGCAAGGCTTCTTAAAAGGATTTCTCAAATAATATCAGGTCTCGTCTTCAGGTTCTTCCGTCTCTTCAGGCACATCGGTCTCAGTAACAGAACCTGTTACGGCATTGGATGTATTGGCCATTTCAGCTGTATTGAATACGTCGAACTCCCAGCCGTAGATGTTTCCTGTCTGCATGTCGTAAATAAAGAAGATGTAATAACCTGTCGTGAAGTTCTCTTCCTGTGAGAATGTGAGATGGATCTCCGTGGGATATCTGTCCACGATCTTCTCTGAAGTATAGTAAACAGTCCAGTCGGGAGAGGTCTCATCGGCAATGCGGTATCTGTACTGCCAGATGTAATCACTCGCATTCTCATCAAGCTGGATAACCATTTCAAATGTATTGGTGTCGGTATAGCTCTCCGTTGCGGCATCCCAGCCTGCGCCTGTCATGTAGCTGTCTTCGATAGTGTCGAAAACGCTGCTCATGAACTCAAGCTGGGGAAGATCGTATTCGTAGACCTGCACAAGGTCAATGCCGTTTGCGAGAAGGTAATGGCCGTCTTCCTGCTTTTCGAATTCGAGAGTAATGTCCAGATCGACTGTGTCTTCAACTTCTGCCATAAGGGTATTAAAGTCTGCTGCGCCTAAGAACTTCTCTCTCTTATCCAGAATGCTGCTGAAATCCTTATAGGAGAAAGTAACGTCAACAGAGCATTTCTCAGCCCAGAGATTGGCCTTGAAGCTTTTGTCGTCAATCTCATATGTGGTGGTTGCGGCAATCGCATTCTTTACGAGAAGCATTTCGCCGGGATTCTTTTTCATATAATCATCGTAGATATCGTTATCTTCCGATTCGATAATAACGGGCATAACTGACCTGATCTCATAAGGTGTGTAAGTGCAAAGTTCGCAGAAGCCGTCGTAATCGCACTCGGCAAGCGTGGTTGCGATCTTGTCTATGCTTTTATATATCCTGTCCTGGGCAGCCGAATGGTTGTCGTCGTTTCTCTTTTCTTCTTCTTCCTCGGCTTCTTCAGTCTCTCTTCTGCTTCTTCTCGTAGTCTCCTCAGAAGATCCTGAAGCTGAAGAACATGAAGCCAATGTCATTAGATTGGCAAGAACAAGGAAAGCAGCTATAACTTTTTTACTCATCTGAATGCTCCTCCGACTTCCGTTATTATATATCAATACAACTATTAGTTCGAAAATGTTGCACCCGGAATAAAAAACCGCTTCCGGAAATCCGGAAGCGGTCAGATAAGTTACTTTATCAGTTAAGTCAGGATCAAGCCTTACCGTCTGAACCGAGAACGTACTTAATCTTGTGAGCAACCATGTCCTTAACTGCCTGACGAGCGGGCTTAAGGTACTGACGGGGATCGAAGTGATCAGGGTGCTCAGCGAAGTACTTACGGATGTTACCTGTCATAGCAAGACGGATATCGGAGTCGATGTTGATCTTGCAAACAGCGAGTGTAGCTGCCTTACGGAGCTGCTCCTCAGGGATACCAACTGCGTCAGGCATATTTCCGCCGTACTCGTTAACCATCTTAACAAATTCCTGAGGTACGGAAGAAGAACCGTGAAGAACGATCGGGAAACCAGGAAGTCTCTTGATGCACTCTTCGAGAACGTCGAAACGGAGCGGGGGAGGTACAAGGATGCCGTCAGCATTTCTTGTGCACTGAGCTGCTGTGAACTTGTAAGCACCGTGAGATGTACCGATAGCGATTGCGAGAGAGTCGCATCCTGTTCTGGAAACGAATTCCTCAACCTCTTCAGGTCTTGTGTAGCTCTCGTGACCAGCCTCAACAACAACCTCATCCTCGATACCTGC
>CAJOJI010000005.1 GCA_905234715.1 uncultured Saccharofermentans sp.
GGCCAACGCCATGCTAGCCACCCGTATCAGCTTCATGAACGACATCGCCAACCTGTGCGAAAAGGTGGGCGCGAATGTCAACATGGTGCGGCGCGGTATCGGCAGCGACACCCGTATCGGCAGCAAGTTCCTCTATGCCGGCATCGGCTACGGCGGATCTTGCTTCCCCAAAGATGTGAAAGCCCTCATCCATACTGCCGACGAGAACGGTTGTTCCCTTGAGCTGCTGAAGTCGGTAGAAGCCATCAATGAACGACAGAAACAGGTGCTGTTTAACAAGTTTTATGACTTTTTCAAGGGTGATATTGCCGGCAAGACCGTCGCCATGCTGGGACTTTCGTTCAAGCCCAACACGACGGGCGGGGCCAAGCCATACAGCGCTAAAGTCATCGGGATGAACGCCTATGCGGGCGAGTATGTGCAGCGCTGCCGCGACTCTTTTGAGATAGGTACCGCGCCGACATGCGCTCCTTCTGCCATGGTGAACATTTCGAAGCTCATGAGGGCTTTGGACGGGCTGGATAACATTGTTACATTGTCTATGTTTCAGGCTTCGGGCAACGGTTTGCCCGGAGGAGTCACCCACACGGTATCGGGCTTTCCCGCTGACAACTTTTCGGGCCGTGCGGAGGAGCTTTCCAAACTCGTTAAGGACAATCAGAACGTTTATCTTGTTGCCCACCACGGAAGACGCTGGGAGCAGCTTAAGGAGCGCCTTACAGAATACGACTGCTTTAAGGAGATAATCGATGCGCCGCTGCCGGCAGGCTTCACATATCCTCTTCTCGGGATCACGATCCTCGGCGAGCAGGAATTGTATGGTGCTGAGCAGAAGCGTCCCGAAAAGAAAAAGGGCGGCAACAGGATACAGTTCTTCAGCGAGATCAATCCCGGCGACTATGTAGTACACGACAAACACGGCGTCGGCCGCTACGAAGGCCTCGTCAACATGAGGGTCGGCGAGATCCGCAAGGATTACTTAAAGCTCACATATGCAAAGGGCGAGACTCTTTATATCCTTCCCGAAAACCTTGATTCACTTCAGAAATACGTAGGTCCGGGCGAAAAGGAACCGAAGCTTTCAAGGCTCGGCGGAGACGAATGGAAGAAATCCGTTTCACGCGCAAGGGAAGCGATAAAGAAAGTCGCCTACGACCTTCTCAAGATATATGCTGCAAGAAGCGTAAACAAGGGCTTTGCCTGCGCTCCCGATGAAGAGCAGCAGAAACTTTTCGAAGCCAAGTTCCCGTTTGTTGAGACTGACGACCAGCTCCGTGCGGTACACGAGATAAAAGCAGACATGGAATCCGAGAAGCCGATGGACAGACTCCTTTGCGGAGACGTAGGATTCGGCAAGACCGAAGTCGCATTCAGGGCGATGTTCAAAGCGGTAATGAACGGCAGGCAGGTAATAATGCTCGCGCCGACGACGCTCCTTGCCCAGCAGCATTACGAGAACTTCATGCGCAGGGTAAAAGACTTCCCCGTAAATGTCTGCATGCTCTCAAGATTTGTTTCCCAGACTCAGATAAAACAGAACATCGCTGATATCAAGAACGGCAAGATAGACGTCATTATCGGTACGCACAGAGCGCTTTCAAACGACGTAAAACCGCCGCATCTGGGCCTTCTCGTAATCGACGAGGAGCAGCGTTTCGGCGTCAACCACAAAGAGAAGATCAAGTCCATGAAGACTGATGTCGATGTACTCTCGCTCTCGGCAACTCCTATTCCGAGAACGCTTCACATGTCGCTGTCGGGAATAAGAGATATCTCTGTTCTCGAAGAGGCGCCTTTCAACAGGCGTGCGGTCCAGACATACGTACTGGGCTACGACGACCAGATAATCATCCAGGCCTGTATGCGTGAGATATCCAGAGGCGGCCAGATATTCTACCTGTACAACAGGACATCTGACATCGACAAGGTTGCAGATGCGCTTGCCCAGGCAATGCCCGGTGTGCGCGTTACCTATGCGCACGGACAGATGCCCGAAAACGGCCTTGAGGCAGTCGTTACCGACTTCGTTGAAGGCAAGTACGACATCCTCGTCTGTACGACCATTATCGAGAACGGCGTCGACATGCCGAACGTAAACACCCTGATCGTTGAGAATGCCGACCGCTTCGGCCTTTCGCAACTCTATCAGATAAAGGGCCGTGTCGGAAGATCCGACAGACAGGCATATGCTTATATCACTTACAATGCCGATGCGCCTCTTAATGAGGAAGCAACGAAAAGACTTAACGCACTTCGTGAATTCACCGAACTCGGTTCCGGTGTCAGGATCGCCATGCGAGACCTTGAGGTCAGAGGCGCGGGAAGCCTTCTCGGCGCCGAGCAGCACGGCCAGATGGACGTTATCGGTTACGAGCTTTACTGCAGACTCCTTGATGAGGAAGTCCGTCTCCTGAAGTCCGGCAAAGACGAAGTCCTTGATGCCGACGTCATCACGGGCAGTTCCGAGACCACAGAAAAAGGCTTTACCGTCGAAGTCGATTACGACGCATACATTCCTGCTTCATACATTCAGGACGAGGCAGCGAGAATGAGCTGCTACAGACGTATCGGCGACATCTCGAGCTTCGAGTCCTACAGCGATTTCATTGATGAAGTCACGGACCGTTACGGCGACGCGCCATCGGAGGTCTATATCCTCTCGGGCGTATCTCTCATGAGGTCTCTTGCAGGCACATTGGGCTTTACCAAAGCATCTATCAAGAATGCGGGCGTAAGGCTTTATCTTAACCAGAATCTTCAGATAGACATGCAGGCATTCGGCGCACTGATGCGCGACAATTTCTACGGTGCGCGCGTTACGATAAATGCCACGGGAAGCATGCCTTATATGCTCTTCAAACCTTCTTCCGTTAAGCAGGACAAGACAGTCACGGAGATCATAGGACTCCTTAAGATCCTTGATGACAACCGGACTCCTGCTGACAACACGGAAGCCGATAAGGTATAATACGCGAAGTCAAAAAGCTCCAATAGTCTAATGGATAGAATGGCGGTTTCCGGTACCGCAGATGCGGGTTCAATTCCTGCTTGGAGCGCCAAGATTTAAAGACCTTTGCAACATACGAACAGTAATTTGCCTGCGGCAAATTAACTAGTTGCAAAGGTCTTTTAACTTGGCGGCAGGAACATGATCCATTTTCGAAGCCATGCATAAAAGCTGGTATGCCGCAATTTGCTCAAAAATAGCCAAAAATTGCATAAATTGGCGTTTTTGTGCAATTTTCGCCCTGAAAATGAGAAAAAGCGGCATATGGTCTGATGCCGAAGCCGTGCGTAATGCCGCCCCCACACAAAAATCGTTGAGAAAGCCCCGAATTTATTGACGTTTATGGCCACACCTTGTATAATGACCGAGTTTTATGGATACATAAAATATCAAGCATAGACGAAGTTAATCAGAGTCTTAGGTGATTTACGGACCACTCCTTCGGGAGTTAAGGCCATACGGACAGCCGGGTCCACTGCCGATGATCGGGATTCCGATCTATTGATTGAGTTAAAAGCTCAGTTTTATAAGTTGGTTACTTTATAACCGAATGCGTAATTTGCGCAAACTTGTGAAATGGTCAATAAGAGTAGTAAAAGTAGTATTGCTATATAGACTCTGCCTGATAGTCTTCGTACCGGTGTTTAACCGTACGGGGAAAGCAAAGGTCATATTGTAAATCGAACGCAAGTTGTGTAATTACAGCTTGCGTTTTTTGTTTGAGGTGGACTATGGAAAGACCGGAAATTGATCAGACACGTGCCCCGATCTATGAGGCACTTGAGAGATTTCGTGAGATGAGAGTCGTTCCGTTTGATGTTCCGGGGCACAAGCACGGTAAGGGCAACCCCGAACTCACGGCGTTTCTCGGCGAGAAGTGCGTAGGCGTCGATGTTAACAGCATGAAGCCTCTGGATAACCTCTGTCATCCGATATCGGTTATCCGTGATGCTGAGATCCTTGCTGCAGATGCGTTCGGAGCAAGCCACGCATTTCTCATGGTAGGCGGTACGACCAGCTCAGTGCAGAGCATGGTGCTTTCTTGCTGCAAGCACGGCGATAAGATCATACTGCCGCGTAACGTGCACAGAAGCGTTATCAACTCGCTGGTCCTCTGCGGCGCAATTCCCGTATACGTTAACCCTGAAGTTGACTGCCGTCTGGGAATCTCCCTCGGCATGAGCCGCGACCAGGTCAAAAAGGCTATTGAAGAGAATCCCGATGCTGTTGCAGTTCTTGTAAACAATCCTACTTATTACGGAATCTGCAGCGACATCCGCGCGATCGTTAAGATGGCTCACGATGCAGGCATGCTCTGCCTTGCTGACGAAGCACACGGAACACACTTTTATTTTGGTGATAACATGCCGCTTTCAGCAATGCGTGCGGGCGCCGACATGGCAGCCGTTTCAATGCATAAGAGTGGCGGAAGCCTTACGCAGTCGAGCCTTTTGCTGATCGGCGAGAACGTAAGCGAGAGACACGTAAGACAGATCATCAACCTCACACAGACAACATCGGGCAGCTATCTTTTGATGTCCAGTCTTGATATCAGCCGCCGCAACCTTGCTTTAAGAGGCAAAGAGGTTTTCCGCAAGGTTATCGAGATGGCCGAGTACGCAAGAGAAGAGATCAATGCAATCGGCGGTTATTATGCTTACGGCAGAGAGATGATCAACGGCGATTCCATTTTCGATTTCGATCCGACAAAGCTCAGTGTTCATACAAGAGATATCGGACTTGCGGGAATCGAAGTTTACGACATCTTAAGAGACGAGTACGACATCCAGATCGAGTTCGGCGATATCGGAAACATCCTTGCATACCTTTCGATCGGCGACAGAATGCAGGAGCTTGAAAGACTCGTAAGTGCGTTGGCTGAGATCCGCAGAAGATACAAAAAAGATCCTGCTGGACTTTTGAGCCAGGAATATATTGACCCTGAGGTCGTATGCAGTCCGCAGAGCGCGTTCTATTCAAACAAGAAGAGCATTCCGATCAAGGAAAGCGCGGGCCAGGTCTGCAGCGAATTTGTTATGTGCTATCCGCCGGGAATCCCGATCCTTGCGCCCGGCGAGAGGATCACGGACGGCATCCTGGAGTACATCGAGTACGCCAAGGCAAAGGGCTGTTCAATGACGGGTCCCGAGGATCCCGACATTAATTACATCAACGTTCTTATATAAGGAGGCCGGTAAATGAATCTGTGGTTTAGCGAATATCATGCGCCTGACGTAAGACACAGCATGCGTGTCACAAGGCATCTTTATTCGAGCAAGAGCGACTATCAGCAGATAGATATTTTCGATACTCCCGAGTTCGGAAAAGTGCTCGCGTTAGACGGCAACGTCATGCTCACGGAGCGCGATGAGTTCATATACGACGAGATGATCACGCACATCCCGATGTCGGTTCATCCCAATGTTCAGGATATCCTTGTCATTGGTGCGGGAGACGGCGGTGTCGTTAAGGAGCTTACAAGATACGACAGCGTTAAGCGCATCGATCTGGTAGAGATGGATCCCCAGGTTATCGAAGCGTGCCGCACGTACCTTCCCGAGAACGCATGCAAACTCGACGATACGCGTGTGCATATCTATTTCGACAACGCACTCAGATTCATAAGAAGAAGCTGCGAGGAATACGATCTCATAATCGTTGACTCCACAGATCCGTTCGGACCTTCCGAAGGTTACTTCACAAGAGAGTTCTACGGCATCTGCTATAACGCTTTAAGAAGCGACGGCATCATGGTAAACCAGCAGGGAAGCCCTTTCTATAAGCACGACGCCGAAGCGATGCAGAGAAGCCACAAGAGGATCGTAAACACATTCCCGATAAGCCGTGTTTATCAGGCGCACATCCCGACATATGCGGCAGGTTACTGGCTGTTCGGTTTTGCAAGCAAGAAATATCATCCGATCGACGATTTCGATGAGGAGAGATGGAAGAGCCTTCACCTGAGCACGAAGTACTATACGACAAAGCTCCACATCGGCTCATTCTATCTGCCCGCATATCTCGAAAAGATGCTGATGGAGGTGGAAGCGTGAATAAGAATGTAGAGACATTTATCGGCTGCGACAGTGAGTATGAAGAATCAAAGATCGTGCTGTTCGGCGCGCCTTTTGATTCCACGACGAGCTTCCGTCCCGGCGCAAGATTCGGAAGCGCCGCAATCCGTCACGAGAGCTTCGGGATCGAGACTTACAGTCCTTATCAGGATAAGGATCTGACAGACATTAAAGTCTTCGACTGCGGAGACTTGGAGCTTTGCTTCGGTTCACCTGAGATGGCTCTCAAGGACATTGAGGATCTGGCAAGAAAGATCGTAAGTGACGGCAAACTTCCCGTCATGCTCGGAGGCGAGCACCTCGTTACATTCCCTGCGGTAAAGGCAGTTTTCGAGAAGTATCCGAAAATGCACATCATCCATTTCGATGCGCATGCCGATCTCAGAGACGATTATCTCGGCGCTAAGTTAAGCCACGCATGCGTTATGAGAAGATGCTACGAGCTTTTGGGCGACGGAAAGATCCACCAGTTCTGCATCAGGAGCGGCGACCGTGAGGAGTTCCGTTTTGCGGATGAACACACTGATATGCACAAGTTCAGTTTCGACGGCCTCAAGGAACTCGTTGAGGAGCTTGTTTCCGATAAGATTCCGGTATATTTCACTATCGATATGGACTGCCTTGATCCGTCCGTTTTCTGCGGAACAGGCACGCCTGAGGCAGGCGGAGTAAACTTCAAGGAACTTCTTTCCGCGATACTTGAAGTAAGCAAGACAAACATTGTCGGTGCAGACTTAAACGAGCTCGCGCCGATGCTTGACGCAAGCGGTGCTTCAACTGCTGTTGCATGTAAGACATTAAGGGAATTGATCCTTTCAATCAATATTTAACAGGAGGAATAGATTATGAGCAGAGTATTGGTAATCGGATGCGGCGGAGTCGCAAATGTAGCGATCAGAAAGTGCTGCCAGGCAGATGACGTTTTCACGGAGCTTTGCATTGCAAGCCGCACCAAGTCAAAGTGCGATGCATTGGCAGAAGCGCTTAAGGGAAAGACAAAGACAGTCGTAACGACTGCACAGGTTAATGCTGACAGCGTTGATGAGCTGGTCAGCCTTATCAATTCATATAAGCCCGATCTCGTAATGAACATCGCACTTCCTTATCAGGATCTGACGATCATGGACGCATGCCTTATCTGCGGCGTCAATTACATGGATACGGCAAACTACGAGCCTGAGGATACGGACAATCCGGAGTGGCGTGCGATCTACGAGAAGAGATGCAAGGAGAAGGGTTTCTCCGCATACTTCGATTACAGCTGGCAGTGGGCTTACAAGGAAAAGTTCGAGCAGGCAGGTCTTACCGCGCTCCTGGGCTGCGGCTTTGATCCCGGCGTAACACAGGCATACTGCGCTTATGCCAAAAAGCATGTTTTCGACACCATCGATACTATTGATATCTTAGACTGCAACGGCGGTGATCACGGCTATGCTTTCGCTACAAACTTCAACCCTGAAGTTAACCTCAGAGAAGTATCCGCTCCGGGCAGCTACATCGAAAACGGCAAATGGGTAGAGATCCCTGCGATGAGCATCAAGAGAGAATACGATTTCGATTCCGTCGGCATGAAGGACATGTATCTTCTCCACCACGAAGAGCTTGAGTCTCTTGCGGTAAACATTCCCGAAGTTAAGAGACTCCGTTTCTTCATGACATTCGGCCAGAGCTATCTTACACATATGAAGTGCCTCGAAAACGTAGGCATGCTCTCAACAACACCCGTTGAATTCGAAGGCCACGAGATCGTTCCCATCAAGTTCTTAAAGGCTCTTCTTCCCGATCCTGCAAGCCTCGGTCCCCGCACGCACGGCAAGACAAACATCGGCTGCATCTTCACGGGCAAGAAGGACGGCCGGGATAAGACATATTACATCTACAACGTCTGCGACCATCAGGAGTGCTACAAGGAAGTTGAGAGCCAGGCTATCAGCTATACGACAGGCGTTCCCGCAATGTGCGGCGCCATGATGCTCCTCACTGGCAAATGGACAGAGAAGGGCGTTCATACTGTTGAGGAATTCGATCCCGATCCGTTCCTCGACGCACTCGACAAGTACGGCCTTCCCAGAAGCGAATCTCACGCACCCGTACTGGTTGAATGATGGCCATGAACGAGATCTTCAGCGGCATAACACCTGTTTTGGATAACGGTAACATCAGGGACTTAAAAACTCCCTGTTATGTTATCGATGAAAAGAAACTGACTGAGAATGCAAAGATTCTTAAATCCGTGATATCAAACACGGGCTGCAAGATATTGCTCGCACAGAAGGCATTCTCTAATTACGATTTCTATCCTCTTCTTTCAGGCAGCATTTCCGGCACTGAAGCGAGCGGCCTTTTTGAGGCGAGACTCGGTAAAGAGGAGATGCCCGAAGGCGAGGTGCATGTATTCTGTGCCGCATACAGAGACGACGAATTCGATGAGCTTTTATCTTATGCTGATCACATCGTTTTCAATTCGGTTAACCAGCTGAAGAAGTTCGGTCTGCCCGCAAAGCAGCACGGCAAGAGCGTAGGCCTTCGTATCAACCCTGAATGCTCCACGCAGGAAGGTCACGAGATATATGACCCATGCGCAAAGGGAAGCCGTCTGGGCGTTACCAGGAGCGTTTGGGACAGGGACATGACTCCTGAACTGCTGGAGCTTTTAGACGGTCTTCATTTCCACACTCTCTGCGAGCAGGATTCCGATGCGCTTGAGATTACTCTGAAGGCGGTTGAAGAGAAGTTCGGAGACGTTCTTCCACGTATGCAATGGCTCAACATGGGCGGCGGACATCACATCACAAAGGCTGATTACGATGTCGCAAAGCTCGAAAAGCTCCTCGGGTACGCTCATGACAAATGGGGAGTTCAAGTCTATCTTGAGCCCGGCGAGGCAGTTGCATTAAATGCAGGCTATCTTTTAACTCAGGTTCTTGATGTTGTTGAGAACAACGGCGTGAATATCGCAATCCTCGATGCCAGCGCCGCATGCCATATGCCGGACGTTATCGAGATGCCTTATACGCCGCCGCTTTATAATGCGGACAGCGAAAACACAAAGCCTTACAGTTACCGCCTTGCAGGCCCCACATGCCTTTCGGGCGACGTAATAGGCGACTACAGCTTTGATAATGAACTTAATGCCGGAGATCTCCTTGTTTTCGGAGACATGGCAATATATACGACATGCAAGAACAATACGTTTAACGGCATGCCGCTGCCGGATATATACCGCTTAAAGCCTGACGGATCCACGGAGAAGCTGACGGACTTCGGTTACGGCGATTTCAAGATGAGACTTGGTAAATAAATGAATAAACCTCTTGCGGCAGGAGCTGCAGGAGGTTTTTTAAGTTCCACGTGGAACTACCGTAAATGCAACTTGTACATTCCCATATGCAACATGTGCAGATTTCCAGATGCGGAAGATCCGGTTCTGATAAAGTGACCTCATCAAGATGAATCAAGGAGATCACGAACATGAAAAAGAACAAGATCATTAAGGCAACAGTAATCACATTAAGCGTATTGTTATTGCTTATAGCAGGCGGCTCGGTCGCAATGGGCGGATATGTCGCAGACCAGATCCTCCACCAGAACAAAGGTAAGGATACTCACGACAACAGCTTTAAGCAGGCTGAAGTATGGGGATACGATATCAACGCTTTTATGGAAGGTCACCAGGGCGAAGAAGTAAGCTTTACTGCTGAAGACGGAAACACAGTACCCGCAACATATTTCGACAACAACAGCAGCAAGTGCGCAGTGCTCGTTCACGGCGCAGGCGGAGACAGATACTGCACATATCCTCTTGCTGAAGAATATCTTGAAAGAGGTTATGACGTTATCGCAATAGACCAGAGAGGGTGCGGCGAAAATCCTGACGAGAGAGTAACATTCGGAATCAACGAATCTCTCGACGTAAAGGCTGCAGTCGAATATGCAAGAACCGTTTTAGAAGAAGATACAGTAATAGTTCACGGTCAGTCCATGGGCGCTCAGACAACGGCTATATATGCTTCTTCTGTAGAGGCAGGAACTGTTTTTGCTGCTGACGCCGTTATCTGCGACAGCCCCGTACCCGGAATGGAACTCATGCTTAGGGAAGTGTTCGGTGACGGCGACACGGATTCCTTTCTTGCAAACTATCTTACGGGTACAAGCAAGATCTACATGAAGCTCGTATACGGCATTGATTACGACGATGCAGACACTATCAAAGTCGTAGCTTCAGACAATATCCCGACACTCATCATCGTATCTGATAAAGATGAAGTATGCCTTCCTGACCAGGTTGAACAGATTTATGCTAATATACCTTCCGGAAATAAAAGCATCCTTCATGTTGACAGCGCACACATCGAAGGTGTGATCGATGATCCCGACGGATACATGGAAGGCATAGAAAACTTCCTTGGAACAGTCGGAGTTTAAGGAGAACAATGAAACTTAATCTGTACGAAGACAAAAACATCAGCAGTGAACATGTTGATATCTACTATACAAACATGCGTCCCGTGATAAGGCAGCTGGTCGATACCGTAAATTCGGAAAGACCGGCGCTCCCGGGGCGCCCTGCTGATGAAGACCTGGATGACGGCGAAGAGGTGCTGCTCGATCCCAAAGAGATATATTATCTGGACCACATCGACCGCAAGCTTTTTGCTTACACGAAGAACGGCGTTTTCCGTCTTATGAACACCCTCGCATCCTGCGAAGAAGTGTTGTGGAACTACGGATTTGTCAGAGTATCAAAATCGAATATCGTAAATATCTATAAGATCAAACAGCTGAAACCGGATCTGAACATGAAGGTCTATGCCTATTTTGATAACGGCGAAAAGATCTGCATCAACAGATCCTACAAAAAGAGTTTCAGTGAATACCTTCAGAGAATGAGGAGGATCGGATAATGGCAGAACGCGTGAAAACATATCTCCTGGAACTTTGCTGTGTATTTACTTTTGTTTCCGTTGTCGGAGCGATCGTAAATATCATTTGCGGAACACAGACAAACAACCTGAACGTTCTCGTAATGTTTGCCACATGCGCGATCGCTACATTCGTGCTGTTCCTTCACAGATTATTCGATAATGTCAGCCCTCTTGTAATGATCATTGTCCAGTATCTCGTTGCATGTGCTCTTGTGGGACTGATGCTCTGGATAGTAAGTACAGTGGTTAGTCCGATAACGCCTCGCGGATGGTTTGAGTTTTACCGCTCATTTACCATTCCGTACATATTCCTTGCAGGATTCTACTATTACCGCGTTTTCTCGGAAACAAAAAAACAGGATAAACTGATCCGCGAGATCCAGGAAAAGAAGAAGTAAAGCCTGAGAGGCTTTATCTGCTTACGACATCGATTATTCCCTGGATTATCTCGGGATTCGGATATCCCTGGCCGTCTTTGCCTTCGATACCGTAGACGATCGCATATGCGAAGTTGTCTGCCATGCACTCTTCAGGGTCTACGACATAGCCGGTGTTCTCACCGAAGATCTCATAGAAATTGGAAGTCTGGGCAGGTGTGTAGTAGGTGTCCCTGCCGTCGATCGGAATAAGTGCGGTCTCACTGCAGGAAAAGAATGTAGACTGGGATTCTTCGAAGTGCATTGTCGTAATGAAGTCAGTGAAGCACGGGACCTCTTCGCCGTCGATGATGAAAGTCGCATACGAATCGTGATGCTCAACGTCCGGATTTGTGATGTGATACTCGAAAACGCTTGCGGGAATTTCAAAATCGGAATCTGCAACCGTGAAGTTAATTATCGAATACATGTCTTCCCTGAATTCAGGATTGTTTCTTGTAAGGCAGTGGAAGATCTCGTGGCAGATCAGCTCATCAGCCAGCTGCGCGGTCTCCGGTAAGATGCTCATTAAAGAATACGCGGAGATGACCGTAGCGTTCAGATAGATCTGTGTACCGTGCGTGTAACCGCTGGCGCCGAGTTCTTCTTCCATAGTGGTCTTGATGAAAACGATCTCATCAAGTTCAGGCAGTTCATAACCGTTCTTTTCAAGTGTCTTCTCGATGTTCTTAATACGGCGGTTGATGAAAGATTTTTCGACAGCGGTGAAGTCCTGTACCTGCTCTGCAGCAAATGCTTTATATTCTTCCATTGTTGCGCCGGTCTTCTGCATCTTGTAATCAAGATCATTCTGCGAGAAGTGGCTATAGTAGTTATCCTCGTTGGAGAGCATCAGCTCGCGACCTTCTTCAGCAGATGCAAAACGGTGCGGAATATGTACTCGCTTTTTCGAAGTGCAGGAACAAAGCGCACCTGCTACGATGGCGATTATAACTACAACAGATATAACTTTTTTAAATGACATTGATCTATCCCCAATACAATTTTTTACGGCTAAATTGTACATATAATTTTGATTAACGCAAATCTGAAGGCAAACTTGATTATAAGGACAATTTAGAAGACATTCGTTGACTGCTTTTATACTCGATGTTAGAATTACTTCAGGATAGCACGGTCTGCAGAGACGGTCGCTTCCGAAGTATGTGATTTATTTATAACCCCACTTCAGGAATGTCGGTCCTGGGTGGGGTTTCTTTATTTGCGTTTATACCTGGAGTCCAGATACGCAAATAATTTCAGCAACAGGGAGACGACACCGACCAGCAAGCCGATCAAGGTTATCACCAGAGATAAAATCTCATAGTCTGTCACTTACTCTAACCCTCCTTTCTTTAGTACTCTCTCAGGAAAACCTAAGATGTAGATAAATACTCGGAAGGCAACCGCCCCCATTAAGCAGGCCGTGCTAATAATATTGTATCAGAAACAAGAACAAATGTTCTTCGATTAATGGGACAAAAACCTCTTGAAGTTATGTTTATGTTAGTGTAATCTTCTTTTCGAAAATTGAATACGGAAACGGGAGCTTGTATACAGGCTGAGAGGAAGGTGCGACCTTCGACCGAGAACCTGATTTGGATAATGCCAACGTAGGGATGCTTAACACAGAGTGTTTTGAAGGGAGTTGTCGTGATCAGGCAGCTCCCTTTTTCGTGTCCGGAAGGAGACAAAAATGAAAAGATACAATGTGTTGAGACTGTCGGTAATGGCGCTTCTGATCGCGATCGGAGTTGTGATCTCGCCGCTTTTGAGGATCGAGGGAATGTGCCCGATGGCGCATCTGATCAACATCACCGCTGCAGTTTTATTGGGCCCTGTTGATGCGTTTCTTGTTGCGCTTCTTATAGGCATCATAAGGATGTGCGTTATGGGTATCCCTCCGCTTGCTCTGACGGGCGCTGTGTTCGGCGCACTATTGTCGGGAATTCTCTACAAAGTTTCAAAAGGAAAGATCTGGGCAGCGGTATTGGGCGAGATAGTCGGCACGGGCATCATCGGTGCGATCGTGTCATATCCCGTCATGACTTATATCTGCGGAAGAGAAGGTTTGGGATGGTTTTTCTATGTGCCGTCTTTTACATGCGGTACCCTGATCGGCGGAAGCATCGCGGCAATCCTTTTGTACAGGCTCCAGCATGTCGGAGTGCTTAAGAAGATGCAGCATAAGATCATTGCAGGAGGTGCTTTATGGAAAAAGCAGACAGAGCACAAACCTGCCTGATCCACTGCATAACCAATCCGATCTCGATCAATCAGACAGCTAATGCTGTCCTTGCTCTGGGTGCCAAGCCGATCATGGCTGAGCACCCTTTGGAAGTTGAGGAGATAACAAAGACCGCGTCTGCTTTGCTCATAAATCTCGGCAACATCTCAGATGTCAGGATGACGTCCATGAAGATCTCGCTCAAAGCCGCAAATAACAAGGGAATTCCGGTCGTTCTCGATGCAGTGGGTTGCGCGTGTTCCGCACTTCGAAAAAGCTTCGTAAAAGATCTTATTTCCGAAGGCAGATTTGCAGTCATTAAGGGAAACTATTCCGAGATCTTAGCGATAGGAAATGATGCATATAAAGACATCGGAGTCGATGCGAAAACAGGCATTGATGAGGAGTCCGTGCGCCACGCGATCCTGAAGATTTCTGCAGATACAAACGCAATTGTTCTTGCGACCGGAAAGACCGATTTCATAGGTTTTGACGGATTGGTTACAGAAGTTAATGGTGGTACTGAAATGCTTTCTTCCGTAACCGGAACAGGCTGCATGCTGGGCGCTGTTATCGCAACTTATCTTGCGCGCGGAAACTCTTTTCAGAGCGTTGTTGATGCGTGCGGATTTTTCAAGAAGTGCGGTGAAGATGCAGCGCGAATAGCAGACGGAACAGGAACATTTATGGTGAAACTTTTAGATGCAATGAGTGAAAAGAAAATCAGCTTCGATCCCACGATGTATTTCATCACTGACAGCACCATATATGAGGAAGGCGAATTTCTTGCAAGAGTGAAGTCTGCTTTGGAAGGCGGAGTTACTTTGATCCAGCTTCGCGAGAAAAACAGATCGACTCGTGACTACATAGATCTTGCAAAGAAAGTCCATGCACTTACAAGCGAATACAATGTACCTCTGATTATTGATGACAGGGTGGATGTCATGCTCGCATCAGGTGCCGAAGGCGTGCATGTCGGCGCTGAGGATATGCCTGTAAAACAAGCAAGAAAAATAATCGGAACCAACAAGATCCTGGGTGCCACCGCAAAGACTGTTGAAGCAGCTCTGAAAGCATACGAAGACGGTGCTGATTATCTTGGTGTCGGCGCGATATATCCGACTACGACAAAAGTCAAAACGGTTCTTACTTCAACTGAAACTCTGGATGCGATCACAAAGGCCGTGCCGATCCCGGTAAATGCGATTGGCGGACTTAACAGCACTAATCTCGGTGTGCTCAAAGGCATTGATATTGCAGGCATCTGTGCGGTGTCGGCAATCATGAAAGCAGCAGACCCGAAGCTGGCCGCTGAAGAACTGAAAGATGCATTTGAAGACTTAAGGAGGAGCCGATGAAAAAGGTTTTGACCATTGCAGGAAGCGACTGCTCGGGCGGCGCCGGAATACAGGCAGATCTTAAGACGATGCTCGCAAACGGCGTGTACGGAATGTCCGTTATCACTTCGCTTACTGCTCAGAATACAACCGGTGTCAGATCAATACAAAACGCTACAAGCGACTTCCTTAAAGACCAGATAGATTCTGTGTTTGAAGACATCGTTCCCGATGCGGTAAAAACAGGCATGATACCAAGCAAAGAAATGGTGGAGATCATTGCTGAAAGAATGAAGTTTTATAACGTGAAAAAACTTGTTGTCGATCCTGTCATGGTTGCAACGAGCGGCGCTGATCTGTCAAACAGCGAGAGCGTGAAAGCGTTAAAAGAAAAACTCATTCCGTTAGCAGCGCTTGTTACTCCGAACGTGCCAGAAGCAGAAGTGCTCTCAGGCATGAAGATAAATGCAGAAGATGACATGAAAAATGCCGCAGAAAAGATAAATAAAGAATGCGGCTGTTCAGTGCTCATCAAGGGCGGTCATTCGGAAGAAAACGCAAATGATGTTTTATATCACGACGGTGAAGTTTATGTTTTCGAGATGCAGAAGATCGATAACGAGAACACGCACGGAACGGGGTGCACTTTATCAAGCGCTATCGCGTGCAATCTTGCAAAGGGAATGGACGTTCCTAAGGCAGTAACACGCGCTAAAGAATACATCACGGAAGCAATAGCATCAGGTCTTGATCTGGGTCACGGAAGAGGACCGTTAGATCACGGACATGACTTAAAAACCAAATACAAAATATGAGGAGAATACATATGGAAAGAACTTACAAGACACAGATGGAAGCAGCCAGAAAAGGCATCGTTACACCCGAGATGAAGATTGTTGCGGCAAAAGAATACAGGACAGAAGAAGAGATCCGTAACTGGGTAGCAGAAGGCAAGGTCGCGATCTGTGCAAACAAGAATCACAAGTGCATCGATCCTGAGGGTGTCGGCTCAATGCTGAAGACAAAGATAAATGTTAATCTCGGCGTATCGCGCGACTGCAAGGATTACAACATCGAGATGCAGAAGGTTAATGCCGCTGTCGAGATGGGCGCTGATGCCATCATGGACCTCTCATCACACGGCGACACGATCCCTTTCAGACGCAAGCTTACTTCAGAGTGTCCTGCCATGATCGGCACCGTTCCGGTCTACGATGCGGTAATTCATTATCAGAGAGATCTCGCTACTCTGACTGCAAAAGATCTCATCGACGTTGTAAGGCTTCATGCTGAAGACGGCGTTGATTTCGTAACGCTTCACTGCGGTATCACAAGACATACGATAGACCAGATCAAGAAGCACAAAAGAGAGATGAACATCGTATCCAGAGGCGGCTCACTGATCTTTGCATGGATGTGCATGACCGGAAACGAGAATCCATTCTACGAATACTACGACGAGATCCTCGACATCTGCAGGGAATACGATGTTACGATCTCTCTTGGTGACGCTTGCCGTCCGGGATGCCTTGCTGACGCAAGTGACGTTTGCCAGATCGAAGAACTTGTAAGACTCGGCGAGCTCACAAAGCGTGCGTGGGAGAAGGACGTGCAGGTCATGGTAGAAGGCCCCTGCCACATGCCGATGGACCAGATTGAAGCAAACATGAAGATCCAGCAGAGCATTTGCATGGGCGCGCCTTTCTACGTTTTAGGACCCCTCGTAACTGACATCGCACCCGGATACGATCACATCACTTCCGCAATAGGAGGCGCGATCGCAGCCGCTTCAGGTGCCGCTTTCCTTTGCTATGTAACACCTGCCGAGCACCTCGCGCTTCCCAACGTCGACGACGTTAAGCAGGGAATTATCGCATCCAAGATCGCTGCGCATGCTGCCGACATCGCGAAAAAGATCCCTCACGCAATGGACGAAGACAACAAGATGGCAAAGGCCAGAAGAAAGTTCGACTGGGAAGGCCAGTGGGCATGCGCGATCGATCCTGCGACTGCAAAAGCCATCCGCGACGACAGGGCACCCGAACACGAGGATACATGTTCCATGTGCGGCAAGTTCTGCGCAGTCAGGAGCATGAATAAAGCCCTCGCAGGGGAGTATATCGATATACTCTGATCACTTTCTCGCGGTTATACCGTAGTAGCGTCGTATGAGCCTGACCCTTCTGGAGTAGGTGTTCTTTGCGATGTAACCGTCGAGAACATCATCTTCCGGCATGTGGTCAAGGATCGGAACGACTCCGAGGAAAGCCTTGAATGTAGCTGCATCCTTGTAGAATTCGCGCTCGTGTATCGGCACGAGTTCCACGTCGCGAAAACCTGCAGCCAAAACATTCTCGTAGTCAACGATGCTTATAGGAACCGGATCGTCAAAACCCTGTCCGTAACCCACGGTCTTCTTCAGATCCCAGCAGTCGTACTTGTCTACGCCCCTGATCAGAAGACAGCCGCCGGGTTTGAGGCAACGGAATATCTGCTCTGCATCGATGCATGTGTGGCGCGCAACAACGACGTCAAAGTGCTCATCAGGGACGTCCATGTGAAGATTGTCCATCACCCTGAATGTGATGTTCTTGCGGCCGCTCTTTGCCAGGTTTTCGAGGGCAGTGGCGACCATGTTGGGCGAGTAATCCGTGCCTACGATCTCCGCGCAGTCGGGGAAATTCGCAAGCAGTTTCTCGCCGCCGCCGGTGCCGAGATCCAGCACATGCGAATCCGGGGTTACGACAGACTTTAAGATCTCAAAAAGATCCCAGTCCGTCAGACTCTCTGTGTGACAGTCGTACTCATCAAAACTCCAGTGAGCCAGCTTTTCGAAGTATTCAAAATCTTTGTCGTGAAGCATAAAAAATGAACCTCCTTTCACGAACAGCAAAACTTAGCGCAAAATTATGCGCACTTCTTTGTCATTCATGATGAGATTCCAAGGTTCTTATCATTATTAACCCCGCTTATAAAAAGCGTCGCGGCAGCAGAACGCGAATAACTAATTGATCTGTTGCACATTCATCTTACTTGCAGGTAAGGGCGTTGTCAATTGCATTTTCGACGCGCCGTGAGAATGGGTATAATAGTTTTACGTGGCAACTTATTCACGCAAAAGTACATCTTATGCAGGATGTTCTTGAAGCGCGGAAACATATAGAGGATAGTGGGCCTGACGGAGGCATTAAAGTGCGTTTGATCCTTAAAGAGAAAAAGGACATTAAAGAGACTGAAGTCGAGATAAGATTTCAGGAAATGGATGCTGAAGTTGAGAACCTGATAAGCGCAGTCAAAAGTGCACATGACAGGCTGATCGGAATCAAAGACAACGGCGACAGCGTACCCGTATCCTTCTCGCAGATACTGTATTTCGAGGCAGTGGACAGGTATGTTTTCGCATACACGTCAGCGTCAGTTTACAAGGTCAGAAACACTCTTTATGAACTCGAAGAAATGTGCAGAACGAGAAGTTTTGTGCGCATCTCAAAGGCTCAGATCGTAAACGTAAATGCCGTCCGAAAGATATCTCCTGACGAGGGAAGAAAGCTAAGGCTCCTTCTCGCAAACGGCGAGACAGTCATTGTCTCAAGAGGTTACGTCGGAGATCTCAAGAAGACCATCGGCATGAAAGGAGATGCTTAACATGGATGTTAAAAGACTTAAGCAGTCATGTAAAAAAGCATTCATCATCGTGACGGCGGTTTTCTCCGCAAGCGTTGTTCTGCTTGCCGGTATCATGGCTTACTTCGGATGGCTCATAAATCCTGAGATCATCTTAAGGCTGTTCCTGGTTTACGCCATGCTGTTTGTTCTGACAGTAGTAAGGACGTATCTTATCGGAACAAAGTGGGCACAAAACAAACCTTACGTGCTCGTCAACATTATGTTTGCGCCGCTGTATTTCGGCTTTGCGATGCTGGGTCTTTATACAAGAAGCAGCTTTCTCAAACCGGAAGATCTGCTGCTCTTTGCTGTGATGTTTGTCGTTACGTTCACGATAGCCCAGACCATTACGTATTTCGTCAAGAAAGCCCGTACCGACAAAATGAACGATGCTTTGAATGAATTTCATAAGGAGCATCAGGAAGATGGATACGAAGAAGAAATGGTTGACGGTAATTAGAGTCTTAGCGTCTCTCGTCATTTGGTTCGGAATTTACAAAGGTCTTGTTTATCTCGGTGATACATATCTGTTCGGCAGCATACCTCAAATAGCAAGGCAGCTTCTCTGCGCGACGGTGATCCCTTATGCTTTAGCAATGCCGTTGGCTTACCTTGTTTTGCTTGGTATGCCCACCTCGAAAAGCGGCACGCCTCTGATGAAGCCCTCTTTTGCAAACATGGGGAAGATCTTCCTCATCCAGTCAGGCATATCGTTCATGGCAATGTTCCCCATTGCGATCATTGTTAAGGTGTTAAACATAAAGACTCCTGAAACAACGGCTGAACAGATACTCGCGCAGCCACTGTTCTACGGCTTTCTGCTCCTGATCTTCGCACCTGTAATGGAGGAGTTCCTTTTCAGGAAGGTCTTTTTCGACAGGCTCATGGTATTGGGAACAAAGCCCGCAATCTTGCTGTCGGCAGTGTTTTTCGCGCTCCCGCACATAATCTCGCAGGGCCCTGCCCAGCTGTTCTACACATTCGTGCTGGGTCTGTCGTTCGGCTACGTGACGGCAAGGACAAGAAAACTCTGGCCTGCTATTGTCCTGCATTCATTGAGCAACCTTTACTGCGGTATCCTTGCTGCTGTCTGGCCCAAGGATAAGCCGGTATTCATGTTCGCATATGTTTTGATCTATGTGCTGGCAGTACCCGCTGCGGCAGTGGTTCTTGCCATAGTCAACAGGAGGAAACTCAGGCTTTCAGCGTGCTGAAAGCCAAATTTCCGGCTGTCCGGAGCAGTTGTCACCAAAATGCCAAGCAATTATAAGTGCGTTTGCCTTATCTTTCTGATACAATGGTGGAGCAACTTTGTAAATTCGGGTAGTTGTTATGGAATTAAAAGAGTTTTTGAAGTACAAGAATATCGTTATTCAGTGCCACGATAATCCGGACGCTGACGCGTTAGCCTCAGGTTATGCACTGATGTGGTATTTCCAGCAGAACGATAAGAAGGCCAAGTTTATCTACAGAGGCAGAAACGAGATCAAGAAGAGCAATCTCCTGATCATGTGCAGGGAGCTCGATGTTCCCGTTGACTACGAGCCGTTCTTTGCCGAAGAACCCGAGATCGTCATCTATGTCGACTGCCAGTTCGGACAGAAGAACGTATCGTCAACAAAGGCAAAGAGGATCGCCATCATCGATCACCACCAGAAAGGTCCGGCAATTCCGGGCGCAGTAACCTATATCAGAAGCGATGTCGGCAGCTGTGCAACGCTTTGCTGGGATCTTATCCGCAACGAAGGCCTTAACCCGAATGACAACAGACTGCTTTCAACAGCACTTTACTACGGACTTTTCTCCGACACCAACAGGCTGTCGGAGGTATCACACCCGTTAGACCGCGATATGCTCGATAATCTGGTCGTAAACAAGGCCACTGTTACCGAGATGATCAATTCAAACATCTCTCTTGATGAACTCCAGATCACGGGCAAGGCCATCATGAACTATGAATTCCACGAGAGCAACAGATATCTCGTCATCGAGGCTGAGGCCTGCGACCCCTGTATCCTGGGTGTCATAAGCGACTTTGCGCTCGAGACAGAGAACGTTAATGTCTGCGTTGCGTTCTATGAGAGCCAGTATGAGGTCAAATTCTCTGTCAGAAGCTGCTCCAAGGAAGTCCATGCAGATGAACTTGCGGCATTCCTTGCCGACGGTTTGGGCGGCGGAGGCGGCGGCCACATGCTCAAGGCCGGCGGAACCATGTCTCCTGACTATCTGACAAAGTCTGCCAAGGATACCATCGAAGAGCGTCTCCAGTGGTATTACGACAGATATCTCGTAATCTATGCCAAGAATACGAAGCTCAATACTTCGAAATGGAAGGCTTACGACAAAGTCTCACAGACATTGGGCTGCATCAGGCTCACGGATGTTTTCCCTATCGGAACACCCATCAATATCAGAACCCTTGAAGGAGACGTTGATACCGTTATCGATGAAGAGGCTTACCTCATGATCGGTGTTGAAGGCGAGATCTATCCCATCAAGGAAAAGAAGCTCTTAAGCAGCTATCAGCTCACAAACTTCGTCTTCACGAGAGACTTCGAATATGAGCCGAGGATCAAGAACAGAGCCACCGGCGAGGTCAAGAAGGTCATGCCTTTTGCCAAGACGGTAAGAACAGTCACAAATTCCGTCGTATTTGCAAAGCCCCTGGAGCAGCCTGTAAAGCTCTTCACGGCATGGACTGAGGATAAGTACTACTCAGGCGACATCGGCGATTACCTGACCGTCAGAGCGGATGACGAGCACGATATCTACATCGTAAAGGGCGAGCTTTTCGACAAGTTCTACAAGCCCAGAACAAACAGATAAGAAAATTAAAAAAGAGGATGCTGTGAAGCATCCTTTTTGTTTGCGAGTGACACCACGTCGACGATTGTTAGACGGAAACGGGTAAAATCGTCGACGATTTCGTCGAATCCGGCTCAATTCGTGACAAAATGAGCCGTTTCCGTCACGGATTCTGTCACATCACTTTTCGCAACCGGTTCGAAAACACGCACTCCACAAAACAGGGCGCCCCGTAAGGAGACGCCCCGCATTACGCATTTACAAATCAATCAAACAAAGGATCAGATACCGTACTTATTCTTTAATTCTTCAGGCACTTCCTGATCACCCAGATAATTGTGTGCCTTCTCTATCAGCTCATCTACGGTGTAGTGCTTAATGTATCCCGGTTTACATTCTCTATCTGACACAAAAGAATATACAAAGAAGCGGTCTGTTCCTTCGTGATAACAGTAAGCATTTTCGATGCTTGCGATCTCGATCCAGGTTTCTGCATCGAGAATGCATATCTGTTCTTCTGTCTGAATAAATAACTGGTTGTTCTTTTCATCAAAATATATTTCCATATCACCGGTTCCGTAAGCAGTGATAGGTACTTGTTTTATCAGAGATCCATCATTGGAATCATATAATATAAGATAATCATCAGAGAGCAGATAAAGAATACCGTCTCTGAATTTGGCACCGTACCTTTGACTGCTTAAACAGTTAGCGCTGTACAGTTCTTTAAAGGATTCATCTGTTACGAAAAAGATGTTTCCGTCAGAGAAGAAAACACGTGAACCGTCATCTGATGCCGTTATAGAAATTTTCATACGATTTTCCAAGGACCAGTCATCAGGAACATCCAATTCCTCGAATGTTTCAGAGTCAAGATCTCCCGCAAACAACCGGTTTCCTGCAGACACAAAGAACTTATTTATCTGCTCGACATATATTGGTTCGCCTAATAGAACATAATCGAGGTTTTCTAAATCAAGAGGTTCGAATTCCTTGTGGTTTGAGCCGTCGGCTTTCCATACTTCCGCAGTTAATTGAGAATGCAATATGTTGCAGTTTATTATCATGCCGTTGGACAAATCATCCTGATCGCTTAATTCTATGCCGGCATCTTCCACTCTTTCTTTATCAATATTGATCAAATAAGAATTGTTGCCGAAAAATCCGTAGATCTCATCATCAATGTTATAAAGTTCAAAATGTGACAGGTAACCGCCTTTGTATTCAACATCTTCAGAGAAAACAAGTTCTGCGGTGTTCATATCGATTACACTTACTCTGATAATATCAACATCATGAACTTTTGATGCAATGATAAGATTTTCCCCGTCATTACAGTATCTCTGATAATTTGTTCCGGTATAAAAACCGCCGTAAGCATCAATGGAACTCCATTCATCATCTTCAATTCCGTAGTTGTGGCAAACGATATCAGTACCATAATCGTAAGCTGTATAGATTTTGTCTGAGATTATAGCTTTATTAACAATATCACCCAGAACATTAATGGAAGCCATTGTATTTGAATCAGAACCGAGCGTAAGAATATATTCTCCGTGTCTGCAGATAAATTCCGGATTACCGTTTTTGTTGTGATCATTGACAGCAACTATAGAACTGCTGGTCTTGTAGTCGTTGATTATCGCTCCGGTGTTTTTGTCGGCGATAACAGCATGATTACCTACATAAAGCAGTACGGAATCACGGTCCGGAAGGTCAAAAGCACCAAAAGAAGTCATTACATCGGTGTAATCAAGGTCATAAGACCAGATCTGTTTCATTGATGTATCGAAACAGAAGAATTGCATATAACCAGTCTGAACATATGTAATATTGTTGCTGTATGCTATAGATGATGTAGATCCATCATTATCTGAAATCATGATAAGATGGTCATTGTCAACGAACTGAAGTTTTGAAAAGAGATATCCTTCAACCTCCTGACTGGCAAGTTTTCCTGTTTCCGTGTCAAATAAAGTGATCTTATCTATTCCGTAAGTTGTGGTGTTATCAACGAAAGCCAGTTTTTTACCGTCTGGAGATACAGTAAGGCGGTTGAAGTCTGTAAAAATGCCGTCTTGAACCTTATAAGTGTCCATAACTCTTCCGTCTTTTGCCGAAAGCTTTGCTAATTCTCCGTTTCCTATATCGAGATATACCGCGTGGTCAGCAAAAACCACCTCATCGGGTAAGTACGAATAATTTGAATCGCTTTGATATTTCCATACAAGCGACCCGCTCTCAACATGATAAGACTCGATACGATTGGCGAACACTACCAGAAGCTGAGCGTCTTCCAAAAAGAGGAGATCTACAGGTTTTTCGTTTGTGTTCAGATCCAGTAGCAGCTGATTTGTATATGCATTCCAGCAGTAAACAATGCCTGCTGTATCATATGAAGCAAGATATTTCTTGTTTTCTGAAAGAATGATATTACGAACATAGCCCGTTGTCTTATAATTCCAGACAGAAGTATAGTTAAGGGTTCCTGTGAGTGATTCGTACGCACCCGTAGCATCCGTTATTGCACGCTGCGCTTCAGCCGTAACAGGCATCTGTTTCTGTGAATCATTAGGAAGTGCTGCAAGAGCTACCTGGAGAGCATCCGTTCTCTTGCCGTCTGCAAGAAGCTGTTCGGCTTCGTTCGACAGATAGAGAGATCGGCTCCTTAATGATGCCATATAACTGTCGTTGATCTTCTTGGTCATGTATCCGAGATAGGTTCCCAAACCAAGAAGCACAGCAAATGCGGTAGCCACGATCGTTGTTGCACGTCTGATACGGTATTGTCTTCTTCTTCTCTGAAGTTCGTCATAAGAGCAGCCCAGAAGTGCCGATGCAAGACGCGGAAGCTCCTCCTTGTCGGCAGTCGACTTCGGAAGTCTGTAATCGCATGACAAAGGCTCGATCGGAACTTCGACCGTATGAGTCATGCCTGTCTCATCAACATATTCCTTTGTGGTAGTGAGCAATTCCTCGGGGATAACCTCATAAGGCTCGCCGTTGCAGAGAACAGTCAGGACCTTGTCCATCGTATGTGTCTTAAGGAAGGTCTTGATCTCTCTTTTTACCCACATCGATTCCTTGGTGTTTGTGGAGCAGATTACGATGAGGTATTCGGCCTTTTCGAGAGCGTTGGTGATCGTCTCGGTCAGGTCGCTTGTGATAGGGAGCTCGTCCTTATCCCTGAAGATACGTGTGATCTTCTCGTGCTTGAGCTTTTTCTTAAGCTTGTGAGGCACATGGAAATGCTCGAGCTGCTTTTGTACGTGTTCGGCGATCTTAGAGTCGAGATCAGCATGTCTGTACGAAATGAAAGCATTGTAAAAATCTATCATGGAGCTACCCTCTCCTGTCGTTATACCTTGCCGCTATATTAACATAAAGTAAGAACTAATATCTTGACGATACCATTACAGCACTCAATCTTAATACAGCTCTTTCAGGAGAGATGTTGCAGTTTTCAGGGCTTGATCACGGTTACCGTGCCGTTTCCGCCGTTGACGGTAACGGTATCTCCGGTCTTCAGAACGGTTGTGGCGTTGCTGCAGCCGACAACTGCGGGAATGCCGAATTCACGGGCTACGATAGCCGCATGTGACAGTGGTGCGCCGATGTCGGTGACGATTGCAGAAACCTTGTGGAATGCGACTGTCCAGCCGATGTTTGTTGCACGGGTTACGAGGATCTCGCCTTCAACCAGCTCGTCGATATGAGAGACGTCTTCAATGACACGGACCGTTCCCGTTACGATGCCAGCCGCTCCGGCAAAGCCTTTGACATCCGAAGGCATGTCTTCTGTTGAACTGCGGCCGCTGATGTAAACATCGTATCTGCGGTCAGGATCACTGACCCATTCGTCGGCGTCGAAACGGCCGATGATAAGGTTCGGGAATGAAGGGTATTTGCAGTATCTTTCGAAGTTTGCTTTTCTGGCAGGGATAAACTGCAGGGAAGATGTGTCGCCTTTAAGCATGGAGAACATCTCCTTGTAGCCCAGCATGAAGATGTCGTTGCCAAGGCCGTTTAATTCACCTGCCTTAAGGCAATATTCCCTGAACACGCAGAAGATGCGGACGCCCTTGCTCCTGATGTCTTCCCTGAAATCGTTTGCATGGATGAACTTTGCGATCTCTTTATCGATCCACTTGCTCTTGGACGGATATTTCGATTTGAATTCAGCCAGAGCTTCGCGGTATGAATTCTCCTGTTCCGCAAGAACGGAACGCAGATTGTAACCGCCTTCTTTCCGGTCGTTCAGGAGATTATCGGGGAAGGAGGGGTCTTCGTAAGGGCGCGGTTCCATGAGCTCCATCTCGTTGGCGGAGCGGTGGCCGCAGATCTTTATGTATTCCTCACGCGACAGTTTTCCGTCTGCTATGTCTTCTAACAGCAGCATCGGCTTCATCGATGCGAGCACGCCGACACAGCCCGTGCATAAGCGGTTCGCCATGTCTTCGCCTGCGATCTTCGATATCTTTTTACGGGTTCCGAAAAGTGGTACTAAGGACATTCCGCTTTCTGCCAGGATCGATGCCAAACCGTCGTTAAGCTTCGGCAGCAGGACATCATCCCAGTACGCCATCAAAGAAGCGTTGTCACCGATCTTCTTGATCTCTGCGATAAGCCCTTCTGAAATATCGTCAAGGTGAAGCACCATCTCGTGCTTTTCCTTTTTGGAAAGCTTGGACTTGTTCTTCGGGAAGAGAAGCGTCCAGAGATTGTGCTTGAATGCCTTCTTGTCGAAAGGCGAGATGGGGATCTCAACACCTGAAGGAATTCCGCCGACAAGGTCTTTTACAGACTCGTAAGCTTTTTCGGGTGTCTTGCCGAAAGCGACCATCAAAGAGCATACGACGGACACGTTCATGTATGCCTGGCCGTATACGTTGTCGAGCCATTCGGGGAGACCGACAAATTCATTTATCTTCTCGAGAACGCTGAAGGTCATGGGGCTTACGGGCTTCATGAAGATCTCGCCGACATTTGTCTTGGTAAGAAGCTTGCATCCCGAACGCGTTCCGTTGACGTCGTAATCCTTAACCGAATGTCTGTTCAATGTGGTGATGGGGCGGGCCTGAAGGATATAAACTTTGCCGCCTGACACGGCCCATTCGATATCCATCGGCACACCGTAGAATGAGCGTATCGCGAGCGAGTATTTACGGAGCGTTTTTGCATAACGTTCCATCTCGGGATTGCCTTCGTATGAATATTTCATTGCGCCCATTCTGAACTCTTCGGCATTCTCGCTTCCTGACACGAGTTTCTCGCCTTCGCCATGAACGTAATTGCCGACGAGTTTGTCGTCTTTTCCGGTGATAACATCGGAGGTGAAGATGACGCCTGCAAACTCAGGCTTAACGAATCTCTGGATTATGACGCCGATGCCTTCGCCTGTTATTCCGTTTTGTGTTTTGTAGTTTTCCACACGGGCATTTTTGGCAGAAGATGCAACCTGCTTTATGGCATCTCTTATCTGGGGAACGAACAGATCAGTCAGTGTCTCATACTGTCCTGCAAAAGAGTTGCCTGCACCGTCTTCACCTATCGCAGAAGACCTTACGGCATATTTTTTTAATCTGTCTAATCCTGAAAGGACCTGGTTAAATTCCGCATTGGCTTCTTCGCATAATTCTCCGTCACAAAAAGCATCTGCCGTGATGACATATCCATCCGGAATATTCATCTTGAGGTTCTTCATCATGAGCGATAAAGATGTGGCCTTTCCGCCTGCAAGTCCGAGCTTTTCTTCGGGTATTGTACTTAAGTCGTATATGTATTTCATGTCATTCACCGAGAAGGAGATCTATGCGCATATCAATGTATTTTCTGAGTTCTTTTTCTTTGTTCAGATCGATTCCGAAATCTTTCTTAATATCGTCTTTTCTGCATACGATCAGCTGCATCATGGAAGACATCTCGTATGCGATAAGCTTGCATTCCTTGTCGGTCTTTCTGCCTGCATAATGCTTCTTAACGTATGCATAGCTGAAAGATTCCTGTGAAAGGTCTCTGTTGAAGAGGACAAAAGGCGTAATAGCCTTTGTGAATTTGGGATTGTCGACAAGACATTTTGTCACTGCGAAATGAAGTTTTTTAAGAACGTCTTTGGGAGGCAGATCAGAAGCGATGACCTTTGCAACTTCCTTTTCGTTCAGAAATCCCATGTACTGTTTCTGAAACGTCTGGTAGATAAGGTTCTCACGCGAACCGAAACAGTAGTTGATCATGGAGGGCTTGGTGCCGGCACGTTCTGCGATCTGGCGTGAAGTAACTGCAAGAGGATCGTCTGCTTCTTCCATAAGTGTGAAAGTCGCATCGAGCAGTTTTTCTTTTGTAATGTTAAGTTTCTCGTCTTTTTGCATGTCACACCTCCAATTATTGAACGCGTTCAATAACAAAGATAACACATTATTTCAGGCTCTGCAACTGATATAATTGAGAGCGAAGTGTGAAAACACATGTGGGATAAGATTCCGTTTTCGGGAGGTGGAATATGAAAGCTTCAAAGCTCATCGCGGCATTCATGGCAGTAGGCCTGTTTATAACTTCGACGGGATGCACTACGAAAAGTGATAAGGCAAAGGAAGCCATGGAGGGCGTTCTCGACTCATACATGTCGAAGGTGCTGTCCGGCAAGGATGCATCGAAGTATGTTGATTCCAAAAAGGAAACTGAGATATCTTTCTATAACGAGCGCAAAGAATACCTTGATGCCGTATTAAGTGTTTCCGATTATGAGATCGTTGAGTCTGAAGTCGACCTGAAATACAAGGAAGGAACCGTTACGGTCGAGCTCCACTATCCCGATGCGGAAACGATCGCAGAGTCGTATTTTGATGTTGAGTTTGAAGATTATATAGAAGATATCAAGACGACAAAATCCAGGTTGGACAAGAAGATCAAGATCGGTCTTGTCCTTAAGGACGGCGAATGGTTCGTATCTAAAAAGGCAGATAAGAAGTTCAAGGAGACACTTGAATCGCTGGTAGAAAATGTTTATCTGGAACCCTACTATTCCGGACCGATCGATGAACCGGCTTTTAATATGGTCGGAATATCGTTTCCGACTCAGTCGCTTCAGAGATGGGAAAGTGACGCCGGATACTTAGCGGAGAGTTTAGTTGAATTAGGTTACAAGGTTGACGTTGAATTTGCCAATAATGATATCAACACGCAGATAACACAGATCCAGAGCATGATAAGTCTCGGCTGTAAGGTCATCATAGTAGCATCCATTGAATCGCAGAGTCTCAAGGAGGTGCTCAGCGATGCTAAAGATGCCGGAATCACCGTCATAGCATATGACCGCATGATCATGGACACTTCAGATGTGGACTACTACGTAACATTTGATAATTATGCTGTCGGCGTTTTGCAGGCGGAATATATCGTTGCAGCCCTGGGCCTTGACAGCGCGAACAATGGAAAGGTATATAACATTGAGCTTACAGCCGGTGACCCCGGTGACTATAATGCGGCAATGTTCTATGAAGGTGCATACGAAGTGCTCGCTCCCTACATAGACAGAGGTGTTGTTCAGATACCTTCAGGCCAGGTCTCATTCCGTGATGTCGCTACGGCTTCCTGGTCAACCCAGCATGCGCAGGAAAGAGCGGAAAACATTATTACCACTTATTATTCCGACGGAACACCGATCGATGCATGGCTCTGTTCCAACGACTCAACGGCACTGGGAGTAGAGCTTGCACTTGAAGCTTATTACACAGGCACATATCCGTATATCACAGGACAGGACTGCGATATAGCCTGCGTGAAGAATATCTTACAGGGCAAGCAGGCAATGTCTGTCTTCAAAGATACCAGAACACTTGTTGATGCCACCGTTAAGATGACCGAGCAGATCATAAACGGAGAAATAGTCTCAGTAAACGATACGACCACTTACGACAACGGAGTTATAGCAATTCCCACATATCTCTGTGATCCTATATTTGTTGATGCATCCAACTATAAGGTAATACTCATAGACAGCGGATACTACACAATGGATCAGCTTAAATAAATGGAGGCAAACATGGTAAGACACGTTATTGTATGGACACTTAAAGACGAATATTCCGACAGCCAAAAAGAAGAGATTAAGGCCGGCATCAAGGCAGGACTTGAAGGCCTTTACGGCAAAGTGCCGGGCATCGTTGAGATCAAGGTTAATACTGAAAAGCTTGCAAGTTCAAGCGGCGATGTGATGCTCGATTCTCTTTTCGAGAACGGGGAGGCACTGAAGAACTATTCTTCAAATCCCCTGCACGTTGAAGTTGCTACCACGAAGGTAAGACCGTTCGTTAAGATCAGGAGCAGCTTCGATTACGAAGTGTGAATCTGCATTTTCTTATGTGTTAAGATTAAAACGGTTTTTGCAAAAAGAAAAACGGAAGAAAGGAAGCACACCATGGGAAATATCGAAAGAGTATGCGAATTCTTGGATAAGACAAGAACATATTATCTGGCAACAGTTGACGGCGACCAGCCGAGAGTAAGACCGTTCGGAACTGCACTCGTTTATGAGGGCAAGCTCTATATCCAAACAGGTAAGGTAAAGCCCGTTTCAAAGCAGCTCGCTGCAAACCCTAAGTCTGAGATCTGCGCTTTCGACGGCGAGACTGGAACATGGCTCCGCGTATCAGGCGAACTTATCAACGACGATTCACGTGACGTTAAGGTTGCAATGCTCGAAAAGCACCCTGAACTCAAGATGATGTATAACGCTGACGACGACAATACACAGGTTCTTTACTTCAAGGATGCAACGGCAACATTCAGCTCATTTACGGCTGCACCGGAGACATTTAGTTTCTGATCTATGATCCAGGACATATACCCGCACAATCTGGATAACCATTTTTATCCGGACCGAAAAGCAACTGCAAAAAGCATCGTAATCGTCATCAGAGAAAATGAAGTGCTGGTCAAAGGCGACGTGTTTCCTCTTGCTGAAGAGATAAACGCAGACACTGATGAACTCACTTATCTTTTCGCGCTCGACGAAGACAGGTTCTTCTTAAAGGACGTTACGGCCGATAAAGAATTTACTGCACCTGAAGGATATGAATTCATTAATATCCGTGCTTTCAGACGTTCACAGACGGCAAGAAAACACAAGGTTTTCCTCACATACACGGCACTGCAGCTTGCGCGCTGGTACCGCGATAATTCCTTCTGCGGAAGATGCGGAAAGAAGACTTTTAAAGACGATAAGGAACGTGCGATCCGCTGTGAGTGCGGAAACATTATCTATCCCAGAGTCGTTCCCGCCGTAATAGTCGGCATAACAAACGGTGATAAGATCTTAGTCACTAAATACAAGACGGGGTTCGAGCATTATGCGCTCGTTGCGGGATTTACCGAGATCGGAGAGACTCTCGAAGAAACTGTCGCAAGAGAAGCGATGGAAGAGACGGGCCTTAAGGTCAAGAACATCCGTTACTACAAGTCACAGCCGTGGGGAATCGTTGACGATATCCTCGTCGGTTTCTACTGCGATGTAGACGGCGACGATACCATCACGATGGATCAGGGCGAGCTCAAGGTCGCAGAGTGGCGCGAAAGACAAAACATCGAACTTCAGCCTGACGAATACAGCCTCACCAACGAGATGATGAAGATGTTTAAAGAAGGAAAGACTTAAATGAAGGGCATAAAGGTCGTTGCTTCCATCCTCATTGCATCATCCGTGCTCGGTATCTGTTCATGTACAAAGCCGCCTAAAAACAGGACCGTCGAGAGCATTGCAGAAGAGCGTGTCATCGAGGATTCACGTCTTGTTTCAGTAGAGGAAGAAGAGGCGTCTAACGGCCACCTTTATTATCATTATGTGTTTGAATCCCGTGAACGCGATCTTACTTATGAGATCATTGCCCGTCCGGTCACTACAGGATTTGGCGGATACTGGGAAGAGATCTGTTATGACGAAGGCGTCCGTGATTACTACAGGGATGACCTCATGAAAGTTATTGAGGCCTGCCCATTTTATATGGACAACCCTAAAGCTAATTTAGAGGACGATATCCTGTTTTATATTGACACGGATGAGGATGCCCGCGAGGTGGCGCGCGTTCTGGCAAAGTGCAACGAGATAGTATCCGACCAGCTCAATTACACACCTGATGCGGACCTGACAGATCCCAAGATAATGAAATACAAGATCCGTGTCATTCCGGGAAACTTAAGGGATAAAGTGTTTTCATATAGTGAATACGATGCCTATGTTTATGTTTTAAACGGCCTGGATGATGAAGAAAAGATCTATAACAGGATCCGTTTCAACGTAAATCCGGATATCTGATCAGCCTCTGATCTTTCCTGCGATAATGCAAATGATGAATGCAGCGATGTCGGTTACGACTATCGTTGATCCTACGGGTGTTCCGAGCAGGAGTGAGAGTACGATTCCGAGCAGCGCACATACTACTGAGATGACCGCAGAGCAGATAGTTACTGAGCGGAAGCTCTTGAAGATGCGCATTGCGGAAAGTGCAGGGAAGATGACCAGTGCGGATACAAGGAGCGATCCGACGAGGTTCATCGCAAGTACGATAATTACCGCAATAACAGTTGCGATGAGAAGGTTCAGAAGATTGGTCTTCGTGCCGACTGCTTTTGCAAAACTCTCATCGAATGTAACAGCGAAAAATCTGTTGTAGAACAATACGAAAAGAAGCACCACAATGACCGACAAAACGATACTGAGGATTACTTCATTCTTGGTAAGAGTGAGGATCTTCATGGAGCCGAAAAGCGTGGAGCAGACATCACCCGAGATGTTGGATGAAGTCGGGAAAAGATTCATCAGAAGATAACCGACAGCCAAAGCTCCGACGGAGATCATTGCTATTGCGGCATCGCCCTTGATCTTCGTGTTTTGGCCTGTCCACAAAAGAAGGATCGCACATACGATCGTGATTGGCAGCGTCAGCGCCATGTTGTCCGTAAGGCCTACGACAGCGGAGATCGCCATCGCTCCGAATGCGACGTGTGATAAGCCGTCGCCGATATAAGAAAATCTCTTCAAAACGAGAATGACACCGAGCAGTGAAGAGCAGAGTGCAATGAGCACGCCGACGATAAGCGCGTATCTTACGAAAGGATAGGAGAGGTATGAGATCAAGGTGTTGATCACTTTGCTTCACCTCCTTCAAGATAAGAGCTTCCGGCAGAAGACTTCTTATAATCTTCGACGGTGCCGAAGAAGAATTCGTTTCCGATGTGAAGGATGTGCTTTGCATATTTGACCGAAGACACGATGTCGTGAGAGATCATGATCACCGTGATGCCTTCATCGTTGAGTTTCTTTATGAGTTCATACATCTCGTTTGTAACGAGAGGGTCGAGGCCTGCAACGGGCTCGTCCAAAAGGAGCATCTTCTCTGTGGCGCAGAGTGCTCTTGCGAGAAGAACGCGCTGCTGCTGGCCGCCCGAAAGATCGCGGTAGCACCACTTTGCAAGGTCGCTTATTCCGAGACGCTCCATGTTGTCGTAAGCTCTCTTTTTCGCTGCTTTGGAATAAAAGAGATGAACTCCCAGGCTGTTCTGGCAGCCTGAGAGGACTACTTCATAGACCGATGCAGGAAAGTCTTTCTGCACGATTGTTTGTTGTGGTAGATAACCGATCTTTGAAGCGGTCAGATCATCGTTATATTCAATTGTTCCCGCAAGGGGCTTTTGAAGACGGAGAAGTGTGCGCATCAGAGTTGATTTGCCTGCGCCGTTCTCACCGACGATGCAGAGATAATCGCCCTTTTCGACGCTGAAGCTCAGGTCTTCAGTGAGGGTGATGTTCTCGTAACCGAGTTTAAGATTTTTGCACGTCAGCTGATCCATATTACCTTCTTATCCGAGTGCTTTCGTGAGCACTTCAAGATTGCTTTCCATTACCGATACATATGTCACGCCGTTTGTGCTGTCGGCAGATGTAGTGGCCTGCATCGAATCCATTACGAGGATCTCCTGATCTTTAGTGGCAGTGTTCTCGATTATCGTTCTTGCGATGGCATGATCCGCATTCTCGATTACCAGAACGTAGTCAAGCCCAAGCTCGTCGATCTTGTTTGAGAGGAATACAACAGTTTCAAAGCTTGCTTCCGTCTCAGCGGAGCATCCCGCAAAAGCTGCGTAGTAGTTGAGGTTATAGTCGTCTGTCATATATCTGAAAGGGAACCTGTCGCCGAAGAGGATCGCATCCTTTGTCTTGTTTGCGACAGCTGATTCATATCTTGAGTCTAGATCTGCGAGAGTCTTGTTATAGTTTTCAGCATTGGTCTTATATGTGTCTGCGTTAGTAGGATCTGCTTTTCCCATTGCGTCTGCAATGCCGGTAACGATTACCTGTGCGTTCTTAAGTGAGAGCCATACATGCTCGTCGTATTCAAGAGCATCTTCTTCCCCGCACTCTTCTTCGGACTGCATGCCCTCAACGATCTCTTCCTCAACGAGATTCTCACCGAGGAGTTCCATGAGGTTTACGATCTGCATGTCCTTATTGGATTCCTTGAATGCGTCCTTGACCCATTCGTCAGATTCGCCTCCGACGAACACGAAAACATCGCATGTGGAGATCTTGATTATGTCCTGAGCGGTCGGCTGGAAGCTGTGCATGTCGACTCCATTGTCGAGGAGCATCGTAAGCTCGATATTTGCGAGATTATCGCCGGCGATCTGTCTTACCCAGTCGTATTCGGGGAAGATGGTCGTGACCACCTGGAGTTTTCCGTTAGTCTTAACCGTACCGTCTGCCGAGCATGCGCAGGCGCCGAAAAGCAGTCCTGCCGTAAGCAGTCCTGTTAAGGCTTTTCTTAAGATCCTGGCTCCCGTAAATTTCATTTTCGAGCAGTTCCTTTACTAATAAAAGAAGTATGGTTCGGAAGGGTATTATAAAATCAGGGCATTTCAGTGTCAATATGAAATTGATTATCAATTTCACAATTTTGCAAAAGATAATATTGGTAAACAAAAGGAGCTGCCATTAAGACAGCTCCTTGGTAATTCATTTGATCAGCTGATCTTATTCAGCGTCTTTCCTTGCGGATCTTCTCTTGTTGCTTACAACATAAGCACCGGCGCCCATGAGGGATGCTGTGATGAGAATGATACCGGAGATCATTGAAGAGCTGTTGCTCTCGCCTGAAGCGGGAACGGCAGCAGCAGCCTTGACCTCAAACTTTGAAGAAATACTAAGACCGTTGCTGAATTTAACGGTGAGGGTATGCTCTCCGACTGAAAGGGTATCAAGATAAACAGGGTAGACATTGAGGATAAGGCTTCCTTCTTTCGCTTCATGGGTCGGAACATCATTTCCCAACTTATCCTTAATTGTTGCCGGGATTGCCTTACCGTCGATCAATGTTTCCGTGTGCATCTTAAATGTATCAGCATTCTTTCTGGTGAACTTATAGACGAACCTAAGAGGATCTGTACTGCCTATGGTATAGGTGCTTCCGTCGCCTTCAACTGCTGCAACGCTTTCCTTTTCAGCAACTAGCGAAGCGGTGATGTTGCAATAATCATATGAGTTATAATTAAGCGAAGCCTTGCTGCCGTTAATGCTTACGGAATCATCTTCAAGAACAAATGCGTATCCGGGTTTAACGACGAACCACATATTAAGACTATAGGTTTCGCCTTCCTCAAAGGTTCCCGTAAAGATTTCCGAGTCATCTTCAATTTCGCCTTCATACCAGAAAGCGCTGATAAATTCTTCATCATCTTTCTGGTAGGTATCGACTTCGTAACCGGTGCCGGCTACTGTTATATCGGCTTCTTCATCCTCAGCGCCGCTTCCGGCAAGCGGAGATATAACGTTAGCGCTGACTGACGTAACCGGAACAAGCATGTTGCAGTATACTTCAATGTCTTCGGAGAGTGCGTAATCAAAAGCACCGCCATAGAAATGACTGCCAGAGGAATGTAATTCCAAAAAGTCAGTTATCTCTGACGTGCTGTCAAATTCTGATACAGGTTCAAATGTAAACAGAGAAACCTTGGAATAGCCGTCATTCGGGAAGAAGTTGCTAATTTCATTGTCTTGCAGATAAGTGATAAGCGCTTCTTCCAATGTTATGCCGGAATCAACTGTAAACTCGACAGGGTCAGCAGTTGTTCCGTCAATCGAGAAATAATTAACGGTTACGGTAACAGGGTGAGTCTTTTCAAACAGGGCATATGCCGTTACACCCTTAGTAACAAAATCATCAAAGTAATAAGGGCTTCTGTTAAAGATATCATCGGGATCTTCGGAACTTGACCAACCTAAGAATGAGTATCCTTCTTCAGCGTAGGCAGCCATTGAAACGGTTGTGTTTTCAATTGCCATAAAGGAGCCCTTGATCTTGATCGTATCTTCACCATAGAAGAAATCATCATCAATTTCCTCCGGCTGATACGGATTTGCACCGCAGAGGTAGTTTACCTTGCCGCAACCGGTATTGTCGTCTCCGGAAACATCACAAATGTAGACTGTATATGTGCACTGTGAAACGGCGGTAAGCTGAAGATCGCTTGTGACCGGTGTTTCAAAGTCATATCTTTTTCCGCCTTCTTTAGTCGTGCCGAAAATGTCTGCTACTGACTCAAAATTCTTGCCGCCTACATACCAGTCGAAGAAGGTCATACCGCTCTCTTCATAATCGAGAGCTTTTGTTCCTTCCATATCGATATAAGCGGGAGAACCGGGAATGGATACTAAACTTCCGGACGGGATCAGCTGTGATTCTTCATCAGGATCCATCTCATAGCGGCCGCCTGTGACAAAACTAACAGTGTATTTTTCTCCTTCCGAACCTGATCCGAGATCTTCGGCGACTCCGGTTTCTCCTGTGCCCTCATCATCCGTTGCGGCAAGTACGGGCAAGCCGGGTGCAGCAGCGAGCAGCATGGCAGATGCAAGGACAAAAGACAATACTTTTGCGTTCTTCATATAGATACCCCTTTCGATTAGTTGGAAATGGCGATAATTCCCATATTAAATACATTTTATATGCCCAAATTTAAAAAACAAGAAAATTTGAGCAGAGTTTACAAATTGCGCCTTTATCAGCCCATATGCCCGAAAAATCCGCTCGTGTGATACAATTACTCACAGTTTTCACTTGGGGGGTAACACCATGAAGGGCACGATCAGACTTGCAGTCATATCAGTTCTCTGCCTGTTATTGTTCGGAACATGCACGTTCTTTTTGAGGAACCTGCTTTTCGGAGGCGTCAAAGCAACATACGAACAGGCTGAACCTAATTACACGGAATACAAAGACCAGTGGATCTCCTACGATGTCATTGCATGCCTCGGCTGCTATGCTGAAGGAACGGAGTCTTACAACTTCATTCCCACAGGCCACGAATATTACTACATGATCTGGATGGCAGACGGTTCCATCATGCCGATATCTGTTTCCAAGAAAGCAGACAGGGAATATCTGGATGCACTCACAGAGGCAACATACGATTATGTCGACGGCAAGACGAAGATGATCGAGATGGAGCCCAGAACATTCCTCGGCACTGTCAAGACTCAGGAATCCGAAGCTGCACAGTATTACAACGAGGCTTTGAGATACATGGAGATCTATGAGTCAGACGGCTGGGTAGTACGCAATGTCCTTCTTGACTGCACCCAGACACGTACAAGCTATCTCCTTTTGTGCGGCGGTGTCATGATGATCCCGATCCTCGGAATCGTTATCACGATCACAACTGCCAAAAAGGAAAAGCGCAAGCTCGACAATCCCACGATGGAGTATCTGCCGAAATAAAAACGGCTGCTGAGCTAAAATAAACAACAAAAAATTCCGTTTGTTTTTCAGTTACTGACTGAACTTCAAACGGAATTTTTAAGTTACTGAACTGTTTTTCAGTTAAGAATTCAGTTGCAAACTGAACTTTAAACTGAATCTTACTCTTCTTCAGGTGCTGCCGGAGTGCCGGTTGCATTTGAGTCGATTACGGGCGGCATGTAAGGATTTGTGTTGGGGTCAGCCTGAGCGGGAGCTGCAGCCTGGTTTGCCCTATATTCGAAGAAGTAATTTACGATCGGTACGATGAGTCTTGCATTGGGCTCATTGAGAGAGCAGCGGAAGACGGGCTTCTTCTCGTCTCTGATATAGATCTGGGCAACATTGCTCATGTAAGCATTGTTGTTTACCGCACGGTCGAAGTTGCTTCTGTCGATGACGTAAGTCTTCTTCTTGTTCTTTGCGTAAGTGATCTTGTCCTTGGTGATCTCAAGTCCGCAGATGTTGGCTGTGGCACCGTTAGCGATCCTGTTGATGAGACGCTCGCCGACGCTTCTTACCACGATGCTGTAGAACGGGGGAGCAACAACGTCGAACTCTTCCTTGATGCGCTTATATGTGCCGATTCCGTATGCGGAATAGCCGCGTCTCTTGAACTTGTGTGTCTGTCCGTCGTAGGTCTTGAAGTTGAATTCGTAGGTAAATGTCCTGTCGAAGTAGAAGTAGATCATGGACGAAGCGTTAAGGGCTGAAGCCTGAATAACTGCGATATCGTCGTACTTGATAACGTCTCCGTTGATGTCTACGAATGTGTCGTAGAAGGTGACTGTCTTGCGGCCCTTGTCGTAAGGGACAACTTTTCTGTTCTCGTTAGCCTGGCTTGCGTTGATCTGGTTTTCCATCTCCCATATCCTCCGTAAAAGTGTTGCACGGAGAAAGAATACCTTTTCTTACAAGTTTTATCAACAATGTATGATTTTTCACTCCGGTAACATACTGTTTACGGTCTGTGCTTGATTTTGGTCCGGCTCTGAAATATCCTTTCTATGAAATTTGAAGACAAATCTTCGGAGGAATAAGAAATGGGAAGTTTGAAAGAAGACTGGAAAGAAACAGGTAAGGACTTAGGCGGAGCATTCAAGCAGCTCGGCAAGTCCATCGTTAAGTCCGGTGCAACGGTTGTGGATAAGGCTAATGACTGGGCTGAAAGAGACGATGCCAAGGAAGCAGCCAGAAAAGAAGCTGAGGTCATGAAGGCCGTAGAGGAGAGGGAAGCCAATAAGGTAACATGCCCTCACTGCAACGCCGAGATCGAAAATGCTGAGGCATTCTGCCCCAAGTGCGGCGGCAAGCTCTCCTGATCGGCATTACATCAGATGTTTCACATGCAGGCCGGGTAATTCCCGGCCTGTTTTTATGCCTCTGATTAGTCTTGATTAACTCTGTTTTCAGCCTTGCGAAAATCATTTGGCCCAAAAGCCGCTCTTATATGGAAATCTTCTGTTAATTACACACACTTTACCCGTTTTTGCGGTTGAGTTTTGCCAAAAAGATTGTAAGATTATAGCGTCAATAAAAATATCAGGAGGATATATATATGTCTTTAGTAACAACGACTGAGATGTTTAAGAAGGCTTATGACGGCGGTTATGCTGTTGGTGCTTTCAACGTAAACAACATGGAAATCGTTCAGGGAATCACAGAAGCAGCAGGTGAGCTCAAGAGCCCTGTTATTCTTCAGGTTTCAAAGGGCGCAAGAGCTTATGCTAACCACACATACCTTGTAAAGCTCGTTGAGGCTGCAGTTATTGAGAATCCTGAGATCCCGATCGCTCTTCACCTTGACCACGGTGATACATTCGAGCTTTGTAAGTCATGCATCGACGGCGGTTTCACATCTGTCATGATCGACGCTTCTTCCAAGTCTTTCGAGGACAACATCGCACTCACAAAGCAGGTTGTTGAGTATGCTCACGATCACGGCGTAGTTGTTGAGGCTGAGCTCGGAACTCTTGCAGGTATCGAGGATGAGGTTCAGGTTGAAGCAGGTAAGGAAGCTTACACCAGACCCGAAGAGGTTGAAGAGTTCGTAGACAGAACCGGATGCGACTCTCTTGCAATCGCTATCGGAACCAGCCATGGCGCTTACAAGTTCACTGCAGAGCAGTGCACCAGAAATGCTGACGGCATCCTTGTTCCCCCTCCGCTCCGTTTCGACGTTCTTGCTGAGTGCGAGAAGAGACTTCCCAACTTCCCCATCGTTCTTCACGGATCTTCTTCAGTACCTCAGGAATTCGTTAAGATGGTTAACCAGTACGGCGGAAACATGCCCGACGCTGTAGGTATCCCCGAGGAGCAGCTCCGTCAGGCAGCTAAGAGCGCAGTCTGCAAGATCAACATCGATTCCGATATCCGTCTTGCAATGACAGGAAACATCCGTAAGTACTTCGC
>CAJOJI010000006.1:0-7329 GCA_905234715.1 uncultured Saccharofermentans sp.
ATCTTCAAGTGAACACAAATCCCAAAACCTGATTTGTAGAAGTAAACGCAACAAATTTTCTCCCGGGAAAAGAAGTGGAATTTAAATTTTCACTTCAGCCAATCAAAAAATAATTAAGACTGATATTATTTGTTAAATTATTTTTTTATTGTCAGTTATAATATCAGTTATGAATGAACGCAAAGTAAGACAATTCAGGCTGAGCGGCTCGCAGAGCATCCTCCTGGGATTCCTCGCGATGATCCTCGCAGGCACATTGCTTCTCATGCTCCCCATCTCCACCAGGACAGGGGAATGGACAAGCTTTACCAACGCATTCTTTACGGCAACATCTGCAAGCTGCGTTACCGGACTTGTTCTCTATGATACAGCTTCACACTGGTCCATTTTCGGACAGGTCGTAATTCTTACCATGATCCAGATCGGCGGTATGGGCGTCGTTACCATGACAACCATCTTATCAAGGCTCATCGGCAAGAAGATCAGCCTTCAGGCAAGGACTACACTTCAGGAAGCGGTCTCCGCGCCTAACCTCGGCGAGATCCTCAAATACACAAGATTCATCTGCATCGGAACGGTTATTTTCGAAGCTGCGGGAGCCGTCGCCATGTCACCTGTATTCATCAGCGAATATGGTATTCTCAAGGGAATCTGGGTTTCTGTTTTTTCCTCGATTTCGGCATTCTGTAATGCCGGCTTTGATCTTAACGGTTCTCATGGTGAATTCTCATCAATGATGCCCTATGCAAACAATCCGATCATCGTAATCACACTTTTCTTCCTGATCCTAACGGGAGGTTTGGGATTCCTTACATGGCTCGACATCAGAAGACACGGATTAAAGTTCTCAAGATACAGTACACAGAGCAAGATAATCATAGTTATGGAGATCTTCCTGATCGGTGTACCCATGATCTATTTATTCTTCGGCGAATACGGCAGACTTCCTTTAGGTGACAGATTCCTGGCATCTCTCTTCCAGGCAATCACTCCGAGAACTGCAGGTTTCAACACAACTGACTACAACTCCTTCTCAGGCACAGGCATACTCCTTACAGACGTTCTGATGCTCATAGGCGGTGCTCCGGGATCCACTGCAGGCGGTATGAAGATCACAACGATCGCCGTGCTCTTCTTTACCATGGTCTCTGTATTCAAGCATGAGAAATCACCTGCTGTCTTCAAGCGCAGGATCAAGCCCGAAGCGATCTATGGCGCCATTGCGGTATTCATGCTCGATATCATGATCGCTCTCATCAGCGCCATGCTCATCTCAAAGATCGAGCACATTTCGTTCATGAAAACATTATTCGAGAGTGCATCCGCCGTCGCTACCGTCGGCTTGTCCATGGGAATCACTCCCGGTCTTTCAACAATATCCAAGTTCATTCTTATATTCTCTATGTACATGGGACGTGTGGGCGGCCTTACGCTTGTCTTCGCTGCAATAACAAGAAAGTCGACAGGCAACAGGCAGTACCCGGCTGATAACATAGCGGTCGGTTGATCCGGCAGAAAGGAAACAACATGAAGAACATACTCGTAATCGGAATCGGACGTTTCGGCTATCACCTTATCGACCAGCTCAACAAAGCCGGCGACCAGATCCTCGCCGTTGATGCTTCCGAAGAGCGTCTTGAGCCCGTTCTTGGAATGGTCACCAGTTCACTTATCGGTGACGCCACAAACGAGACATTCGTTAAGTCTCTCGGCGTCGAAAACTTTGACGTCTGCTTCGTTGCGATCGGTGACGATTTCCAGGCTTCACTTGAGACCACTTCAATGCTTAAGGAGTGCGGTGCAAAGTATGTCGTAGCAAGAGCTGCACGTTCCGTACAGAAGAAGTTCCTTCTAGCAAACGGCGCCGATGCAGTTGTCTTCCCCGAGAAGCAGCTCGCCGAATGGGCAGCCATCCGCTGGTGTTCAGGAAGAGTCGTTGATTATCTCGATTATCCCGGCGACTTCTCAATTTTTGAGATCAAGGTGCCCAAGGAATGGATCGGCAAGAGCCTCGCTGAACTTGCAATCAGAAAAAAACTCCACCTCAACGTTTTATCAATCAAGAGAAATGGCGAAGTCGTACTGGAATTCCCTGCCGACTTCCTTTTCGAAGAAGGTGACACGGTAACGATCTTCGGTGCCGACAAGGATATAAGAAAAGGTCTCAATATTAATTATTGATTCTTTGCAAAAGCAGAAATCACCGGGGTGTCTCAGAAATGAGGCACCCCATTTTATTACCTCTCCATAGCCGTTCAGCAACGCTACCCGTGAAACCACAAAGCGAATTACGGCTGCAAATAATAAGAGGGTACCCATTGGCACCCTCCTATCTGATATTTGTTATATCACCCGAATTATCTTACGAGACGCTCCGTTTCCTGAGCGATTGCAAGCTCTTCGTTTGTAGGGATAACACAAACTGTTACCTTTGATGTGGGCTTGGAAATGATAGCTTCCTTGCCGCGGAGACCGTTGTTAGCTTCGTCGTCGAACTCAACGCCCATGAACTCGAGGCCTTCACACATAGCCTTTCTCATGTGGTCTGTGTTTTCGCCGATGCCTGCTGTGAATACGATAACGTCAACGCCGTCCATAGCAGCAGCATAAGAACCGATGATCTTCTTGCCCTGATATGCGAACATGTCGAGTGCGAGCTGAGCTCTGTCGTTGCCTTCCTTAGCAGCCTTCTCAAGATCTCTGAAGTCTGAAGAAACACCGGAAACGCCCTGAACACCGCTCTTCTTGTTGAGAAGTGTATCCATCTCGTCAGGTGTGAGGTTCTCGTTCTTCATGAGGAAAGGTACGATCGCGGGATCGATGTCACCTGTTCTTGTACCCATGCAGATACCTGCAAGAGGTGTAAGACCCATTGATGTATCCTGGCACTTGCCGTCCTTAACAGCTGCGAATGAAGAACCGTTTCCGAGGTGGCATGTGATGATGCGGAGCTCCTCATACTTCTTGCCGAGGAAATCAGCAACTCTGTGGCTTACATAACGGTGTGATGTACCGTGGAAACCATAGCGGCGGATGTCATACTTCTCGGAGATCTCATAAGGAAGAGCATATGTGTATGCCTTAGCGGGCATTGTCTGATGGAATGCTGTATCGAATACTGCAACCTGAGGTGTGCCTGCAGGAAGAACGTCTTCGCATGCCTCGATACCGATGAGGTTTGCAGGATTGTGCAAAGGTCCCAAGGGGAAGCAGTCTCTGATAACTTTCTTAACGTCGTCGTTAACGATAACTGACTCGCTGTAGTACTTACCGCCGTGGAGGACTCTGTGACCTACAGCTGCGATCTCGGATACATCTGCGATAACGCCGTGATCCTTATCAACGAGAGCATCGAGGATCATTCTTACAGCAACCTTGTGGTCAGGCATGGGTTCTGTTGAAACGAACTCATCCTTGCCTGTGGGCTTGTATGTGAGCTTACCGTCGATTCCGATTCTCTCGGCATTACCCTTAGCGAGGACATCGCCTGTATCGATGTCGAAAAGCTGGAACTTAGCGGAAGAGCTTCCGCAGTTGATAACTAAAATCTTCATTAGACTATACTCCTGTCTTTAAAGTTAACTAATTAAATCAGCCCTGTGCCTGAGCCTGAACTGCCGTGATGGCAACTGTTCCGACGATATCGTCAGCGTTGCATCCTCTGGAGAGGTCGTTAACAGGGAGAGCAAGACCCTGGAGAACCGGTCCGTAAGCGGGTGCCTTAGCAAGTCTCTGAACGAGCTTGTAACCGATGTTGCCTGCTTCAAGTGAAGGGAATACCAATGTGTTAGCGTGGCCTGCAACCGGTGATCCGGGTGCCTTAAGCTGACCAACCTCTTCAACGAGAGCAGCGTCGAGCTGGAGCTCACCGTCTACTACGAGATCAGGATACTTTTCCTTAGCGATCTTAACCGCATTGGAAACCTTATCAACATCAGCGTGCTTTGCTGAACCATATGAAGAATATGAGAGCATAGCAACCTTAGCGGGAGCGCCGATGAACTGCTCGAAAGACTCAGCGGAGAGCTTAGCGATCTCTGCGAGCTTAGCGGAATCTACGTCTGTGTTAACTGCGCAGTCAGCGAAAATGAAGAGACCATGCTCGCCCAAGTCACAGTTAGGAACGTCCATAAGGAAGAAGCCTGATACGGAAGAAATGCCGGGCTTTGTCTTAAGGAGCTGAAGTGCGGGAAGGATCGTATTGCCTGTTGAGTGGCAAGCGCCGGATACGGCACCGTCAGCGTCGCCGCACTTGCACATGAGGCATGCATAGTACATGTAGTCGGAGTTCATCTTCTCCTCAGCCTTCTCGGGTGTGATGCCCTTCTTCTGAGCGTCAGCGATAAGAGCGTTTGTCTCTTCCTCTGAAAGGCCCTTCTTCTCAGCCTTCTTCTTAGCTGCAGCTACCATGGTGTCTACACCGCGGAGCTCAACGAACTTGTCGATATATTTCTGCTTGTTGGGATCGTTGAAAGGGTCAACGAGTGTTGCGCCTGTAATGTCAAAACCTTCGGAATTCTTAGCGATCTCTTCAGGTGTGCCGATGATGATAAGATTTGCCATGTCTGCCTTAAGGATCTTCTCGGCAGCCTCGAATGTTCTCTTGTCCATAGACTCAGGGAGAACGATGGTCTTCTTGTCAGCTTTTGCTCTGGCCATGATGTCATCAATAAATGCCATATATATTAATCTCCTTTTGGAATTTTTAGTCGTCAAAAGTATACTCGTAAACCTATATATTTTCAAATAAGAAATATGGTAATTACGAGGTAGCCAGACGGGTGCTCAGATTCTCCCTTGCGTAGAAGACATATCTGTCATTTTCTTCCCTGAACACCATGTAAAGAGCGGGGCTCGTGGATTTGGTTGCAACCCTTTTTCCGAGCGTGTCGGAAAGCTTGTTGTAAAGGTCGGTATCACCAAGATAGTATGCGATCATCATTCCGTCCGAATAAGCGCTCAGGGCTTCCCTGCCGGAATAATTTCCTGTCAAAATGAGAAATTCCGTGTAGATCCTTCCGGTATTCATGACCTGGCCCTTGAATTCGGCAAACGAACTGCTGTCCAGCTCGCCTACTTCTGCAAGGTTTTTCATGGTCTTTACGTTCTGGATTATGTCGATGGTTCCGGTGCTCTGGCCGCTGTAGATATAATCACCGCAGTCCATTGCTCCGGATGTCGCATATGCATAGAAGGAATAGCCTGCGCCGGCAAAGCCGTTCTTTACCGCGGCAAGGGCTTTCTCATATGCGCCTTCTGCGATGAGGCCGTTGTTTTCGAGGTCTCTTATGAGTCTCAGATTGATGTTTGAAAGCAGCACGCCTTCGATATCTTCGGTAATCTCGTTGTTCTCGACTTCAAGGCTGTCAGCATCTCCCGTGATCGTTCCGTAGAGCTGCTCCATGGAGCCTTCGTCATCTGCGTCGTATATGCTCGTGTCCTCAAGACTGACATAGAGTGAATCAACGTATTTCGCAACCGAGATCTTCTCAGTGACGATCTTTCCCTCACTGTCGAAAATATTGCCTACGATTGTCCTTATCTCTTTGTAGTCAACGTCGCTTCCGTAAGAGACATAGTATTCCATCATGGCATCGAGCCAGTCGATCGAAGCAGACATCGATACGACATTTCCGTCAGATCTCTCAGGATCCGAATAAATAAATGCCCTGTAAGTTCCGTCAGGAAGTCTGAATCTCTTAACGACCTCTTCTTTGAGTGCTACGGCATTTGCTCTGTCGCCTGCCCTTACGTAGCACTTGAGGAGCAGAGCCTGGTCAGACAGACCGTAAACACCTGAGTTCTCAGCTTCCTGCGTGACAAGACGGCCTGCTATCGTATATGAAGTGGCTGCAAGGATTCCGTCGCCGCCCTTGCCTACGATAAGCTTTTTTGTCCTTCCGAAAAGATAATCGCTTACGATGTTGTTATCGGCAGCCAGATGGCTGTAATCGTAACCGACGCGTGCGGGAGATGTGATCTTAAGCTTGGAGCCGCCGCCGAACCTTCCGGTGTAGAACAGATAGAATATTGTCACACCGAGAGCAAGTGCAACAATTATTGCCCCCGTTACGATCTTTCCTATGCCGACACCGGCTATCTCCTTGCGTTGCATAAACTCCGCCTTATGAAATATAATCTTTACAATCACAGATTATACCAAAAGCAGAGGATATACATAAATTGCGGGTCATAGGAATTATTGCGGAATTTAATCCATTCCATAACGGTCACGAATACCTGATCAAAAAGGCCCGTGAGACCGTAAATGATCCCAGAGCGATCGTAATGCCGGTCATGTCCGGTTTCTTTACTCAGCGTGGTCTCCCTGCAATCTGTCCTCCCGAAGTGCGTGCAAGACAGGCTCTCTTATCAGGATGTGATGTCGTATTGGAACTCCCTTTCAGTTTCTCATGCGCACCGTCTTCAAGATTTGCCGAAGGAGCCGTATCAGAGCTTATGTCGACCGGAGTTCTCACAGACCTGGCATTCGGCGTTGATACGGATGACACCGGACTTCTTAAGGCACTTGCTTCTGAAAATTTCGAAGAAGACGAACTTTATAATTCAAAACTTAACGGTTATATTTCCACGGGCATCAGCTTCCCTCAGGCAAGGGCTGCGGCCATAAAGGATTACGCAGAGAGTAAAAACATCACGGGCAACTTGGATCAGACCTTATCGAGCCCGAATTCCATTCTCGCTCTTGATTACCTTACGGCATTAAGAAAGTTAGACAAGAAGAAAAAGATCAATGTCATCATGATCAAACGCGAAGGTGATGCATTTAATTCAACGGAGATAAAGAGCAGCATGCCGAGCGCATCATCATTACGCCGCGTCATTTCTGAATCTGCACCTTCAGGATACAGCAGAGCCAAGATTGCATCAGGCCTAAACGGCCTTATGCCCGATCTTTCTCTGGGAGCAATGCTCTCGGCTAATTCTTCGGGAATCTTCTCATTCCCTGATTATGCCGGATACATCAAGGACTGCATGAACAAGGCGGCTGCATCATCCAACCTGGAAAACATTGCATACATGAGCGACGATCTTTCCGGCTATATTAAAAACTTCGCAAATAACATAAGGCCGGGCACTCTTCCTGCTGATGACTATACTCTCAAGGTTTTCGAGGACAAAATTTCGACTAAGAGATATACGCTTACAAGGATCGAACGCGCGCTTGCTTCCATGATGGCAGGCCAGGACAGATCATGCCTTGATATCAAGTATCCACCCTACATAAGAGTCCTTGGCTTTAACAGCGAAGGAAAGTACTGCCTTAAGATAATGGGTAAATGCGCAAAGCGTCCGGTAATAAACAGA
>CAJOJI010000006.1:7356-44297 GCA_905234715.1 uncultured Saccharofermentans sp.
TTCGAACTCGATATGAGAGCCGCTTCGATCGGCTGGAAGCTTTACGGCAAAGACACAGCTTCAGAATGGGGTTCGATCCCGGTAATAGTTAAATAATTGCAGAACAAAGCCGTCCGCCGGAAAAACCGACAGACGGCTATTAGATCTCACTTAAACAGTTAATTAAGCCTTAGCAGCGTTAGCAGCCTTAGCAAGTCTGGACTTTGTTCTGGAAGCTGCGTTCTTGCTCATGTGGCCCTTAGCAGCAGCCTGGTCCAATGCCTTCTGTGTAGACTTGATTGTAGCATCAAGATTCTCGCCTGCAGCGATATCAGCCTTTGCCTTCTTAACAGTTGTGCGGATAGCACTCTTCTTGCTCTTATTGGCAGCAGCCTTCTTCTCTGAAACGCTAACACGCTTGATAGCTGATTTAATATTAGGCATCTCTTTTTCTCCTTTTTAGAGTTATATCTTCAAATTACCGAAGAATTGTATCACGATATATTTTTATTAGCAAGTCTTTGTTGCTTCATAAAGTCCGATACTTGCGGCAATTGTAATATTCAGGCTGTCGATATTCGAAGAATGCTCGATCCTTATCGGCTTTCCGACGTTCTGGAACGACGGATCAAGGCCTGTCGCCTCATTGCCCATAATGAGCGAAAACGGCTTATTTATAGTGGTTTCCTGAAGTTTAGTGCTGCCGTCGAGCATAAAAGGATACAGGTTATTTGAAGGAAATCTTTTCGCATATTCTTCAAACTCGTCGAAAACCTCTATCCTCACGCTTGCGCAGGCACCCATTGACGCCCTGATGGTCTTAGGATCAAAAGGATCTGCGGCTGTCTTTCCGACTATTGCGATATCCTGAACGCCGAAGCCCAAACAGCTCCTTACGATAGTTCCCAGGTTGCCGCAGTTGGAAGGATTGACGAGGACCATGTGATTGCCGTCAGCAATTCTGGCCTTTTTCTTCTCGATAACGCAGATAACAAAACAGTTGTCTTTCTTGGAAAGGATATTGAACGGTTTTTCCTCTGTGGATACGGGAATGTCGTCTCCGCAGATGTCCTTTATCTTTGCGATAGTTTCTTCGGATCTGAATCCGGGATGGAGGATTATTCCCTTAACGGCATCTCTCTTTTTGAGGAGATACTCCATCGCTACCGTCGCACCCAATCCGTATGTGTGTATATTGTCGCTTTTGTAGCTTGTAACTTTAATCAAAATGCATTCTCCCTTATTTAATCTAATATGCTAATATAATTTTATCTTAATTAAGTAAAGGAGCAATCTTTATGGCAGAAAATCAAAATCCTCAGCAAGGACCTTACACCGAGCAGCTTCCTGCTAACGCCAAGTTGTTCTCCATCTTCGCATACATCGGAGTATTCTGGCTCTTGGGTCTCCTCATCTCACCTGAGAAGACTTCACCTTTTGTAAGAAATCACGTTAACAACGGCATTCTCCTTCTCATCATGGAAGGTATTGCCGGCGTCGTCGGAGCTCTCCTTGGACTGATCCCTTATGTCGGATGGATATTCGAGGTAGGTCTCTGGGGCTGCTGCGTAGCTGTTATGGTCATGGGCATCGTTGCAGCTGCTAAGACAAAGTATTTCTCGATCCCTGTTATCGGAGATAAGATCAAGATCGTTAAGTAATACTAAGTTACAGTTTACTGTTAAGACCTGCATCAATTGGTGCAGGTCTTTTATTTGCAGATAAATAGCAAAACATATATAATTACCGTCGTCGGCATCGAGGTGTAGCGCAGTTGGTAGCGTACGTGCTTTGGGAGCATGGGGTCGCAGGTTCGAATCCTGTCACCTCGACCAGCAGATAAAAAGAAACGGCCATCCGGCCGTTTTTCTTTTGGTAATTAATTGAATCCCAAACGCTTCAGGTAAACGGAATAGTAGAACTCGAATAAGTGTTTCTGATCGCCTTCGAACAAAGCTTTCATCTTCTTAATCGCATCAGAAGCTTCCTGTGTTCTTCCCTGGTGAAGCTTATACTCCGCATCGATGAAATATCTGGTAAAGAATCTGGCTGATTCAGGTGAAGTATATGAAGCGAGCTTATCTACAAACTCTCCTGCGCGGTCGTAATTTTCGATGAGCATGTAATAGTTATAGTAGATGGCATCCACGTACATGTTTAGGAACTCATACTTGTGATCCATGTCCAGCACCGGTCTTGCCCGCTCAATGAGGTTTATCGCATTGCCCTTATCGTTTAATCCGCGGTAAGTTTCCATAAGGCAGCCGTAGTACATCAAAGCAGACATTCCGTGATCGATAAAAAGACTGCTCTTGCCGTTATAGTCGTTCTCATTAAGGAGCATGATGAGCGATAAAGCCTTGTCGTACTGCTCCATCGAATTGTAATAATCCACCGTGTACAGAACAAAATCCTTAAGGTAAACTTTGTCGATCTTTTCGCCGCTCTTATATGCATTGATTGCCTGTTCGGAAAGCTCGAAAAATTTTTCCGTATAACCGTTCGTGAAGAGCTCTTTATGAAACTCCGAATAAACTTTGCTGTAAGGCTTATTCTTTTCTCTTGAGAGCAGGATCTTAAATGCAATAAAAGTTACCGGAACCGCCAGGACCAGGATAATGCCTTCCGCAATGATAATATTGATCCTGAACAATTTGCAGATTAAGATTGCAGCAGCAGATGCAAACAGCACGATAACAAGATATAAAAGTCCCATTGTCTTGAACTTTACCGACTTATCCATTTCGTCTTCTCCTTATCCTCACATCGAAAAGAATGAGATCTTCTTTTCCGCCATCTCATCCACTCTTTCAATATACGTCAGTGCATCCTTTATAGTGGAACATCTCTCGACCCTGTGCTTATAAAGTTCGCCTTCCTGCTTAAAGCATCTCTTGCTCATGCCGCCTGCACCGAAAGACAAAACGTCCCTGCAGTCGCTCATCATGGCAACGTTATAAAGATTGCCCGTACCGTCTTTTGCAAAACCGGTATTCTCAAGACCGTGTCCCGTATCTTTCTGACGATACATGTAATACGGATGGTAACCTGCCTGCTTTAAAAGCTCATAACTCTCGGCAACACACATATCGAGTTCGCCTCTGGACTTCTCAAGATCCATTACCTGTTCCCTGCTGATGCTGGCGCGTCTCTTCTTATAAAGAGTATGTACGGTAATGTTGGCAGGTGCGAGTTCTATAAGTTTCTTCGTGGACTCCACGTGATCTTTTGCGTTCTCATAAGGAAGTCCTGCAATGAGATCCATGTTGATGAGATCAAAACCCATTCCGGTTGCTTCCTGATAGACCCTGACCGTATCTTCTGCCGTGTGTCTTCTTCCGAGTCTTAAGAGAGTATCCGTTCTCATCGTCTGGGGATTGATGCATATCCTGGTGATGCCGTGATCTCTCATTGAAATAAGCTTGCCAGATGTTATCGTATCCGGTCTTCCGGCTTCAACGGTAACCTCGCATTCAGGCGTTATCCTGATATTTGAATAAATGCAGTCGAGAAGAGATGAAAACTCTTTTTCTTCAAGCACCGTCGGCGTGCCGCCTCCGACATAGATCGCAGCAACAGGTCTGTTGATGTGTGATGCCACCGTCTTTATCTCACGCTCTAAAGCTGCCTCGTAATTTACGAGCCTGTCCATGTGATGCGAAATATCGGAAGATACAAATGAACAGTATTCACATCTTGAAGGACAGAAAGGAATGCCTACATAGATGCAGATGCTTTCTTCGGGAACCAGTGAAAGGATCCTCTGCTCTTCCCTTGAAGTCTCATATGCAAGAACAGCCTTGTCAGGCCTTACGAAATATTTCTCTTCAAGTGCCTTTGCGTCTTCTTCCTCACATGCAACGAGCGTCGGTCTTATTCCGGTAAGACAACCCCACGGCATGCTTTTCGAAGTGATATCAGACAAAGCCATGTAAAGAGATCTCTTGATCTCACGGCCGGGTTCTAACAGCTCGCCTTTAAACTCGTATTCTTTGTCCTCCGAATAAGTAACGGATCTTCCGTATTCCAGAAGTTCATTTACGAGCCTTATGTCAGGACCTTCAGGTACTATGACCTTACCTTCGTCCTTAAGCTCTTCGGGCACGCCGCAGATCATCCTGACGACATCAGAAACACCGTAAAATTTGTCGTGACCTTTAAGTATTACTTCAAGCATCTTCAGACACCTGCATATGTAAGATAGAACCTGACATAGATGCTGTCAGGAACGTGATATGAATCCACACCGGACTCTCCGTTTGTCTTAAGAAAAGTATCGTTGACCGCATCACTTGCTTCAGTGATGTCGATGCCGAGGACTTCTTTGATCTGATCGACTTCATCATCTATCTGTCTCCAATAGATATATGAAGCTCTCATGTCCCTGTAGACGGGAGTCATCTCAGTTGTAACGGGAAACTCCGGAACGACTTCGCCTGTTGCTTCAGCTATGTCATCGGCAACGTAATAAAGATTCCAGAATATCTCGTAGTAACCGGCGTATCTGAAATCAGCTCTTGAAGCCGAGCAGCACGCAAGCGTTGCCATCGTGTTGCAGTCTGTCTCACTTGCATATCCTTTGGCATGAGTAAGTTCATGACATAAAGTGATCGGATATTCGTTAATGCTCATGTAATCCGTATTAAGATTCACTTCACCTAAGAACATGTCGTACATTCCGACTATGTGTGTGTAGCTCCAATAGTGGCTCATCGATACGGGCTTTGCGCGCACATAGTTTTTGCTTAAGGGAATATTGAAAGCATCAAGAAGAGAGCACGCATACAATGCGGAGTTTTCAAAGCTGCCGCTCATGTGTGCAACGCCATTATAGTCTTCGCCTAAATGGCTTCTTGCTTCGATCATGCCCATGTATGCCCATTTAAGCGCATTGCAGTAATCATCAAAAGTCAGTTCCTTATCCGTAAGAGCCATAGCCTTTGAAACATGAGTCCTCTTATAGTTGAGCCCGTGCGTTGCCTGAAAGATCAGAGCGCCGATAAGTATCAGGATAAAGAGATTCCTGAAAGATTTATATATATATGTCAGCGCACCGTGGCTTAAGAGCTTTTTCACAAGGACCACAAGCCAGACCACAAGACCGATAATAAGGAACGGGGTCAGGCAGACGACCAGATTCTCCGTCAGCGAATAATGAAAACACATACTGATGCTCTGCATCGGTGCAGACAGATAAGGAAAAATATTCGTGCAGTAATAATCTGCCACGCTGCGCGGAATAAAAGCATTAAGTAAAACTGCAGCTACACAAAGTACAGGTAATATGACGATCGCCGTGATCCTCAGCGCCGTTCTTTTCTTTCCTTTGCTCTGGATCTTCATCGCAAACTATTTATCAACATGAAGATAAGAAACAATACACCATATACGACCGGCTGGTGTGTCAGATAGATTATGAGTGAATGTCTTCCTATGAATTCGACAGGTCTTGCTATTGCCTTCATGACCTTGCCTCTTCCGGCAAATAACGTCTTCTTTTCCTTGTAGCAGACTCTTCCTATTACACAGCCGATAAGGAATACTCCGAGCCAAGGGAAGAGCGGCATGTAATCTGCCATCCAGGGAGAACCCGAAATCTCGAATCCTATCGGGAGGAACAGGAGATTGTCAGTGGAATAATCCATATAACCGATATTGCATCCGCTGATAACGATATAAAGACCGACAAGTCCCATTATCAGGTTCACTACGTTTGCTTTTGCATGCGTCTTTTGCTCAATGAATGAGATGAGTGCATAAAGAAAGACGCCGCATGTTAATACCGCAAGCACATTGAAGACGATGAGACACTGAATGCCTGCAAACTTAGTGATCAGGAATGTAACCAGCGTCAGTACAAGAGATGCACCGAGAAGCTTTAAACCTCTCTTCACATTATTGCGCGATAACGTGCAGCAAATTCCTGATACGCTTACAAAAAGAACAACGATTATCGGGTGAACAAAAGACCAGAACCAGCCCTCTTCAAGATATGAGAACATGTCTGCTCCGAATTCATATCTGACGTCCCATGACATATGCATGAAGAGCATCATGATCAAAGCTATTCCTCTTAGGAAATCCAGCTCCCAGGCACGGTCCTTTGCTAATGCTTTCTTTTTGCTCACTGATCTGCCTGCCCTTCTGCAAGACAGCTTCCGAGAGCCGTTGCGAAAACCGCATCTTCAGGAACGATCATGTTAACTCCGTAAAGATCTTCAAACGGGATCAGATACTGCTGGCATTCCTTAAGATCAGTCAACTGGCCCGTGAAAACGATATCCTTAAGATTGCACTGTCTGGATGCCATTACTGCAACCGTACCGACAGCCTGATAAACAAGATTGAATACACCTGCCATCTTATCTTCTCTTGAAAGATCGTCGGCAGCTTTACCGAAATTGGATGCGGTAACATTCATCGGGAGTCCTGTTACGCCGTTCTTAGTTATATCACCGATCGTAAGATCACATTTCAATATGTCGCCAGATGTTGCCATATCGGAAAGCTTTACTGCATCAGATGTACCGGTCAGAGCCATTCCCAGGCCTACAAGAGTACCGCCTCCGACACCGGAACCGATAATGTGTCTTACACTGTTTCTTGTTGCCTCAAGATATGCCGTACCTGTTCCCATGCTGACAACAACCGCATGATCCAGTCCGGACAGATATAAACCGCCAAGGCCTGTCGCCTTGAATTCTTCAACAATAACCGTCTTGATTCCAAAGATCGGTGCCTGTGGATATCCTGAACCTACACCGGTAATGTTGATCTGATCTATATCATTAACGGAGATCGAGTGGTCGTTAATAAGTTTACCGACAGCACCGAATGCCGAAGTAACAGGATCAGCCGCCCTGACGATCTCTCTGGCAATAATGCTGCCATCTTTCATTCCGACGATCTTCGTCGTACTTCCGCCTATATCCAGACCAACTTTTATCTTCATATCCACACTTCCCTGCTGTTTTTCCGAAATTCTATCAAATAAACAGATAGTAGTACAACCTTTTGAAGTATTTGCGGTATTTATCTGTTAGAAAATTAATGGGGTGCTGCCTTAAAGCAACACCCCTTTTTAGTAATCTTAAATGTTTTAACGATTAGCCCCAAACATATTTGATCTCATCAGTGTAAGTATCATCCAAACCTAAAGCTATCTGGTTTACATCTTCCTGGGAATATCCATACTTTGTTTTCATAGTCTCATCATTAAGCGGAGCTCCGCCGGAAGTCTCAACTACTCTGCTTGAACCGACACACGCATACTCTGCACACTGCTCGAAACGGGGAAGCCAGAAACTACCGTCATATCTTGTGATTGCAGTATCACCATAATTGTCCTTAATAAATATACGATACATAACACAAGCAGTACTCGAATCAAATTTATAGAACATGGTTATATTCCATTTTGCTTTCGCATCATCTTGTCCCAAAAACTGAGGATCAAACACAGCTTTATCGCCACTTCCTGTTGTAACTACAAGAGTAGGAATTGTGCCTACATCTCCCTTGGCATCTTTGATTTTCCATTTATAGGTATCGTTTGCGACACCGTTTTTTGACTGGGAATACGCCAAGAATGAGTTCTCAAATCCCCTGGCATACAACATTGCATAATCAGTAGAATCATCAATGTTATATGTTGTTACAAAAGAATTAGATATAGCTCCACAGATACCTGCAATAACTCCGCCGATCAATATGATAATTGCAATTGCCAATACCAATTCAACGAGGGAAAATCCCTTTTTGCTCTTTAACTGTCTATGCATATTATTTAACCTCCGCAATTACAATTTCAAATCAAGAAGAATGAATTGCATTGCCAACTCTTGTGGCGCCTACCAAATTATCAGTACCGTTAGTGATAACCCAATAGTACTCTTTTTCTGATGCTTTATACATTACGACAATCTCACCGGTATGATTACCACTCTCATCTGAGCACCACTCAGGATAATAGAAGAAAGTTGTGCGGTTATCAGAAAAAGCATCATTTGTTGGTGCGTATTGATAAGAGTTATAGCTGAGTGTACCGGGTACTGTATATCCTAAATCACTATTCTTCTCAACAGCTACACTCAAACTCTCAAAAGAATTAGTAGTACTGCCGGAGAATTTTAATACATGATTATTATTATGATCTATATAATTCTGACCATGAGCTTCTCGACCATCATCACCTAAATTATCATAATGGTTCCAAGTTGCTACCGAATTCATACAAGCCTTATAATTGTTGCCTGCAGATCTACTATAAATTGATGTCTGATATGAATATGACATTGTTGTAATGAATCCATTTATCAGCATAGTAGAAATGACAATAAGAATAAATACTGCCAGTATTGTCTCAACGAGGGTAAAACCTTTGCGGCCTTTTGTCTTAATAAACTTCTTCATAAATATGCACCTCAAAAATGATACTGGGAAAGCTGTCTCTCGCTGTCATCGATTGCCTGTCCGAGCTGATTAGAAGCATCTGCAACACCTTGATCAGCGGCATCAGCAGCATTGATAATATCGTTAATGTTGTATATTAACACTGTAGCAAGTATTACGATTATTCCAATTACAATAACCATTTCCAAAAGCGTAAAGGCTCTTTTGGACTTGTAATCTTTATTTATTTTCCGCATAATACCCTCCTGATCTTAAAAGGTATGAATCATCATTCTCATCTATTGTTATTATACTTTCTTCTTTTCAAATTTCAACCGTTCAATTAATATTTTGTTAAAATTTGCAACATTTTGTTAACATTTATTTTGTCGCAGTTTTTTTATGCTGTCAACAGGCTGGACAAGCCGTCTTTATTAATTATATAAGATCAATCTTATTGTGTATTCCCGTCTACCCGGTATAAGGTCAATTTATAAATTGTGACAAAAATGCGAAGTTTTTTGAATGCAAAAAAAAAAGCGGAGAACTAAGTTCTCCGCTTATAATTTAATTGACTAGTTATTAGCTCTGGAATACGTTAACGTGTGCGTTAACATCATTTACAACGTAATCTACTGCAGACTGGTGCATGCTGATGGACTTTGTAGCTGCGTTAGCACCATTGAGGTACTTTGTGATACCGATGATGAGAACTGCTGCAAGGATAACGATGATAGCAATAACGAGTACCATTTCTACGAGGGTGAAACCCTTCTTTGACTTCTGAATCTTCTTCATTTTAGATTCCTCCTGTAAGTTTTTGAGTTTGTAGCCTTATTATACACACTCAGATTTTAATTGCAACACTTTTTTCAAATTTTTTCAAAATTTTGCCACAATTTGTTTTTTCATCATGCTGCGGCCGGTGTAGGAGTAACTGAAGGTGTTGCTTCAGCTGCCTCAGAACCGAAACCAATAAGCGTTCTGATATCAGAACCGGCATTATTATACTGTTCAACGAACAATGTGTTTGCCCAGTATGCAGCGAACGGCTTAGGAGCGATTGGATCAAGCTCGATATTAACAATGCCATACCAGAGGCTCTTCTCGTTATCGCATACATAAGGGAATCCGATAAAGCCGCCCTTTGTATCAACATTAGTATCACCGCACCAATATGTGTAAGGAGCTTTGCTGTCATCAACAGAAATTCTGTTCCTAAGGCTGGTGCCGTAGAAGTTAATAGTAGCTGTAAGTGTCATATAACCATTTGTCTGTGCTGCAGTGAGGCTGCTTACCTTAATGCAGGAAGAGTTCTCAGCATTAATCTTCTTAAGCGCGCTGATGAATTCATCGTAGCCCTTTCTCTTTGCATATTCGCCCTGACCCATCTGATCACTCAGATCAGTAATCGTGTTAACAGCGGGAGTCGGAGCAGCGACAGTGAAGTCCGGAGTGCGGTTATACTGTGGAATTGTATATCCGTCAGTAGATGTATAAGTAACTGCAATCTGCATGCAAACAACATTATCGGGGGAAGTTGTTCCATCAGGATATGTTACTGCAGTCATTCCGATTTCACCGGAAGAAATAGTAGTAAGGTAAGGACAACCTGCAGTCTCAAATGTCTTAAGAACATACTGTTCAAGACATTCTGTCTCTAACCTGTCAATAAATGATAATTCGATCTCAGAGCAGGAAGATTTAAGGATCTCAATCTCAGATGCCATGCTGGCATTGTTTTCTCTTAACTGATCAAGATAAGCTTTTCTATCCTGTAATGATTGTAACTCTGCTCTGTATTCATCATATTTGTTGTTAAGTGTTCTGATTCCGAAGAAATATCCGAGAACAACGATAATCAACAATGTGATTACATACATAAAACCTTTTTCTCTAGCTGTAAGATTATTCATTATTATTACCTCCCCTAGGATCAGCCTTCAGCCTGTGCTTCGGCAGTCACAGGTACGTAATACAACTTGATTTCGGTATCACCGCGACCTACGTCAACATACTGATCAGCAGCAAGAATCTCATTGAAACTGCCTTCCTCTACCTGAACACCACCAACCATTACTCTGCTGAGAGTATAAGAAACACCAGCATACGTGAAGTTGGAAATGCCATTGATAGTGTAGGAATCACCTGCTCTTACATCAATAGTGTCAACACCACCAAGAACTGTAGCTTGCTCAGCATTATCCACATAACGTGATACAGAAATATGGACATTACCTACTAACAATCCACTGATAGAGAAAGCGTAGTAGTTGTTGATAGGTTCACCGGTATCACCCTCAAGGATCTTGTCAACAGAGCTTTCTGATTCAAGTTCACATCTTGTAGTAGTGATAGTTGCTCTTGAAGCAAAGACGCCCTTATCATTTAACATGTTGACCATATCTACAGGACTGTAATATGTAAATGAATAGCCGTTTAAAGATAATGCGGAATTTGAAATCTCATACGAACTGATATATGAATCACTAGGTATGCACTTAGCAATAACATCCGGCAGATCTGTCGGAGCAGCGTCAATCTGGTCAACAGTCTTACGCATCTGTGAAAGTGCAAAATAATAGTTTGTCATCTCGTTCAACTGTTCCGTCAAAACTGCGTAATCCTGCTCAAGGGTTGCATATTCAGGACTTGCGAGCAAGTTCTCCAAATCTCTGATCTGTCCCTTGATAATCGTATTTCTGATAAAGAAAGCTACGATAAATGCGAGGACAACAAATACTACCAAAACACCAACAGCAACACCATAGCCCAACATTCTTGCGGCCTTTGCTGCATTGGCTGTAAATTCAGCAAAGAAGTTTACATCTTTCTTTGCTAATAATTTTTTGCTGATTCCATTAGCCTTAGCCATAAAGTTTACCCCTCCTTAATCGTGACGGATCAAAGCGCCGCAACAATTTACGAACTTGCCGATCTCGAAATCCTTAGGACCGCTTACTGTGCTGAGTGCCTTGAGGATCTCTACCTGAGTACCAAGCTGACGAGCAAGTTCCTTGTCAATCTTCTTATATCCAGCACCTGAACCATAGAGGAAACATGTGCTGATAGCATCGATGTGATACTTTGCAATAGAGAACTGAGCTGTACGGGAAACTGCATCTACAAGGCTCTTGAAGTATGCGTTAACAGCACTCTGGAGAGCAGGTGTCTCTGCAACTGTCTCGTTCCAAACATCGATATCCTCAACAGGAACGCCTGCCTCGGCTTCGGATGTTGTGATGTTAAGTCTTCTAGCCAATGATGACTGCTGGCTGCCGCTCTGAAGTTTCTTAACAGAATCTGCAACCTGTCTGATGTTAGCGTGACCGAACTGGAGTCTTCTTGAAAGAACCGGGAAACCCTTGTCCATTACTGTGACTGTTGTGGTCTTGCTGGAAAGCTCGATAAGGAGGATCGTAGACTGTCTGATGTTTACGTTTCCGTTGATGATTCCGTTTTCAAAGAGCTTTCTAACTGCGTTAGGGTTAACATCAAGTGCTACAGGTGTGAGATCCATGTTCTTAAGGAATTCACGATAATCCTTGATTACATCAGTAGGGATTGCTGTAGCTCTTACCTGAATCTTGTCAGCATTTGTCTCAGCATCCTTTGTTGTTCCGTATACGAGGTAGTCGATTGACATATCTCTGTTGGAACCCTGACCCAAGATCTCGTACTTAACCATATCCTTGAGCTGATCTTCCTTGACTACAGGAAGTTCAAGATCTCTTGTATGAACGAAAGCACCTTCTGTTGTGATGATGCAGCTCTTCATTCTGATATCGAGTCTTGCGATAGCATGCTTAAGTGCCATTACGATACCGAAGGAATCTGATACCGCACCGTCGTTGATAGCATCACCTTCGAGAGGTACGATGCCCATCTTCTCAATTGAGATATTACCTGTCTTGGAATTGTAGTTCCCGACAACTAACTTAAGATCTGAACTGGAGCAATCGATTACCAGTTCGTTTCCGCTTTTTCCTAATGAAAAATCCATTTATTCTCTCCTTTCAATCTTAACCGGGTAAAAGAAACTGAGCCATTGTGAAGATCGGCATACCGATACCGGCTACAACTGTACCTACGATGATAGCCATGATGATGATCATGACAGGCTCCAACGCGGATACCAACTTAGCTGTAGCAGCATCTGCCTCATCTTCAAAGTAATCTGCTGCCTTTTCGAGGATCATGTCCAAAGTACCTGACTCCTCGCCGATAGCAACCATTGCGTAGATCATCGGAGGGAACTCGGTAATGTCTCTGATAGATCTTGAAAGAGATGAACCCTTTCTGATCTCAACACGGGCCTCAGACAATTTCTTCATCAAAATGACGTTGTCAAGAGACTTCTCAGTAATCTCAACTGCCTGGAGTACAGATATACCTGACTTAAGGAGTGTGGATACTGTTCTTGTAAATCTTGCTGCAGCATTCATTCTTGTGGATTTACCGATGATAGGAGCCTTGAGCATGATCTTTGACCAAGTCTCCGAACCCTTATCAGAACTCTTCCAAAGTTTAAATCCGTAAACCAGGAGTCCGACAACAGCCAGGTAAATGTACCAATAATGAACGATGGAGCTGGAAAGCTTCAAAAGGAATTTTGTAAGACCAGGCAAATCACCACCGATTTCTCTGATCGTATCACCGATCTTCGGGACAAGGAATGTCAAGAGACCGATACTGATCGCAGCCGTGAGTCCTGCAAGGATCTTAGGATATACCATTGCAGATGAAATCTTGTTCTTGAGCTTTGCATCTTTTGCAAAGTGATCTGCAAGTCTCTCCATGATCTCGTCAAGACGTCCAGATTCCTCACCTGCGGAGATCATACTGATCATGATGTTAGGAATAACGCCTCTCTGTTCTCCGAAAGCTTCTGAAAGTGAACGTCCGCTCTGAACGGATTCATAGATTTCACCTATGCACTTCTTCGCCTTCTTTGATTCAAGCTGCTGATACAACATATCGAGAGATCTTACAACAGTAATACCTGCCGACAAAAGTGAAGCAAGCTGTCTGGAAATGATAACGAGGTCCTTTGTCTTGAGCTTAGGGCTTCCGATCTCCATGTTGGCAAGTCCTTTACCCTTATCCAAAGACAAGGACGCAATGTACTTGCCATCTTGCTTAAGTTTTCTCGATGCTTCTCCGATGGTTGCAGCTTCTATGATGCCTTCAGACATTTTACCTTTGGAATCGATAATCTGATATCTGAAATTAGCCATCTGATATTTCCCTCCTTATTAAGATTTTCTTTAATTACGCTTGGCTCAGGCAAACTCCAAGTCACCGAACAACGGGCTCTGTGTCTGACCTGCATTGTTGATAAAGCGCTTAAGATCTTCAGGGACTCTGCATCTTTGGATAGCAGTATCTCTTGTGATCATATTTCGCTTAACAAGCTCTGCGAGATAGAAATCAAGAGGGCACATTCCCTGCTGAAGGCTGGTAGCGATAGCACTGTCTATCTGATACGTCTTACCTTCACGAATATTGTTTCTGATAGCGTCATTTGCAATCATGATCTCGAATGCAGCACATCTGCCGCCGCCGATTCTCTGAACGAGAGTCTGGCAGATAACTGCAACAAGAACAGTAGCAAGCTGAACTCTGATCTGATCCTGCTGGTGAGGAGGATATACGTCGATGATACGGTTAACTGTATCAGCTGATGATGAAGTATGGAGTGTAGAAAGAACGAGGTGTCCTGTTTCGGCTGCTGTAATAGCAGTACTGATTGTATCGAGGTCACGCATCTCTCCGACGAGGATAATATCAGGGTCCTCACGAAGAGCAGCTCTGAGTGCGTTAGCGAATGAGAGTGTATCCTCGTGGACTTCTCTCTGGTTGATCATAGCCTCACCGTGCATGTGGAGATACTCGATAGGTTCCTCCAATGTAAGGATGTGGCACTTCTTGCTCATGTTAACGTGACCGATCATGGCAGCAAGTGTTGTTGACTTGCCTGAACCCGTAGGACCTGTTACGAGGATGAGTCCACGGGGTTTCATAACCAATTCCTTAAATACGTTAGGCAAACCGAGCTGCTCGCATGTAGGAATCTCATTTGTAATAGTTCTTGCAGCAAGTGCATAAGTACCACGCTGCTTGAAGACATTACATCTGAAACGGCTGTAGTTCTCAACAATGTAAGAGAAGTCGATCTCACCTCTCTCGTTCAGATACTGCTGTCTTGACTTATCAATCATTGACTTACAAAGATACTCAGTATCTGCAGCTGTAAGCGGCTGATTGCCCAACGGCATCAACATACCGTCTACACGAATCATCGGCGGCAATCCTACAGTAATATGGGTATCGGATGCCCCCATTTTTACCGATTCAGCCAAGATCGATTCAATCGATAAACTAAATCCTTCCACGTTAAAAAACCTCCTTATCAGTCAATCGTGTAAGCAACTCTGTTAAGCTCGTCGACCGTCGTAATTCCTTCGAGTACGAGGTCTCTTGCCGAATCCTGGAGCATCTGTGTTCCTTCTTCGACTGCAAGTACGCGCATTTCATCTTCGCTCGCTCTCTTCTCAAGCAAAGTTTTCATCTTTCTTGTAATAATTACAATTTCGTGAATAGCAATACGTCCCTTATATCCCTTTTCGTTGCATTCCGTGCATCCCTTACCACGATATAACTTCTGACCTGCGTCGAGTCTCAAATACTCTCTGTCATAATCATCCGGATCATAGGACTCTCTGCAGTTTGTACAGATACGGCGGACGAGACGCTGAGAAACAACGCCGACCAGGGCTGATGAAACCATGTAAGGCTCAAGGCCCATATCGATAAGACGGTTGATTGAAGAAACCGCATCATTTGTATGGATAGTACTGAAAACCAAGTGTCCGGTGATTGCGGCTCTCATAGCGATTTCGGCAGTCTCACCGTCACGGATCTCACCGACGAGACAGATATCAGGGTCCTGACGCAAAACGGATCTGAGACCACTTGCGAAGGTCATGCCCGCCTTAGCGTTAACCTGTACCTGATTCAATCCGGGGATCTTGATTTCTACAGGGTCTTCGATTGTGATGATATTAACTTCATCTGTATTCTTCTCTGAAAGGAGAGTGTAAAGCGTTGTTGTTTTACCTGAGCCGGTAGGACCTGAGATGAGGATGATTCCCTGAGGGATCTTGATCATCTTGTCGATCATCTCATTGTTACGGTCGCTGATACCAAGATAAGATCTGTTAAGGTTCGCGTCGTTCTTGGCAAGGATACGGATAACCGTTTTCTCACCGGTAACGCAAGGAAGAATAGATACACGCATGTCGACCGGCTCGCCGTTGATTACTGTTGTAATACGACCGTCCTGAGGAATTCGCTTCTCTGCAATGTTCATACCGCCTAAGATCTTGATTCTCGTTGTGATGGCGTCCTTAGCAGAAATCGGGTTGCTCATGACTTCCTGCATGACACCGTCGATACGGATACGGACTCTTACGCGGTCTTCAAGAGGCTCGATGTGAATATCGGATGAGCCTGATCTGATAGCGTAATCAATCATTGAGTTAACGAGTTTTACAACCGGCGCGCTGTTGACGGCTTCGGAAAGTTCTGAATTATCATCCAGGCTGTCCTGCTCGAAACTTGCACCAAGTTCCTCAGCAGCCTTGTTGGCGCTCTCTTTACCGTAATTAACTCTGATAGCATCAACGATTGAAGAATGTGTTGCAAGCATCAGGGATACCTGGTATCCGGTCTGGAACTGCAGCTCGTCCTCAATCGTAATATTCATCGGGTCATCGATGGCGACGACCAGATTGTCATTATCAAAACCTATCGGGAATACAATGTTTTCTTCACAGAACTTCTGTGTAAGCAGTGCGGTAGCTTTAGGGTCTACATCAATACCTGCCAGATCAATGATCGGGTAATTGTACTGACTGGATACCGCTCTCAGGATGTCGAACTCCGACATCAATCCGCTCTCAACGATAACCTCACCGAGACGTTTACCGCTCTCTTTTTGAATACTAAGTACTTCTGCAAGTTCGGTAGCATTTAGGAAGCCACTTTCGACCAGAATATCACCTAATCTCTTCATCGAACCCTCCCGACAATCCTATAAAAATTCACACTCAAGTAATGCACACTAAACAAACAGGCGCACTTCGCCCAAGCATAGATGTTAGAACTATACAACAGAATAAGGTAAATAACAAGTTAAAAAGACAATCTGCACAAAAAATAAATTTGACAATCACGTGTCTGCAATATTACACGATTTGAACCGCATAGCCATATTTATATATCAGTTCGAAAAATGTATAATGTTAAAGTTTATTATAATACGAAATTCAACTTGGAGGAACACCAATGTCAGGTCATTCAAAATGGAGTAATATCCGCAGAAAGAAAGAAGCGTCCGACGCAGCAAAGGGCGCCGTATTCACAAAATTTGCCAAAGAGATAGCAGTAGCAGTCAAGGCAGGCGGTCCTGACCCCAACAGTAATTACAGGCTGAAAGTAGTCGTTTGGAAGGCTAAGGATGCAAATATGCCCAACGACAATATCAACCGTGCTATCAAAAAGGCTGCAGAAGCCGGCGAAGGCGACGATTATGAGGAGATCACATACGAGGGCTATGGTCCGGCAGGCGTTGCCATCATGGTCAAGACACTTACCAACAACCGTAACCGTACGGCAGCTGATCTCAGACATATTTTCGATAAGAACGGCGGAAATCTCGGCGTAGACGGTTCCGTTTCTTTCCTTTTCAACGAGAAGGGCACTATCCTCATCTCCAAAGAGGAATACGAGGACGAGGATCAGGTAATGGGCGATGCTTTGGATTGCGGAGCTGCCGATTTTGACAGCGACGATGAATTCTACATCATCTCCACTTCCACATCCGACTACTACGATGTCAGAGACGCTCTCGAAACAAAGAATTATGTCATCGCAGACTCAACACTCGGACCTGTTGCCATGACAACAGCCGAAGTTACAGATCCCGATGCCATTGCCCAACTCGAGAAGATGCTCGATATGATGGATGAGAACGAGGATATCCAGGAAGTGTTCCATAACTGGAACGGCTAAAGGACATTAAGTTTTGGACAACCGTGACGAGATAAAACAGGAACAGAGTGTAAATAAGAGCGCTCCTGTGGCGCGTAAAACTCTACTGTCTGAATTTCGGGGAACGCTTAAGCGTTTTGACAGGTCCGGCACTTCACCGCTGAATCAGAATTCTGATTTTTCATCCCAGAGTATTGAGCGCAGCATTGAGCTTGTCCTTTCAAATGAGCAGTTAACACGTGATGTTTTATCAAACATTGCGGTTATTGCTTTTGTCGGTCCGTCAGGAACCGGTAAGAGCACACGTGCCATAAAGGTTGCAAGAGATAACAATATCCATTACATCATCGATGACGGTCTTCTGATCAACGGAAGCCGTATCGTTGCCGGCACTTCTGCCAAAAAGGCTCCTACGAAGATGGAGTCTGTAAGGCAGGCCATCTTTGTCGATCCGACAAGATCTTCGGTTATGCGCCGTGCACTGGTTGAATCCATGCCTCGTGCACTAATGATCCTCGGCACATCCGATTCAATGCTGGATAAGATTTGTACCAATCTCTGGCTCAATAAGCCTTCGATGCTTATCAGGATTGAAGACGTCTCGACCGAAGAAGAGAGACGTTTGGCGCGCAATACCAGAATGAATGAAGGTATGCATACCATCCCCGTCCCGAGCATGGAAATCAAACACGAGTTCTCCGGCTACTTCTCTGATCCTTTCAGCAAACTCAGACAGAGATTTGACCGTGAGCGCGGTGTCGCACCTCTTGCTCCCGATTCAGACAGAACGGTCGTAAGACCTACCTTCTCTTCATTAGGTTCTTATTCAATATCAGACGAAGCAATTCTTGACCTCGTTAAGATAGTGCTTAAGGATGTCCCCGGTTTTGCGGAAGTCATATCATTTAAAACAGAAAAACAGACATTCGGCGTAATGATCAGCCTTGATCTGGCTCTCTACTATGGTTACGATGCGCAAAAAGTGCTTGAGAAAGCCCAGCAGCGTGTCGGAAGCGCAGTTGAGGAATTTACTTCAATCACCATGAACAGCGTAAATGTAAGAGCCAGCCGTCTTATACATATGTCCAGGAACACAGATTCGGAGGGTGCCTGATGGAAAAGATTTACATGATCCCCGTTAACGATGCTTACAACGAGTCATGCGGCTGTCCCGTATGCAGACTTCGTGACAAAGCAGAAAATAATTATCTCGAATACTATCTGGGTCCTTCCCTTATGGAACCTGATACAAGAAAGATAACCAACAAGACCGGCTTCTGCCCTGTTCACATGGGCAAACTTAATCAGGCTGTTACCAACCGTTTGGGACTTGGTCTTGTCATGCATACGCATCTTAAGGATTTTCATGAAGAACTCGACCCTAAGCTCAAGGCATCAATTCCTGCCAAAGCAGGTCTGCTTAAAGGAAGGAATTCAGATTATAAGCAGAAGCTTAACTCGGTTGCTGACCTGATCGAAAAGAGGATCAACACATGTCCGATCTGCGACAATCTCAACGAGGCAATGGGACATTACATCGAAGTTATCTGCTGGATGTTCTCTCATGATCAGGATTTCAAGGGAAAATTCCTGAATTCGGAGTTCCATTGTCTTCCTCATACGGCAATGCTTCTAAGACAGGCTGCCAAACTCTCGCAAAATGAGGCATCAGACTTTGTTGATGCTCTTTATAACAACAACGCTAAAACTTTTGAAGCACTGATATCGGATGTCGAGTATTTCACACTTAAATTCGATTACAGGAACACAGACAAGCCCTGGGGTACCAGTAAAGACTCGATCCAGCGTTCTATGCGCTTCTTGTCTTCTGACGGGAGGGATTTTGATGTACAACAGTCAAAAAAACAATCTTGAGTTTTCTGAGGATGTCATTCAGGAATACTCTGACAATACTGTTCTGGAAGTATTACAGCAAAAAGAGGATGATGATAATTCCTCAAAGTATATCCTGATAAAACATGATTATTATTCCAGCGATTCAGACCACGGAAGAGAATTGCTCAGATCTTTTTTCAAGGCAATAAACAATTCGCGCTTTAATAATCTGATTATCTATCTTGTTGACAAAGGAACTCTTCTTCTTGATAAGAACAATCCATTATATGACGCTTTTTGCGATCTCATCACCAGATCTGAAATGATAATTGCAGATAAAGAGAGTTTTGATTTTTACGGCGTTGAGCCTGATCCTGATTCCGGTATCGTAAAGCAGTCTGCAGACTCCATCGCAGAAGATATCCTTTTGATACCCGGTATTCTTATTCTCGAATAACCAAATATATATTTGACAAAAAAATAAGGCTTCTTTCGAAGCCTTATTTATTGTTTGATTTTATTCGGATCAGCCGCCTACACCAGTACCATAGTAGTACGTAATATTAGCTACCTTGTACTTGGTCTTAGCCGGTCTTTCATCGGGGAGTTCATTGCTCTCACTTGGAGCGGGACAGTAAGGCATGGTGTACTTATCGGCCGTTCCATTTGTAATCCTTCTTCCTTCAAGTCTTCCATAAATAGCACATTGTGCGCCATTTGAAGCTGAATAGAATCCGGAAGCATCATTAGCTCCGTCATAAAGTCCGACATATGCCTCGACAATATTATCATTACCAAATGTTACCGTATTATTCTTTACGCCGTAAATATAGATGTTCGGTCTGACATTTCCATCATAGTAACTTGAGTAACTTGATTTAGTACCGTTTGCCTGTTCCCATTCAACATTTTCATAGCCACGGGACTTGTCCTGAATATATTCACCAATTGCAGTTGCGCTCTTCTTACCTCTGTCAAGAGAAATGAAACCGGCAGAGCATAAAGAATTAGGAGTTTGATATTGTGAATCTCCGGACAATACTAATTTTGCGCCATCTTCAAGTATACAAATAATTGAAGATGTATCAGATACGTTATACAAAGCAAAAACACAGCAGTTTAAATTATATGTTCCAGCACCAAAATAAAGTAATGTTGTGCCTTTTTTGCCGTCAACAGCAAATACATACGGCGTTACATCATTGTTAGTGCTCATCGTAGTACCGGCTGTAAAATAATATGCTCCACCTTTATTAAGGTCGATAATTCTGTCGCCATCATCATCGTAAGTAGACAAACTGCCTACATTGAATGTCCTATCGGGATCAATTACTTTAGATCCGCCCTGAGTAATCTTGAGATATTCAGGATATGTCGCTGTCAAAGGAAATTTAATGATCTCTGTGCCGGCAGGAATCTCATCTCCTGCAGGATAATACGTGCCATTCGTATCTGTACCGTAATTATCATATGCGAAGGTTTTAGCTGCTGAAAGCGTCATCTTTTCACCTTGATAATTTACCTTGTTAAGTACCTGTGTAGTTGTATCTGTAGGGAAAGCATTTGCAGCAGAAGCATAGTCATACTGCTTGTAGACCTGCATATAGGAATTAGCAGCACTCGGCAATGAACTGCCTGCGTTTGTAACATCGTAAGAAATACTTACATCTTTTTCTACCGGCCAGTACTCTTTACCACCATAAGTAGCTTCAACATCCCCGGTTACGCCGACAAAATAACACGTACGGCCTGTCGCTGTTATCGTATCTTGGATCTTATGATTTTGGTCTTGATTTACATCTAAGTTCGCATCCTGAACAGTTCTTCCATCAAAATAGAAATTTACATTAGCACCAAAACAGTCGCCCCATCCGGCATCATACTCGAACTTAAATGCCGCATCATTATTAGTCTTTCCGATAAAATAGAAATCACCATTATAGCTGCAGCCACTACTGTATGTGCTCATATATGCGCTGTCGAGGAATACCATATCACCATGGAAGGTATTGCCACCACCCCATTTGGCAACCGAACCGGGAGCATATACGATTGTTGAATAAACTACGTTAGATGATGCCTGCTCATAGCCGGATCCTCTCAAAAGGATTGTATTATCCGTGATACCCTGTGCTCTCTTAGCAGGAGATGTCATTCCGACACCTTCTGTAAAACGGAGCTGCTCCGCACCTACATCTCCGGCGATATCAATTTGATTCTTAAAACGTCCACTCGAACTGGGCTGTGAATCGTCTATATGAAGTTCAATTCTTACGTTCGAAACCTGATCGCCGATTGTAGTTGTGAAATCACAATAAACAATATCATGATCATGTTCATCTAAATAAATATTTAATTTAGTACAGTTATCTTCTTCTTCTGACATACCGGGAACGCCCTCGATGATCATCTTCATCTCACCGTCAGCTTTAGTAGGTGACTCGGAGAGGAATCCGTCCATCTGCTTATCGGTAATTTCCTGTGTCTCAAGTGCCTCTAAGAAAACCTCAGCTGCAGAGGTAACAGTAAGACGAGCCTGGCTGCTCAAAGAATTCTCATAGAGACGATTTCTTGTAGCTTTCGTAAGCAACATAGCACTGGAAATAAAGATCATGGCGAGTGCCAAAATGACTACAACCATGATAAGAATAGCGCCTTGCTTTCTCTTCTTAGCTTTACCTAATCTTTTAATCATAAGAAGCACCTTCCTTTGTATGGTACTGATTTACTTATTTAATAGTGGGGATAGAATACCCCGCACAGTTTTTCTTTTTAGTTATGCCTATTTTATGTCATCTCAATTCAAATTTCAACAGAAAATTCGAACTTTGCTAACTTTTTTTACATAGTTTGTTAACATTTCGTTTACAAATTACGTTACATTTTCCTCAGTCTCAGTCTTTTCGGCAGGTTTGCCCTTCTCTCCGTACTTATCAAACTCCTCTTTTTTGGAGGCTACAAGCCAGTAATCGTTCTGTGTGGCAAAGCGCATTACGGATGCCGCATAGTAATTTCCCGCCTTGTTTTTCTTTACTCTTGTTCTTGAGAAAAGCTCCCCGTGTTCCCTGCATTCGAGCAGAGCATACTGGGATTTACGGATCCTGAAAGAAGGAATCTTAACGGAAAGTTTCTTTGCGCACAGCGGGCAATTCTTCATAAATGAGGAAGATGTCGCAAATGCACTGGTTCCGTCAAGGCATTCAGGGCCTACAAAACTGAAATCGGAAGGCACATCCGGATCTATCGATGAACTCGATATGGCGGATATTACCTCTGAAGGCTTGTTATGTTTAAATATTTCTTCGAAAACAGCACCTGTATAGTGAGCATCTGCAGTGGCACTGTGGAAGATCTCGTTCTTGTCGATGTTATAGAAATCAACGGCTGCTTCAACACTGCGCTGTGTTCCCTGAAGTCCTGCAAATAAAGAGAAGATCGGCTGGAGGTCAAGGAAGAACATATCGAGCTTTGAATCCATGCCGAAGAATTCGAGATTCATCTTCAGCATTGAGGGATCTGAACTTCCCCACCCTACCAGGATCGCATCGCCGCAGAAAGATCTGAATTCGGAATAAGCGTCCTTAAAAGGAATGCCGTTTAAAAGATCGGCATTTTTCTTGTGGGTTACTTTTTTTACATGATAATGAAGCTTTGTATACTTGACCGGCGCTATGTCAGTTGAGAAAGAATCCTTGTAAATAAGCTCGCCGTTGTCATAGACATACTTGAATGCGCCTATCTCGATTATCTCACCGGTAAGTTTACTGACTTCAAAAGGATATTCCTTGCCCGGCATCGGCTGATTCCATTCCATATCGAAAACTACAAATTCCGTGCCGTCTGTTATTTTCCTGCTAAGCATTGTTGTCGGTCCCTTCACCGGTTACTTTCTTCTTTTCATTATACATATGGGTAACCGGAATTGCGATAAGGCAGGCTGCCGCAAAGACGCTCACGAGGATTCCCGGAACAATTCCGGAATCTTTACGCTCAACGGAAGCCTCCATAATGTCATTGTTGCAGACAAAAGTAGCCGCAAGCTTTCCGCAGTACTCGAAAGTATCACAGGTTATGCCGTCGACCCTGATCTTTGTATCGTCATAAGCATAAGGCAGAACAATGGTGCATGTTCCGTCCACGCCGGAAACGTCTATCATGAATCTTGAGCCGCTGACTGTGCCGGACAAAGCCTCGAAGGATTCAAAAGCCGATTCATTAAGCTTATAAAGCGAGATCCTGCAGGCATCATCTCCATCGGAATCTATCGTGAATTCGGCGGTAACTTCTCCGGAAGTCTGAGCGATCTCAGTTAAGAACGGTCCGGTAAATGCTATTGCGGAATCACCGTTTTCCGTGGTAAGTTTTACAGCCGCACCGTTAACCGCATTGCAGTATATGAACAGTCTTTCGTCTGAGGATACTTCGAACGGGGTGAAAGTAATGACATTGCTGCCTTCTCTGAGCAGATATGTATTAAGTCCCTCCTGTCTTAATTCCTTCTTGTCGGAAGGCTTTAAGAAGATCTCGTCAAAGAGTTTCGTGCCTGCAACTCTGAGAGAAGCGTAATTCAGATCTTCAACGGCCGAATCTCCTGCAATGAAATTGCTGAGGTCATCAGGGATTATCTGGTATTTGTCTCCGCCGTTTATGGCAGGAAGATCAAAATCAGCGTCATAAATGATCCTCTCGGATGAAGCGTTTCCGCAGCTTGAACTGAAATACTCCTCAACAGCCTTTTTCTGAAGTGTATTGTTAAAGAACATAAATGCCGTGTTAACTCCGACAAAGAAGAAAGTCAGGAAAAGAACCGCATATTTGGCCTTTCTTGAGAACTTATCCTTTGCGAGAGCGTATACGATGCATGCTTCGGCAACCATTCCGATAAATGTTGAGATAACGATCGGGCTTGCAAAAGTCGTTCCTGCTGTGGAATTACCGGACATTACCAGGAAGAATAAAGGAATGAGTCCTGAGGCGATAAATCCGCCGCGTTCAAGGCTCTTAACATTTCGAAGGCCGACGGCTGCCATAAAGAAGATGATGATCTCAAGGCAGATGTGCTTCGAGGAATTAAGAAGCGCGGACGGTCCGAAAACACTTACCATCTCGTTCATAAATGAGGAACTGCACAAAATATGGACTACGGCCGCAATCAGTGATGAAGCAACCTTAAGCCTTACGGGTATCCTCTCGTTAAGAGCAAAAGCCATGACGGCAACCAAAGTCAGCAATCCGACATAGAACAGCGGAGCATTATTCTGATATATGCTTCCGGAACGGAGAAGGAATGTTCCCCTGATGAGTTCGAAAACAGTGTAATTTACCTTTGCATTCTTGAAGCTGTCTGCCACATTGATGTTAAATTCCATCGAAAGCAGGCCGGGTACGGAAAAAGCCGCAGACAGAATAAGACCTGTTACTAATCCGCCCAAAAGCTTCAGCCAGGAAGTAAAAGCCATCTTGAAAGTGCTGTAAAGGCTTATGCACATAAGAAGGGACATGAGGATCATGAAAGGGATTCCGGTGATAAGTCCGTAACCGCCGGATACAGCTATGCCGAATGATGAGAGGCATACGAGGATGAATGATTTCCATGTTCTCTTCTGAAGATATGAATCAAAGCAGGACAAGGCAACCGGTATCATCAGCGCCATGTTCATGAGAGAAGAGAACTGTGCGGTCAATACGATCTGTGAAGAGAACGTATACATTAACGCAAGAAGTGCTGATGAGAGTCTTGAAAGTCTTATATGCTCTGACATGAAGTAATACATGGCAGAACAGCAAAGACCGAATCTCATAAAGTAGCCGATAAAAAGAATGGTCCTGGCAGCCTTCGGGATCAAAAGTGCCAGATAGAAAAACAGATCAAGATGAACGAATGTCAGAAGTCTCCACAGATCCGCATAGGCTTTTCCCGATCTGATCAGCTCTACATCCTCAACTGCAATGTCGATGCCGCGGACTATGTTGCCGCTCATCTCGCCGCTGCGCATGGATAGTCCTTCAGGAAGTATCTTGCCGGGTTCTGTTATAAGACCGATGTTATAAGCGATAACGGCAATGATCACCGATGCAATAAAACAGAAGACCACGCCGTCATATGTTTTCAGTTTTCCGGCTGCCTTAATCATTTTCAGCCTCCGGTTCATCCGCATCATCAGAAGGTGCGCTTTCCTTATCCTGTTTCGCAGCTTCCTCTTCAGAAGGATTCTCTTCAGCAGATTCTTCCTCCGCGGGAGCATCCTCTGCTTCAGCATTATCTGTCGCTTCGGATTCAGAAGTGTCTTCTGTTTTTTCAGCCTGTCCGATCACTTCGGAAACAGGGATCTCTTCGATCTCAGGTCCTTCAGTCTCAGGAACTGTAGCCGCAGCAACTGCAGCTTCAGCCTTTCCTTTTTTGACCTTGCCTGCAACTGCGGGAATTATAAAGAGTAAAGCAATGAGGAATACGGAGACCGCACTGATCATGGCGCCTTCCTTGAATCCTGCCGGAGTGTATTTAAGCGAAATGTCATGGCTTCCCTTTTCGAGCTTTATGCCCATAAGAGCATCCTGAATGGATACTACCTCTGCGGGATTGCCGTCAACTTCGGCAGACCAGCCTTCAGCATAAGGAACAGACAGGAACATGAGGCCGTCTTCCTTAACTTCGATATGTCCGGAAATGGAGGTTGAATCGTAAGATGTTACCTCAAGCTGCTCATCGCTGAATGTCTGTAACATCTGTGCATAGCCTGCCTGGTCAAGCTGATATCCGTATACGAAGAGAGAAGCTCCCGGATTCTCGCTGTACTTAACGTTGAGTTCGATCGGCGAACCCTCGTAGACTCCGAGGCAGATTATCTGATAGCTTCTGATCTCAAACTTCAGTGTTTTGCCGTTGTTTGTTATGGTGACATTTCCGCCTTTTCGGGCATTTACATAGACATAAACATCAGAACCGATGTCGGCTTCCTCAACCGTAAGATTAAATGAATAACCTTCGCTCGGAGTGCTTCCCGCAGTGCTGTAAGACAGAACTTCATTGTGCTTTTCGTTCGTAGTAAGGCCGCTTGCTTTACCGGGCGTAAGCATTACGGGCTTATAGACGTCCGGAGCGCCCATGCTGTTGAGCCATTCGTTTGTCTTATCGAAAGCATCAAGGTTCTTATCGTAGTCAGGAGCATAATCGATTACCGCGGTATCGGTCATGAAACCTACGCTCAAAGCATCGGGATTTGCCCAGGAAGTGATAATTCCGTCCTTGTACTCCTGCTCAAACAGAGCCGGAACACCCTGATTATTGTCAGTCTCGATCAGGTTCCTGACGCCGAGAACGGTAGCGGTAACACGTGTGAGGCCGGCATTTCTGAGTCCGTTGATGCCGTTGTTATGGAAACCGTAGTTTCTCATGTATTTGACGAAGCTCTCTCTTGTCGTGGAAGAGAAAATGGAAAGACCCTTAACGTCATAAAGGGACTGAAGATCACATACATTGTTCGGATAGAGCTCGGAACGCTCGAAGTTCATGTGGCCTTCGGTTCCCTCGACTTCTTCCGCATAAGCAGAGACTTCCTTCCAGTTCTTGCCGTAAGCCGTATAGCCGGTAAAGCCTTCGTGATAAGCGACAAGGCCGATCGTCGTGAGCGATGCTGCAAACATTTCCAGCATCATCGTAACCGTGAGAAGAGTCTCGCAGTAAAATTCGCTCTTGCCGGATCTGATATTGCTTACAGTATGGAGTGCAGCGCCCTGGACTATAAGAAAAAGCAGTGTCGAGCCGATCTGGATGTAGCCTTCGTTGCCTGTTCCGAATTTCTCGAAAAGGATGAGGAATGCTGCAGAGCTCAATACTGCGCCGGTGATATATTTCGAGCCGAGGCTCCTGATGCGTCTTATAGTGAGGAATCCGATAAAGACGAGCAAAAAGCTCATGAGGAAAGATTCCCTGTAAGGGATCTGGTTAGGGAAATGGAATCCGTGCCAGATGAAGTTAAGCGTACGGTTGGTAAAGCTTAAGTACAGGATGCCCAAAAGCGAACCGAATACTATCTTGTGCTTGAGCTTGATACCCGTTCTTGACGGGAGAAGGAAGAACAAAGGCAGCAAAAGCGCAATAACGAGGCCGCTGTAAACATTGGCCATACCGTCTCTGATGTTGGGGTTTGCCGATACCATAAGTCTTCCGAAGAAATCGAAAAGATTATTCTGAAGAGCATAGTCCATCTTCAGTTCGTCGCCTGTGGCAGAGCAGTTCCTGAGGATCAGATATGTCGGAACTGACAGAGCTGCCGAGGCGCCTGCAGCAATAAAGCTGGATAAGGCAAAACGGACTGCGCTTCCGGCAAAAGTCTTAAAGCAGAGCCTTCCCGGATCTCCCTTGGGCTTCTCGCGGGAATAAAGGCAGATATAGTAAGCAGGTGCGAAGAGCACGAGGAAAAGGCAGATGAAGTATCCGGAATAGTAGTTGCTGATGATTGCTATAGCAAGGGTTACCGCATAGAGGCCGCACTTCTTGTCGAGAAGGACTTTTCGAAGACCGAGCATTATCAGCGGGAGAAGCACGACGGCGTCGCACCACATTATGTTCCAGAAAAAAGATATGAACCATCCGCAAAGAGCATAGGATGAGCTGAATACAACGGTAATGTTATCTATTCTCTTGTTGTCATTCGCCGAGAGGAACAGCACCATGAAAATGGATGAAAGACCGGCACGGAGACAAGTAACGGACTCGATAAAGACAGGCATTGTCTTCGCATCAAAGAACAAAGCAAGGAAATTAAGAGGGCTTGCCGCATAATTGGCATAGGCAGCATAGTATTCCTGGCCGAGGCCGTCATTCCAGGTGTAAAACAGGGAATCTCCGGACAGGACCTTATTTCTGAATGCTACAAGGAAAGGACAATATTGGTGATAAAGGTCGACAGTAAGCATCGTCCTGTCACCGAACGGGTAACACCCGGTTACCGCAAAAGCTGCAAGTACTGTAAGTGTCGGGAACAAAAATGCCAGCAGGAATTGGGGCCAATATTCCTTCAGCACGCCTAAAGTGCCACGCTTTTCTTTCAGTATTGGACTATTTTTTCCCACATAATACCCCTGGTATTTATTATTCTTAGATTACAAACGTGTTAATAATAGCATACTTTACCCAAGTTGTTTCTTCTTTTATGGTAAAGTGTCCTTAACCTGTAACTTATTAAAAGGGGAAAATTAATGAAGGGTAAAAACAACAAAAATAGAAATGACGATAAAAAGGCCCGTAAGCCGGTGGTTAACGAGCAAGCGTTAAATACAGAGGTTCTTGCTTCTCCTGAAAGCAATCCGACAAATGATTTCATGACTTCACCCGTGGAAGAGCCCAAAAAGAGCGTTACACTGAACGATCTTGCTGAGATCGATCCCGAACTTCTCACAGGTAAGCCTGCTGACACCGCAGTGATTCCGGATCTTCCCTCCCTTCCCGGAGGCAAAGATGACAAAAAGGACGAACCCAAGGAAAAAGAGATTCCCACGGAGATCAACCTGGACAGGAACGAAGATGCACTTGAGCACGGCAAGCACAGAAGAAATGCCGGTATCCTCTTTGTCCTTTTCGGACTCCTGCTTGTAGCAGGAATCGCGGTTCTCTCTTTTGCTCTCGATACGGGCATGGACGAATCGTTCAAGAGCCCTCTTACGATCAACGGAAGAGATATTTCAAGCGGCGAATTCAGCTTTATGTATCACTATGAGCTTTTGAATGAAGGCGTCGACCTTTTCGCTGCCGACACGGAGAAGATGCTCTCCTCCCCTTATCTTGATGACGAGAGATTCTCAACTTACAGAGATTACTTCAGATATGTAACAGCCCAGGACCTTCAGAAGATCGAGATCCTCTACGACGATGCCACGGCGCAGGGATACGTTATCGAGAAGGCTCACTACGACAGAGCCAATGCGTACATCAACTGGCTCAAGGGCAAGGCTGACGAACTCGGCGTTCCGCTCGACACATACATCAAGGGTGTATTCGGAAGCCAGGTCGACGAGCAGATCATCATCAACACACTTGCAAAGAAGTACTTCACCGAAGACTATGCGACAGGCGAGAAGCTCATCCAGCTCTCAGCATCCGACGAACAGGCTGAGAGAGCATATAGCCAGTCAAGAAGCATCTACGACCTCGTAAGCTACAAGATCTTAAGAATCACTTACGAGCAGAGAGAACAGGCATTCATCGATACTGCAAATCTCCATGCCGAGAAGATCATCGCTGCCATGAACGGCGATCCTTCAAAGTTCGAGTCATGTGCGGCTAAATACTTCTCCGGAGTTGCAGCAAACACACTCTCACAGCCTGACTCCACTCTTATCGCCAACTGCCGTTACGAGGATGTCACTCACGTTGATTTCAGAAAGTGGCTCTTCGATGAGACAAGAACCGTCGGTGATGCAACGATAATCCCTGACGAGGACGGTTTCCCGATCATTCTCGTATTCGTATCAAGAGACCGTATGTCAGAGCATCTGCGCAACTGCTACATCATAACTGCAAACCAGCAGCTCAATGACGACATGCAGCCCGATATTGCCGCAACACAGGCATTGGGCCAGGAGATCTACGACTATCTGGACGATGCTGACAGCTGCAATGAGATCGAAAACCTTTATAATGACTATATTCTTGCGGGCGAACTGTCCGTGGTTCACGACAGCCAGATCTATCAGGCTAAATATTCAGGCAAACTTGCCGAATGGATATTCTCGCCGGACAGAAAGCTCGGCGACAAGACCATGATCGAAAACAACGGAACATTCTACATAGTGTTCTTCGTATCAGAATCATCTAACTCGGAATGGTATGACAGAGTAAACAGCTTCCTTAGAATGAACAACTATCAGCAGTTCATTACAAGCAAAGCCAATGAATACCTCTGGGAATTCCACGAAGACGGATTGGCTCAGATAAAGGACGTGCCGTAAGGTAAAGGAGTTTCTCCTTTATCCTATGGCAGACATTGAAAGCTGCTGAACCAGTACAACAACGATCGCGAAAACAAATGTCAGGATCATAGCTCCGATCAATATCCAGGCTAAAACCTTGGTGCCGATTTTCTTTGTGTTTCCGCTCATATAATTATCATCCTTAAGTAATATTGCGCTTAATCAGGGAAGTCTGCACTGTCTGCTATCGTAAGGGACAGTGTGACTTCTTTGCCGTCACGTTCGACTACGACCTCTATCGTATCGCCGACCTTATATGAATCGCGCACCTTAATAATATCACCGGTCTCTTTTATTTCAACACCGCCCATGGATACGAGCTTGTCTCCGAGCATAATGCCGGCCACATAAGCGGGACCGTCCTTGACCATCTCTTCGATATAAACTCCTCCGACAGCGCCGTAATAAGCCTCATTCGGAACATATCTTACGGATATTCCGAGATACGGGCGGTCGACTACCTTTCCGTAGTTAATGATATCTTCGATTATCTTCTTTACTGAATTTACCGGAATTGCAAAGCCTACATTATCCGATGTGGAAGTAACTATCTTTGAATTTGTGATGCCGACGACTTCACCGTAGGAATTGATGAGCGGTCCGCCGCTGCTTCCGGGATTGACCGATGCATCTGTCTGGATTACCTCAACTCTGTATCCGTTTCTGGTGATCTCTCTTGAAGTTGCAGAGATAACGCCTACAGTAACAGAGTCATCCAAAGTGCCCAATGCATTGCCGATAACTACAGCAAGCTCTCCTGCCTGAAGCAGATCGGAATCGCCTAATGTGACACAGGGCAGCTTTTTGTCGGTATCGACCTTAAGCACCGCAATATCGGTCTGGGCATCACTGCCTACTATCTCGGCTCTTACCGGGTGTTCGTCGCCGGGCAGGACAACGGTAACATAATATGTGCTTACCGCTTCATCAGCCAGGACCACAACATGCCTGTTGGTTACGATATATCCGTCATCGGTGATAATGAATCCGGAACCTGATCCAAGAAGCTTCTCAAGATCGTTGTCGACACCGATAACGCTGAGAGATACCGTGGCAGGACTTACCTTCTCTGCTATTTCAACAGTAGTCATCCTGGTCTTGCCGGCTGCCGGAACAGATGCGGCGTCTTCCAGGGAAAACCACGGTTCAGGGCGTTCCTGGGCAGATGTTGCTGCGGTCTCTTCAGTTGAAGCGGTTTCGCTCGCCGAAGATCTTGAGCCTGCTATTCTTGTATAGGAAAGTATTCCTTCACGTCCGCTGTTGAGATTAAAGATATAAATGGACTGGAAGCCTGAGAAAAGGACGCACGCCAAAAGGATTACCGATAACACGAAGATTATCATGCGGTATGTCTTCTCCTTTTGACTTTGGGAATTATATTCCTGTCTGTCCATATTGTCTCTATTCTCGTTTTCCATGAATTATTCTCCCCTGTCCGCCTCACATATTTTGGGCGATTTTATTCCAAATCGCAAGTCAGGAAACGGAAACCTTATCTCCCGTCATAAGAAGATTTTCCGGATCTTCAAGGACCAATGCTCCGCCCGAAATATCAAGGCAAAGCCTTTTAAGCTCATTTTCGCTTTCCACCGGAACTATGATGTCAAAAGCAACATCCTGGCCGTATTCGACGTTTTCGAGCGTCCAGCCGGACTGATTTGCTTTTCTCGATAAGTTCTCGAAAACGGGATAGGAGCAGTTCTGTCTCCACTTGAGCGCCGGGATCAGCGTAACGGGTTCACCTGCTTCAAGAGCTTCCCTGCCGCTGTCGGTATAAGCCCTTTTAAGTCCGCCTTTTCCGAGAAGCGTGCCTCCGAAATATCTAGTGACACAGATAAGAGAGTCCGTAAAGCCATTGGACGTCAGGAGTTCAAGCAAAGGCTGGCCCGCAGTTCCCTGAGGCTCGCCGTCATCGCTTGATTTCTGTCTTGAAACTTCACCGCCCAAAACCCATGCATAGCAAAGATGCCTTGCATCCGGATACTTCTTGCGCTCTTCGGCAAGATAGTTGTTTGCTTCTTCGGGTGATGTTATGTGAAAGCTCTTTCCGATAAAGACCGACTTCTTAACTTCGATCTTTGAGTCACCGGATTTGCTGAGAGTTACGTTAGGGTTCAATCCTTTAAGCTCTCCCTGTACTTCTGGTAAGCCATCATGAGGAGAGATTTATCCTGGCTGTAAGTAATATCATTAAGGGCAACGGCAACACCTACAAACTTGCAGTTCACGGTGCCGGTAGCGGGATCAGCAGAGCATGCGTCGGTTTCCGACTTCATTACAAACCAGGATATGTTGTTATGAACAGGCTTTCTTCTTGATATCGAATAGTACTCGTAATTTGTCTTGCCGCAGGGAGCAATAACCTTTGCATCAACACCGGTCTCTGTCTTTACGCGTGTCTTGGCAAAATCGGACAGGCTCAGGTCACTGTCTGTCTTAACAGCACCCTTAGGAAAACCCCATTCCTCTTTATCATTGCAGACAAGGAGAACCTTATCCCCTGTAAACACTATTCCGCCTGCACAATTACGAACGATCATTTCCAACCCTTTGAATATCAAATATTTATAATCAGATTTTATCACAGGTTGGTACCATTAGCACACTTGTACCTTTCTCAATTGTTCTTTTGCGGACAGGTCTGTATAATTGTCCTATGCTTAATAATAATAATTTAAATACCAATAATACTAATGACGAGATACTGAAGCTCAAAAAGATCATTACGATCCTTTTATCCGTTTCTGCTCTCCTTGCGGTTATTCTTATCACATTAGGCATAACCAAGATCATTAACTATGCGAGAAAGGCCAATACATCAGACAGCACGCCGGTCTTCGCAACATTGGTATCCACGGAAGCAACATTTACAGAACCTACCGTTTACCACACAGAGCAGCTGGAGGCTACTCCTCTTGCAGACTCTTACTGGCGTCCCCTCCCCGAACTTCCTGAAGACCAGGTAAAGGTGCCTGAACATTTTGAGGTTAAGGGCTTATATATAGGTTCAGGTTCCGCTCTCGACAAAGCGATCGAGCTCTGCAACAACAGCGAACTTAACACGATAGTCATAGACCTTAAGAACGAGTATGGTCTTCCCTATATGTCAAAAGTCCCCACAGCCAATGAGATCGGCTATGTCTGGGATGCTTACGACATCGATGCAGTCGTCGAAAAGTGCCACGCCAACAACATAAGGGTCATCGGAAGAATCGTATCCTTCAACGACCAGGTTGCTGCCCAGCACTTCCCCGAAAGAGCCATCCAGGATGCTGACGGCAACGTAGTCCAGTTCAGCAACGAAGGCAACAAGCCCTTCTTAAGTCCATACTGCGTTGAAAACTGGGATTACCTCATTGAGATCGGCATCGAAGCCGCAGAACACGGTGTCGACGAGATCCAGTTCGACTACGTACGATTCCCTGCAGGAGCCACTAAAAATAAGGTTAAGCCCTATTTCGGTGAAGAGGGCCAGTATCCCGAAAAGTCCGAAGCGGTAAACAGATTCCTTCAGGAAGCAAGGATCAGGATCCAGGATACATACGGTGTTCCCGTATCGGCAGATATCTTCGGTATCGTATTAACATCAGTAAACGATGCAAAGATAATCGGCCAGGACTTTGAAACACTGGGAATGACCGGCATCGATTCCTGCTGCCCGATGGTCTACCCTTCCCACTATGCTCTTGGCACAATGCTCGGCGGCCACGTTTTCGATTACCCGGACAAGCAGCCTTACCTTATGGTTTACAGCGTGCTCCACGAGTGCCAGTCGATCTACAAACAGCCCGGCTTCACTGCTGTAAGACCTTATCTTCAGGCATTTACTGCTTCCTACATCGGTAAGGGCAACTACATCGAATACGGCTACAGGGAGATCAACTCACAGATCAAGGCGATCCACGATCTCGGAATACAGGAATACATACTCTGGGATCCTTCGTGCAGATATCCTTCAGGCTCATACGACGGCGATATGTCAGTAGAGACAGATTGAAACTGAAGGCTTCTAAGAATAAAATATTGAGGTTAATTAATTAAGAGGTGACAACATGCTTGACATTAAATTCTTACGCACCAATCCGGACATCGTAAAACAGAACATCAAGAACAAGTTCCAGGACGAGAAGCTTCCTCTGGTAGACAAGGTCATTGAACTTGATAAGGAATACCGCGAGAGCAAGACCCGCGCAGAAGCTTTAAGAGCTAACCGCAATAAGGTCAGCAAGCAGATCGGCGCTCTCATGGGCCAGGGCAAGAAGGAAGAAGCTGAAGAGGTTAAGAAGCAGGTCACAGACATGGCTGAAGAGCTTGAAGCTCTCACAGTCAAGGAGACTGAACTCGAAGAAGAGATCAGAAAGATCATGCTCGTTATCCCCAACATCATCGACGCTTCCGTTCCGATCGGTAAGGACGATTCAGAGAACGTTGAGATTGAGAAGTTCGGCGAGCCTTTCGTTCCCGAATTCGAAGTTCCCTATCACGTTGATATCATGGAAAAGCTTGACGGCATCGAGCTCGACCAGGCAAGAGAGACATCAGGAAACGGTTTCTATTATCTCAAGGGCGATATCGCAAGACTTCACTCCGCATGCCTTTCTTATGCGCGCGACTTCATGATCGACCGCGGATTCACATACTACATTCCGCCTTACATGATCAGATCTTCCGTTGTTACAGGCGTTATGAGTTTTGCAGAGATGGAGAACATGATGTATAAGATCGAGGGCGAGGACCTCTACCTCATCGGTACATCCGAGCACTCCATGATCGGTAAGTTCATCGACACGATCACAGATGAGGACAAGATGCCTCAGACTCTCACATCCTACTCCCCCTGCTTCCGTAAGGAAGTCGGTGCTCACGGCATCGAGGAGCGTGGTGTATACAGAATCCACCAGTTCGAAAAGCAGGAGATGATCGTTGTCTGCAAGCCTGAGGATTCCATGACATGGTACAACAAGCTCTGGCAGAACACAGTAGATTACTTCCGTTCACTCGACATCCCTGTAAGAACACTCGAGTGCTGCTCCGGCGACCTCGCTGACCTCAAGGTTAAGTCCTGCGACGTAGAGGCATGGTCACCCAGACAGAAGAAGTATTTCGAAGTCGGTTCCTGCTCCAACTTAGGCGACGCTCAGGCAAGACGTCTCAAGATCAGGATCAGAGGACCCGAGGGCACATATCTTGCCCACACTCTCAATAACACATGCGTTGCTCCGCCGAGAATGCTCATCGCCTTCCTCGAGAACAACCTCAACGAAGACGGCTCCATCAGGATCCCTGAAGCATTAAGACCTTACATGGGCGGCAAGTCGGTTATTGAAGTTCCGAAGAAGTAATAAAAAACAGATAATAAGAATGGGGAGTCTCAAAATGTGAGGCTCCCCTTTTCTTTTGCTTATATTTCCCCGGAAAACAAAAGAGGTTGCCATAAGCAACCTCTCATTAAAACTGAATTAGAATTAAGCTTACGCTCTTTCAACTTTGCCTGAGCGAAGGCAACGTGTGCAAACGTTCATTGACTTGGGGGTGCCGTCAACAACAACCTTAACTCTGTGTACGTTAGCCTGCTGCTTTGTAAGCGCGCGTCTTGAAATCTGTGAACGCGTGATTCTAATTTTTCTGCCGAAGAACATGTCCTTCTCGCAAACTTCACACTTAGCCATGCAAACACCTCCTATTAGAATTCAAATGCCTATGAATAATACCACAACCCATTTGAGTATGCAACATTATTTTCAACACTTTTTAGACACTTTTTAGTTTGTTGCCGTAGTGCTGAAAATACGCCTTATCGTTATTATTCTTTCGCATATATCATCACCCGATTCGAAGTTGCGCAGCCTTATCGTCGTCCTTGCAGGAGACAGCATAAACAGCGTACCCGTATCGGTACAGACGGCCATTTCATATATCTGTGTATCGCCCGGAGCTTTCTTCGGACTCGACAGGAATAATATGTCGCCCGGCAGTATCTGGTCGATTCTTATCTGACCCGTAACCGCGTCCAGATCGGGAACTACTTCTATTCCCGTCTCTGCCTGTCCTTCCATGGTCCTGGGGATCTCTATTCCGTTGATCTCGGCACTTACATATACGGCACCGTTAACAGATGCGCCGTCGATGGACATGCCGTTCTCAATGTATTTCGCATTGACGAATGTCAGCACGGAGCTGACGAAATAACGGCTGGATACCTCTTCTGTATCGCCTCTCGTGGGAAGCTCGATAACGCCTGATGAACCGATCCAGCCTGAATCACCGCCCGGCAAAGCTACCTGGTAAACGCCTTCTCTCTTGATATCGGCGTAGAGCACGGTGTTCATCATGACCTTCTGTATCAGAGTACCGTTACTTGCGTGGGTCATTATGTTCTTCGACGGGTCGGATACTATGAGCTTATACTGATGGATATCGGGCTCTACCGAATCCATCTCATCAAGAAGGCTTGCAGCTTTTACATAACCTATAAGACCATCCATGGTCTGGATCTTACAGTAGCCGTTCTCACTGTCGCTGATATAGCGTACAGGCTCGTTGTAAAAGACTTCCGCTATTCTTGTTGAATCAGGCTGCGGAGCCTTCATAAGCGCCACTGTGCTGTCGATAACGACCCTGTAGTCGGGTTCATCGTATTCAAGATTGATGACGGGCTCAACGAAGAGCTCGATGTTTGTTCCTTTGAACAGGTCAGGGAGTATTCTCGG